>JAPPOT010000251.1:14474-16364 GCA_028817855.1 Myxococcales bacterium
GTGCAGGTGATCGAGCAGGTCCTCGCCCTCCAGGTGCTCCATCGTGAAGAAGAAGCGGTCGCCGGTGGCGACGAGCTCGTGGAGCTCCACCAGGTTGGGGTGGCGCAGGTCCGCCAGCGCGCGGAACTCCTTCTTGAAGCGGTAGATCGCCTGGCCGGTACTCTTGCTCAGCGCCTTGAGCGCCACCCACTGGTGACGCTCTTGGTCGTAGGCCAGGTAGACGACGCCGTTGCTACCTTCGCCGAGCTGCCGCTCGATGCGAAAGCGCTCGCTGACGGTCGGGGCGAGCTCGGTGCTGCCGAAGGTGCTGCCCAGATGACTCATGGGCTTCCAAGTAGGGTAGCAAACGTTGCCTGGATGGGCGCTGTGGGAAGGGTGCGCGGCGGCCGCACTTCGTGCTACAGGTCACGGTTGCCTGTGGGTCGGCGGGCTTGTCCAAGGAGGGGAATCATGGAGCTGCCCAAGGAAGTCGAGGACGTCACCGCCGATTGGCTGACCGCCGCGCTGCGCGAGGGTGGTGCCTTGCCACAGGGGGAGGTGAAGTCGGTGACGGCCGAGCGCATCGCGGTCGGCGTGGGCCTGATGGGCCGACTCGCGCGCCTGAGCGTCGAGTACGACGACGCCGCTGACGACGCGCCCGCGAGCATCATCTTCAAGTACCCGATCGACGCACCGATGAACCGGCAGATCGCCGACGCCTACCGCTTCTACAAGCGCGAGTGCGACTTCTACTCGAGGGCGGCGGCCGACTCGCCCCTGCGCACGGCGCGCTGCTACTTCCAGCAGTGCAACGAGAACCTGGACTTCGTGCTGCTGCTCGAGGACCTGGGTGCGGCACGACCAGGCGATCAGATCGCGGGCAACGGGCCCGAGGATGCCGAGCACGCGATCGCCCAGCTGGCGAAGCACCACGCGCGCTTCTGGGGCAAGACCGGCGACATGGACTACCTGATCAACGCCGACGATCCGGTCGTGCTGCAGGTGCTCAAGCAGTCGACCACGATGGCATGCCCGGTGATGCTCGAGGCCTATCCCGAGCTGATGACGCCGGAGCTGTCGGACCTGGCGCGCTCGGTGTGCGAGTACGGCAACGTCTCGCTGCAGCGGGTGATGGACATGCCCCTGACGCTAGTGCACGGCGACTTCCGCGCCGACAACCTCTTTTTCGAGGGGCTGCCCGGCGGCGATGACCTGGCCGTGATCGACTGGCAGATCTGCCATCGCGGACACGGGCCCTTCGACGTGGCCTACCACCTGACGCAGAGCATCACGCCCGAGACGCGGCGCGCGATCGAGCGCCCCACCCTGGAGCTCTACCACCGCACCCTCGTGGACAACGGCGTCGAGGGCTACAGCTTCGACGACCTGTGGGAGTACTACCGCGAGGCCGCGCTCTACGGCCTGGTCTATCCGATCACCGTATGCGGCGCCCTCGACATGAGCGAGCCGCGCGCGCGCGGCCTCGGCCAGGTCTTCCTAGAGCGCTCACTGTCGGCGATCACTGACTTGAACGCTGCCGAGAAGCTTGGGTTGTGGACATAGCGTGAGGGAATCGCCGAGGTTCGCCCAGGAGCGGCTTTCGTCGCCTGGGTACCACGACGGCTCTCAGTTTCCTCGACGTTCGTACACGTGGAGCCAGATGTAGCTGGCTTGGACGCTGTGGGTGAGCTGGTAGTTGTTGCGGAGCCAAGGGGAGGCGAGCAGGCGGCGGCCGGTGGCCTGGCGGGGCTGGATGCCGATCGTGCCGTTGTCGAGGCGGCGGGACGGCTGGTTGGACTCGATGATCACCAGCTCGGGGTCTTGCTGGGCCAGGTAGTCGAGTGGGATCTGCTTGTCACCGTGGCCGCCCGGCGCGCGAGCGATGGTGCGGTCGACCAGCCCGATCAGATC
>JAPPOT010000170.1:0-3821 GCA_028817855.1 Myxococcales bacterium
CGCGTGGCCTTGAGCCCCACCAGCCCGCAGTGGTTGCCGGGGATGCGCAGCGAGCCGCCGCCATCGCCACCGTGCCCCACGGGCACCGCGCGTGCCGCTACCAGCGCCGCCGAGCCCCCGGACGAGCCGCCGCTGGAGCGCGCGGGATCGTAGGGGTTGCGGGTTGGACCGCGCAGCTCGGGCTCGGTGGTGCCGAGCACGGCGAGCTCGGGGCAGTTGGTCTTGGCCAGCAGCAGGAGCCCGGCGCGTCGCAGGCGAGCGATCGCCTCCGAGTCCGTCTTCGGCACGAAGCCCTCGAGGAAGCGGCAGCTGGCGGTGAAGGGCGCGCCTGCCACGAAGCCGTCGAAGTCCTTGACCACCATCGGCACACCGCGCAGCGGCCCCTCGGGCAGGGGACCGCGCGCCGCGTCGCGCGCCTCGTCGTACATGCGGTGCACCACCGCGTTGAGCGCGGGGTTCACGCGCTCGATCGCGGCGATGGCGGCCTCGGTGAGCTCCAGGGGGCTGACCTTACCGCTCGCCACGTGGGCGGCCAGGGCCGTGGCATCGCAGCGCGTGTACTCGTCGACGTCCATGTCAGGCTGAAAAGATGCCTGGTCCGCGCCCCGAACACCACTTCCGGTCTCTCAGGTCGATGCCGGCAGTCGCAGAGCCAGTCGCTCGCGCCAGTAGGCGTTGAGGAAGATGCCGCGTGGATCCCACTGCGCGCGCTTGGCGATGAAGTCGTTCCATTTCGGCTGGTGCTGCGACAGCCAGGTGGCCCAGCTGCCGTCGGGGTCGTGCGGCCAGTACTTGCCCGGGTGCAGGCGGAAGGGGATGCCGGCGTCGCGCAGCAGGTCCCAGTACTGCTGGAAGAAGTCGCAGGGGTCGCCCGCATTGTAGCCGTACCAGAAGGCGTCCATGCGCAGGCAGTCCTGCCCGTGGGAGGCATGCATCCAGGCGTCGGTGCGCTTCGACGCGTAGATCTCGAAGGCGAAGGTGCCGGTCGCCGCGATGCCGCCCCGCTCGAAGTGCTCCCGGAAGAGGCGCATGACCTCGGCGGTGCGCTCGATCGGGATGAAGATCTCGGTGAACCAGGTGGGCATCATCCTGTCGTCGATGCCGTTGTCCATCGGCAGGCCGCGCCACCAGACGTTCCGGAAGGTCTGGGGCTGGCCGTCGCGGGCGTCCTCGTCCAGCGGCACGAAGGGATCGAAGATGGTCGGGATCAGGTCATCGAGCAGGTGCTCTTCCACGTAGTCGCCGATCGCGTTGATGAAGGGGAAGCTCAGCAGCCCGTCGACGCCGCACTCGAGGAAGCCCGCCACCAGGTCCGAGACCTTGTCGGCCCAGAAGCCGCTCCACCCGAAGCGCTCCTGGAGGGCCTCGCCCCACTCCTCGTCGAAGGTCTCGAAGACCGGTTCCAGCTTGGCCTTGGCCGCGCGCAGCCCGGCGGTGCCACTGGCGTCGCGCTTGTCCTCGTCCAGGTTGCCGAGGATCGTGAGCAGCACCGCCGCCAGCGCCTGGTTGATCACCGGGGTGTCGCCCAGCTCCTTGTACGGAACCGGCTCGAAGTCGTCCGTGGGCTCGATGCGCTGCGCCTCCCAGACGACGACCCGCTGCAGTCCCTTCTGGGGCCACCACATCAGGCGCGTGTACTCGGTCTCCTCGAGAAAGCGCTGCAGGCTCGGGCGGAAGCTGTCGCCGTCGCCGAATAGGTCGATCCTGCACCCCTCCTCGGTGGTGATCGCCTCCTGGCCCATGATGTTGTAGCGCGGCACGGCCTGGAAGCGGACCTTCGAGATGATCCCGTACAGGCCCATCGCGACCGCGGCCGCAGCGAAGTCGTCCGGCGTGCTCTCGCGCTCGACCCAGCGCGCTTCGCCGCGGCCGTCGACGATGCGCAGGGCGATCACGTTCTGCTCGATACCGTGGCGGACCGAGCCGCCGGCCGAGCCCGTCGATAGAAAGCCGGACACCGTCTGGTGTGTGATCCCGCCCAGGTCCGACAGGGCCCAGCCCGCGTCGTCCAGGGCCTTGAGCAGACCCGCCTCGTCGCTCGAGAGCGGATCGTGGGGATCGCGCGCGAGGTGACAGCCCGCCTCCGCCTCGATGATGCCGGCGTCGCGGTCGATCCACTCGAGCGCCGTGTAGCGGTCCATCGCGATGTCGAGCACGTCCTGCGCGCCGGGCGCATCCGTCTGCCGGATCTGAGGCGGAAACGAGTGCCCCGATCCACGTACGCGCAGCTGCGCGCCGTGCTCGTAGGCCCAGCGCACGAGCGCGACCAGCTCCTGCTCGCTGCTCGGGTGTACGCGTCCGTCGTCTTCGGGTGTCAGTGGCGGTTCCATGCTTGCCCTCGTGACCTCTTCTAACGTCTTCCGCGGTCGCGTGGAGGCGTTGTTGGTCGACGACGGGCAAGTTGCCGTGGGCGTGGCATGCCCCCACCGTGGAACCTCCACGGCGCAGCCAATCAGGCGCGATGCGCGTGAACATGACCAATGCAGGTCAACTCTGGCCGGGCACGGCGATCGGCGTGGTCGTTGGGAGCAAGGCCGGCGGGCGGATCCGCGGCCCCGCGCCTCGAACCGTCACGAACCACGGGCTCAGGACACTAGTCCGCCGCCGGTTCCTCGATCGTCAGCACCTGGTTGCGCCCCACGTCGCGTACGATCTGCACGATGCGCTCGCCGGGGGTGGGCCAGATCACTCTGACTTCGGCGAGGGGCTCTGTGCCGGGGCCAAGGCCGAAGTGCACGACAGGCTCGTTCTGGGAGAGGTAGTTGCTGCCGGCGCGTAGCTCCTGAACCAGCGGGGCGTCGCCGACCTCTCGGACGACCTCCACGCGTGCGCCGATCCCCTGGCGGTTGCTCGTCCGCCCGATCAGCTTCAGCCGCAGGTAGCCGTGGCCCTGATCGATCTCGTTTCGGTACAGCCGGCCCCCGTCCACGTGGTTGACAACGTACACGTCGAGGTCGCCGTCGAGGTCGTAGTCGAGCACCAACAGGCCCTTGCCGTCGCCGATGTCATCCAGACCGCGCTCTGCGGCTACTTCGGTCATGGTGCCGCTGCCGTCGTTCTCCCACAGGCGCATGGGCACATCCTTGAACTGGATGTAGATGCGCTCCGGGAAGCCGATGCCGTTGGTCATCGAGAGATCCAGGTCCCCGTCGTTGTCGAAGTCGAGGAAGGTCGCCCCCCAACCCCAGCGGCCGTTGCGTACACCCGCGCTGTCGGTCTCGTCGGCGAAGGTTCCATTGCCCTGATTGCGGTAGAGGCGGTTGCCGCCGATGCCCGCGGGGGTGCCCGGCCAGGCGATCGCGGTGACGAAGACGTCGAGCAGGCCGTCGCCGTCATAGTCGCCGATCGCCAGGCCCATTCCGTTCTCGTCCGTGCCGAAGGAGGCGTGCTCCGTCCGGTCCACGAAGGTTCCATCGCCGAGGTTGCCGAAGACCCGGCTCGTGAGGAAGTCGCTCGCGACCACCAGGTCCGGCCAGCCGTCCGCGTTGAGGTCGCTGAGGGCGGAGCTGAAGGCGTGGTCGCCGACGGGGAAGACGTTCCACAGCGCAACGCCGGCGGCGGCCGTCGTGTCTTCGAAGGTGCCGGGCGCGAGCGCGCCCAGGTTGCGGAAGAGCCGGGAGTGGGAGGGACTGGGGGGCGCCGGGAGATCGTACTGCCACTCGCAGGTATGCAGGTCGAGGTAGCCGTCGCGGTCGTAGTCTCCGGCAGCCGCGGAGAAGCCCTGGTGAATCTGGCCGGCGGCCAGTGCCACGCCGCGCTCGCCCGCGGCCGCGAGGCGCGCCGGGCGGCCAGTGCCCGGCGAGCGCTCCGTCGACCGCCTA
>JAPPOT010000170.1:3831-16262 GCA_028817855.1 Myxococcales bacterium
GTTGATGAACAGCAGGTAGCGCTCTGCGCGGTAGGTCGTGACGTAGAGGTCCAGGTCGCCGTCGTTGTCGATGTCCGCCCACAGCGGGCCCATGGTGTCGAAGCCGTCGCCCGACAGGCCGACCTGTGAGGTGACGTCCGCGAAGGTGCCGTCGCCGAGGTTGCGGAAGAGGATCGGAGGCGCCCCGAAGCGCGTCACGTAGATGTCGGGATAGCCGTCGCCGTCGTAGTCCCCGGCGGCCGCCCCCCCGCTGCCGAAGTGGCCGATGCCATCGAGCCCGTGGGTGTCGTACCAGTCGACCCCGGCGTCCGCATCGGGATCGTGGGCGGGTGCCTGGGCGTAGCCGAGCCCGGCGCTCTCGGTGACATCGACGAACGTGCCGCTCGGGGGAGTTTCTGGCGGCGGCATGCCGGAGTCGATCGCAGTCGTGCCCGCGTCCAGCATGTCCACCCCCGCGTCCACCGGCTGCGGGGATTGCTGCGGTGGAGGCTCCTCGTTCGACGAAGATGCAGAGCGCGGGGGGGGCGAGAGCGCCGACAGGCGTGGCTGCGATGGGCGCTCGATTCTCGGCGACAGCGAGCGCGCGGACGGACGCGGCGCATCCGCGTCGTCGGGTACGAGAGCCTCACCGGGCGCGGACGAAGTCCCGTCCGCGGCTCCGTCCTGACATGCGATCGCGAGCAGTGAGGCGCACAGCGCGATCCGATACCACCGTACACGCACTCGAATCCCTTAAGGATAGGTCGGCGTATCGCGCGATGCCACGACGACAGCCTGCGAAAGACACTGCTGTGCAAGACCCGAACGCTCGACTCCGCGCGCTGAGGTGATCGCGATCACGGTGCTAGCGAGGTCGGGTGGTGATCTACTGCGCGTCGCTGTGCGGCGTTGTCACGCCGGGTGCGCGATTCCCGCCGTTGTGCTAGTCGTTGCGGCTGGGGATCGATGTCTGGTGACGACATCGCAGCCGCACGAGCGGCGCTGGGCGGTGCGCGCTGCAGCTCGCATCCAGAGAACGCAGCGGTGCTCACTACCTCGCCTCGCTTGCGGTCAACTTCGTTACACCCGCTCCGACGCCGGGCGTGGCGCTCGTCGTGTGGTTGCTGCTGAGCGTTCTCGTGATCCTCTTCCTGACGACCGCGCTCGCCCTCGCCTACGATCACCTCGTCCGCTCCCGGCTCGGGACCTATTCGCGCGTCGAGAGCTCCAGCGCTTCTATGTAGTCGATCGCCTCGGGGAGCTGGGCGGCCAGCCTGGCGCGGCGGCGGTCGGAGAAGTAGTAGCGCTCGAAGATGTCGGCGAAGCATTCGCGCGGGTTCTTGCGGGCGTAGGGGCTGAGCAGGCCGTAGGCGGTGACGTGCTCGTAGAGGGCGAGAAAGGGGGCGCGGGTCGAGAGGTCGCCCAGGGCGTGGTCGAGCATGTGGCCGACCTCGTGCAGGCCGGTGTGACCGGCGGCCTCGCCGTCGGTCGAGATGTAGGCGGTGCGGCTGGCCGGGTGGTAGACGCCGGCGGCGCGCGCCAGGTCGTGCTGGTCGAGGTTGCGGATGCCGGCCAGCCGGTCGCTGTGGGTGAAGACGATGCGCCCGCCGAAACGCGCGATGCTGTCCGCGAACGCGGTGGGCACGCCGAGCAGGGCCTCACGCACGGCGGGGTCATCGTCGCTCGCGCCCTCGAGCTCGATCTTCCAGTTGCCGGGGCTCGAGTGCTTGCCGACCACATCCCGCGACGGGAAGTGACGGTCCAGGCCGTCGGCCAGGGGCTCCCAGACGCCGACGATGAAGGCGCCGCAGCAGGCCACCGCGATCGCCATGCCCAGCAGGCGTGGGCGCTTTTCCTCGTCCGGCACCCGCTTCTTCCTATTGCGCCGAGCCAAGCCGTGCGCGAATCGCGTACCGCTCCAGGTCCCGCACGAGCGCCTCGTGGATGCGCGCTGCCAGGTGCTCGGCCTCGGCCGTGGCGTCGTCGTCGAAGATGATGCGGTCGAGGGCGAGGCGTACGCCCATCGCCACCAGGGCGTTGTCGAGCGCTTCCAGCTCGAGCTGGCCCTCGACCGTCGCGGGACCGGTGCTGCCCTTGCGCCCCACCTCGAGCGCGACGCGGATGCCGCGGCCCCCGTTGCCCGTCGTCGCGGTGGTGAGGAACTCGTCGATCAGCTGCTTCAGGTCACCCGGGATCACGGCGTCGACGAGGGCGGTGGGGATGAAGCCGAGCACCGCGCCACCGACGGTGACCTTCGGGACGCGCGTCATGCGCGCCTCGAGCCGGCCCCGCTCGGTGCGGCCGCGGTAGCGCAGGTCGATCACCACGTCCCGTGCTACCGTCGTCACGCCCATCGCGCGGATCGTGCTGCTGGCCAGCAGGCGCGTGCGCCGCTCGCGCCCCTCGAGGGGATCGAGCGCGGCCTCGACGAAGACGCGTTCGCCGCGGGTGGGGACCAGCAGGCCGTCCTTCACGTGCAGCTCGATGCGTAGGTGGAGCTTCTCGGTGTCGAGCGCGAGCCGCGCCAGCGTCCGCCCGCGCTCGTCCACCCAGCGCAGCTTCAGCTTCAGCAGCCGGCTGACGTTGCGCACGTGGGAGGCCAGCTCCGGGTAGCGCGCGTCGAAGCGCTCCGGGGCGAGCCGGCCGTGGATGCGCAGGCGCCGGGCGCCGTCCGCGGCGGGTGCGTCGACGATGTCCTCCACCTCGATGAAGTCGGCGGCGATGGACGACCCGAAGGGAAAGGCCTCGAAGAGGGTCGCCATGAGCGGCGCGTCCTCGCTGCCTAGGCGGGGGTGGTGCTTGCGGGCCAGCGCAAGGGCCCGCTGCGACGGCCCGGGTGGGCGCTCGCCGCCGAGCAGCGAGAGCAGCTCGGTCTGGGCGCGCGCAGCCTGCTCGAACGGCACCTCGCCCACGACCAGTCCGGTGCGCAGATGGATCAAGTAGTTGGGATCGTCGTCGTCGGGGTCCGTGCGGTTCGGCACCGGCTTCATCCGAAAGAGGAAGGAGCCTGCTGCCAGGGCCTTGCGCTTGCCACCGGCGCGCACCTCGAAGCTCGCGCCGGCCCGCGGGCGTCCCACGAAGTAGTGGTCGCCGCGGGGCTCGCCCAGGATCGGTAGGCGTCGCCAGCGATCGGAGCCGGCTTCCGGCAGCTGGGCATACAGGTCGCTCAGATCGAAGTCCTCGATGGACGTCCACATCTGCTCGACGAAGGCCTCGGTACGCGCGTCCATGCGCACCTCGTGGATGGCTTTGCCGCTCACGTCCATCCAGCGGCGCAGCTGGTTGACGGCGCGTACCCGGTCGTGGCCGCCGGCCGCAAGGGTGAGCACGGGGCGCCAGCCGCGCTCGATCGCGGGCACATCGAGCGCGAGTGTGCTCGCGCTGACGCCGAGCAGCAGGGCGAGCAGGCACAGGCGCACGACGCGTCCAGACGCAGGACTACCCACCCCGGGTGCCACGCAACTCACGCCGCGTACAATGGACCGCCCCACCCGGGCCCGCAACCGGCGTGCCCGTCCCACGCGGAGCTTGCGGGCGCCCGGAAGCGCGGTGAAGATCGCCACGTGAGCAACGCCGCCGAGCCGACCTACGCGATCCAGCTCGCACGGCCGTTCTGGGATCTGTTGAAGCGCCATCCGCGGGTGCCGCAGGGCCTGCTCGACTGGACGGCCGAGGCGCCCGACGACATGCGCGTGCCGGTGGCGGCGGGACAGCAGTTCCTGGAGCAGATGGTGGAGCTGACCGGCGAGCCCGACCTGGGGTTGATGGCCGCGCAGCAGACGGGGCCAGGCGCCTTTCACGTGGTCGAGTACGTCTCGCACTCGGCGCCGACATGGCGCGATGCGATCCAGGTCTCCTTCCGCTACGTCCACCTGATGAACCAGGCGGCGGACTTCCGCATCGAGCAGGCGGGCGACCGCGTGCACCTGGTGATGGACAGCACCGTGCCGCTGACGCGGGCGGGTATCGACTTCCAGTCGGCGAGCTTCTTCCTTAGCGCCACCCGCTGGTTCGGGCCGGCACCCCCGGACCTCGAGGTCTGGCTGACCTATGACGCGCCGGCGGATGCCACGCGGCACCGGGAGGTCTTCGGCGGGGCGCGCTTGCGTTTCGGAGCGCCGTGGAACGGCTTCGTGCAGGCCGCCTCGACGCTCGAGATGCGCAATCCGAATGCGGACCCGACCCTGCACAGGACATTGCGCGAGCACGCCGAGCGAGTGCTTGCGGAGTTGTCGCCCGCCGACGGCATCGTGGACGATGTGCGCAAGTTGCTGCTGTCGCTGCTCGACGCCGGGCCGGTGACGGCGGAAGCGGTGGCGGCGCGACTGGGGCTGTCGCGCCGCAGCCTGAGCCGCCGGCTGGCGCGACAGCAGACCAGCTTCAGCGCGCTGCGAGACGACGTGCGTCGCCAGGCGGCGCACCACTACCTGGTGCGGAGCGACGAGACCATCGACGACATCGCCTTTTTGCTGGGTTTTTCCGAATCTTCGGTGTTCGTCCGGGCCTTCAGACGCTGGTTCGGCGAGGCGCCCACGATGTACCGAAAACGCCACCATGGCTCGTAAAGAGACTGATGGCGGTTGATCCTCTGCAGCTGTCCTTCGGGGTCAAGCGGGTCGTCCCAGGCTGCCAGGTAGGGAAATTCCTACTGTGCAAGCTTGGAATGAGGGTGCGGTGTTGGCTGCCAGGGTGGCGGTCACGGCTCGCGCCCAGACGAGGCAGTGGGCTATGCGGAAACTGGGACGGGCGGTCGATATTGCAGCGTTTTCGACGCTGCTGGCGGTGGTTGGGTGCGCCGAGTCCGGCGGCACGGACGTGGGCTCCGATCCGGGCATTCAGCTCCCGATGCGGCCCGGCGCCGATGGCATGGCGCCGGCCACCCCGGGCATGACTCCGATGACGCCCGGGAGCACCGTCATGCCTCCGGGAAGCACCCCGGCGCCCGGCGCGACGCCCGGCACCGACGATGGCGCCCTGCCCGGCACCGGGATGGACGGCATGGACATCACCGGAGGTGACGACGGACCGGGTGCGGACCCTGGCCCCGTGGGTGGCGCGGGCGGCATGGACGACGAGCCTCAGGTCGTCGACGACGGCATCGTGATGCCGGACCTCGGCGGCGACTGCTGCCCCGACGGCAACTGCCTGTGCCACGGACCGGACCCGACCGATCTCACGGTCGCCAACGGGCCGTACAACGTCGACCGCTACCGCATCTCGACCGGCACGGTCTTCTACCCGACCGATGCCGAGCCGCCCTTCGCCGCGATCGCGATCTGCCCCGGCTTCCTGAACAGCGGGCCCGAGATGGAGCCCTGGGGGCCCTTCTACGCATCGCACGGCTTCGTGATGGTCGCGGTCGACACGATCGGCTCCGACATTCCCAACATCCGCGCGATCAAGCTGCTCGCTGCGGTGGACGAGCTGAAGATGGAGAACACCAACAGCGGCAGCCCGCTGTTCGAGAAGCTGGCAGGGCGCTACGGGACCTCCGGCTACTCGATGGGCGGCGGCGGCACGACGATCGCTTCGGGTGACGACTCCACACTGCTGACGTCGGTTCCGCTGGCGGCGTGGGGGCCGGTCACGACGGGCGTGACGGTGCCGACCCTGCTGCTGTGCGGCTCCTCCGACGGCGTGGCGCCGTGCAGCATGTCCCAGGGCGCCTACAACAGCCTGCCCGACGGCACACCGAAGATGATGCTGCAGATCCAGGGCGCCACCCACTTCAACTGGTTTGCACCCGATGCCGCCGGCCGCGGCACCTCCGGCATGTACGCCCTGGCCTTCCAGAAGGTCTACCTGGCCGGCGACGAGCGCTGGAAGCCCTTCCTGATGCAGAACCCGTCCAACGCGACGAGGACTACCAATATCCAATAGGGAATCGTCGAGGTCCGCCCAGGAGCGGCTTACCTCCTCGGTCCCATCCAGTCGACTAGCCGGCATCGCAGGCGCGTAGCAACGAGAAGCCGGCTACGCCTGCGGTGGGCCCTGCGGGGGCGCTCGCTCCTGAACGAACCTCGACGATTCGAGTGATCTGACCCCCCGCTGATCGGTGGGGGATCTCAGCTTCGCTAGAACTTCATCCCCACGGTGGCGAGGATGGGGATGCCGTTGGCTCCGAACTCCGAGAGGATGGCCTGGAAGCGGGCGTCGAGGCCGATGTACATGCTGTCGGAGACGCCGTAGAGCAGTGACAGGCCGGGCGCGACGTAGACGTTGACCTCGGAGCTGCCGCCCGAGCTTCCGCTGGCCAGGCCCAGGCCCAGGCCTGGTCGGATCGTGACGGCATCGACGGCGATGTCGTAGCCGACCTCCGCGCCGAGCTCCCACAGGTTGTGGGAGACGTCCTCCTCGCTGCTGCCGCCCGAGAAGCTGGCGCGCGTCTCGGTGACGGTCTCGCCGATGTAGAAGACGAAGCGGCCCCCGACGAAGAAGGCGTCGATGTTGTAGCCGCCGCGCAGGCCGAAGCCGAAGCCCCAGGGATTGACGTCCTCGAGGCTCACGCCGTAGCCGACCAGCACCGCGACGCTCAGCGCAGTCTCCGCCGCGTCTTCGGCATCGTCCTCCTCGGGCTCCTTCTTCTTCTTGATGGTCTCACCCTGCCAGCCCTCGGGTGGGGCCTCGTCGTCGCCCATCTGGTCGAGGTCCTCGTCCTCGTCCAGCTCCTCCTCGTCCTCGTCGTCGGTCGACTCGTGCCGCTCCTCTGGATCCAGCTCCCGATCCGACTGCATCAGCGAGTCGAGATCATCCTGCGCCGACGCCATCGCCGGTGCTCCGAGGAGCGCAATCGCCAACAACCAGGACGCAAGCGCGCCCCCAAGGTTCACTGCCTTCACATCCACCTCCCAGCGGCGAGCCCGCCGCGCCGCGGCCGCATGCTCGCACCAGGATCCGGTGCAAGCAAATCCCCGGTTTGAGACGGCATCGCTTCGCGGGACGGACCCGTAGAGTTCAGCGATGGTGACGGTCCGAACGGACGCGCCCGCCGATCTGGCTTCACTCCATCTTCAAGTCCTCAGGGCGGCGCTCACGGAACACGGCAGTCGTCGGGATCGGTGCCCTCGGGTTGCACGTCCAGGCAGGACAGCAGCACTGAGGCTCCCGGTGGGGGGCGGGCCGCGGGCGTGAACCAGAGGAAGCGCTGGCACGCGTGAGGCGCGCTGGGCTCTACCGTGTCGTCGTAGAACCAGCCCTCGCCCGCCTCGAGCTCGCGCGCTTCACCTTCGCCCGTGAGGCGCAGCTGCTTCACCTCGCAGGTCTGGCGGCCTTCCACCGGCCGCAGCGGCGACGGGCTGAGGAAGTTGCGTTCGGCGCAGGCGGTCGGGTCTCCGTCGCGCAGTGCCGCGGCGGGCAGCTGCCAGAGCAGCGTGCATGGCACCCGGCCGTCGCTGCCGCGGGTTTCCTCCAGTGGCAGGCAGGCGGCCCCGAGCACCTTCGAGGTGACCTCGACCAGCGGGTCGACGAGGGCCGTGTAGTCGTCCTGGCAGATCGATTGCACGACGCCGCTTTCTCCGAAGAGGCGCGCGGCCTCCACCAGGCGCCGCCCCGGCCGGGCCTCCACGCCTCCGGCGCTGCAGGCGGGCTCGAGGTGCGTCACTCCCTCCAGCGTCGCGCTGCGGATCTGCATGCGCGGGTCTTGAAGGATCGCGTGGTAGTACGCCTCGCGCGCGGCCTCGTCGGGCATGTCGGGGCGCGCATCGTCGTCGACCAGCTCGGGCGGTACGCCCGTGAGCGCGCCGAGCAGGACGAGGTTTTCGTTGCCGGGTCGGAGCGCGCGCAGCGCGTCGGCGTAGCGCGAGACCGGCTGCAGCAGATCCGGGTGCTGCGCGCAGAAGCGCTCGGCATCCAGCCCGTCGGCGAAGGCGCGCGCTTCGGTGTCGATCAGGGAGCAGTCGTCGCCGTCGCTCACCATGTAGACGCCCACCAGCGAGATGCCGTCGCTCGGATCGTTGCGCAGGAAGCCTCCGTTTTCGCGGTCCCCCTGCCCGGTGCCGTGTGCGAAGCGCACGCGGTTGGGCACGTGCACGCGTCCATCCAAGCCGTCGCGATCGATCTCCGGCCACAGGGCCTTGAGCGCGGCCTCGAGAGGCTGTGCGAGTGGACAGCCGCCGGCGCTGATCCCGAGCGCGCACTCCAGATCTGCGGAGAGCGCCTGCACGCCGGCGTCGCTCTCAGGCGTCGCGAGCAGCGGGTGCTCGGCGCCCTCGCCCCGGTAGCGCAGGAAGCTCGGCTCCGCGCCGCAGGTTGCGGGGCGACCGATCACCGCGTCGTCACCGGAGCCGTCGCAGCCTTCCCAGACGTCGACCACGCTCGGCGCTCCGAGGTTGGCGGAGACGACACCGATGTGCACGTCGCGCAGGGGCTGTGTTCGTGTTCCGTCGCGCCTCTCCCCGCGCAGCAGGGCCTCCAGGATCGCCGGCAGCTCCCTCGCCAGGCGCGCCTGCTCCTCCGCCATCGACGGCGAGTCCTCGACCACGAAGAGCAGGTCGACGCGCTCCTGGTTCAGGATGGCGATTTCGCCGGTGCGCTCGCTGATCAAGCAGGTGGGCGCGTTCCCGTCGCCGTCGCTGCTGCAGGCGACCAGCGTGAGCGCGAGCAGCCAGGCCGTCGCCGCGGAGTCCATCGCGCCATCAGCATAGCGCGAGCAGGAAGGGCAGGGCCGTGGAGTCGGCGGAGGCGGCTCACTGGCACTGGAGATCGGCCTGGCAGGTCTGACCGTCGGGGCATCCTTCGGCGGCGCCCACGTCATTGCAGGAGGTGAGCCCGGGAATGTCGATCGGCAACACCTCGGCGGACGACACCACCAGGTCCACCCGGCCCGCCGCGATCACCGTGGATCCCACCGTCTCACGTGAGATCCGCAGGGTGGGAAAGCCCGACCAGCCCAGCTCGAGCAGCTGCGTGACCAGCTCCGCCGGGATCTCCATGGAGCCGGTGTCGGCCACGTGGCAGTCGATCTCGCCCCGCTGGCCGCCGTGGTGACTGATGTCCACCACCACGCGGATGCGTGCGGTCGGCTCCTCCCCCGCCTCCCACTCCACGTGCACAGCCTCGTCTTCCGCGAAGCGCACCGGCCCGGTCGTCGTCAGAATCAACGGAGCGATCCCCACGGTGTCGATGTCGAAGGCCGCGCCGCTGCCACCCTCGGCCTGGAGTCGGACCGGGTCGCCCGGTATGAACGGGGGGTAGCGCAGGGTGACGTCGGTGCGCGGCTGGTAGGTGTTGGAGGGTGGCAGGGGCTCCATGGTGAGCTCTTGCGCTCCGTCTTCGGCGGCGAGCCCGGTCAGGGTCACCGTGCCGACGTTCACCGCCGTCGGGTAGTCCCGGCAGTCGTCCTCGCCCGCGCAGGCCTGGCCGCTGCCACAGGTGGGATCGCAGAACGGTACGGTCGGCTCCAGCACCGTGCAGCCGCTGCCCTCCATGAGCGGGACCCAGAGCACCTGCTGCGGCGTCTCTCCGTCGTGCACGCGTCCCACCACCGAGACGAAAGCCGGGGTCTCCGCGCCCCCCGCCGAGCCCTCGACCGCCGCCACGAGCTCGATGGTGAACGCGCCCACCTGTGTGTCTGCGTCGCCCTGCTGCGTTGCTGCCGCGTCCTGGGGCATGGCGGCATCCGTGGCGCCGCGTTCCGGCGTGGATGCGTCCCCGTCCGACGCTGCATCCGCCGCGTCCCTCCCGGCATCCTGCGAGTCCCCCCCTCCATCGCTCGAGCAGGCGACCGCCAGCACGACGCACGCGACCGTGCAGGATGGGGTGGAGGCGAAGCGGCGACGGTCGCGACCCGACGCGGCAGACCGCGCGGCGCCGGTCACGGGTTCAGCGCGAAGCAATAGATGCCGCCGTAGCCCCCGCCGGAGCCCACGATCGGGTTGCTCGGATCGGAGCCGCCGCCGCCGTCCAGGTCGACGCCCGCGCCGCAGCCGCCCTCGTCCTGTCCCGAGATCCAGTGCTGCCGGTTGCCGGCGGGCCACGAGAAGCCGATGCGCGGGCGGCCGGAGCTCTGTGCGGTGCTGGTCCAGCTCTCGCATGTCGCGGTCGGCCCGTAGAGCTCGCCGTCCTCATTGGACCCGGTCAGCATGTGATGGTTGTCGACCTCTCCGGCCTGGGGATCGGGCGCGTGGTTGGGCACCCCGTACTCATTGGGCAGGTCGTTGATGATCATCGGGTGGGCGCCTTCCGGCCTGGTGTTCAGCAGCGCCTGTCGATCGGCCGCGACCATGCGCCCCAGCCGGTCGACCCAGGGGCCGTCGCCGATGCGGTCGATGGCGTGGACGGGGCCTCCGCCGGGCCCGTTGGGGACACTCAGGAATGCGCGCCAGATCTTCGCGCCCGAGCCCGGCATCGAGAACTCGGCGATCTCGGTGCAGATCTTGTCCGCGCCCGTGAGGCCATCGGCTTCGCCATAGCGCAGGTCGCCGCCGAAGCCGTCGGGTGTGCCGGAGAGTCGCTGCATCGCCTCGTAGCTGGTCACGAAGAAACTGAACGGCTCCAGCTCCGCCAGGTTGGTGCCGGCGTCGCCCTCCGCGCCGTCGCCGTCCATGCCCCCGTCCACGCCCGCGTCCTGCTGCGCGACGCCCGGGCCGCCGTCGGCTTCGCCCGCGCTGCCGGCGCCGCCCGCGCTGCCGGCGGTTCCATCATTGCCACCGGACGGCGATGCGCCCGGTCCTCCCGCCATGGTCGTGTCCACGCCCGTGCTGCCGGCGGTGCCCTCGCTGCCGGGGCCGGGGGTCATGTCGGGGGGCAGCGTGACGTTGCCCGAGCCATCGGAAGCGTCGCCCCCGTCATCGGACGAACAAGCCAGCGCCACACAGAGCGCACAAACGGTAGAAACCCATCCAGACCACTTCATCGTCGTCCCTCGATTCCTGTTGTCCCGGGCCCCGGGCCCAATCGAAGCCCGGAACGCTAGCAAGCCCCGCCGCGCAGGTGCATCCGCAATGTTCCGGTAGCCGCATGCGCCGACCGCGCAAGCGGGCGACCCGCAGCGCGCTCACAGCCTCAGACGAGCAGCACGACCGAAGCGTTCCACGCGCCGTGGAGGATCATGCAGGGGTAGAGGCTGCGGGTGTGGCGACACAGCAGTCCCAGGACGACGCCCATCACGAAGTGGCTCGGGAACATCAGCGGCAGCATGTGGGCGACCGCGAAGAGCGCGGCCTGCAGCATCAGGGTCTCCCCGCGCTCGAGCACTCCGGAGAGCCGCTGCATGATCACGCCGCGGAAGGCCAGCTCCTCCAGCGCCGCCGGCTCGAGCGCCATCACCAGCAGCACGCCCCACAGGGGCCAGCCGGCGTAGCCGGCCCTCGGATCCATCAGCTCCACCCCGAAGATGCGCAGGGCGCCCTGGTAGCCGAACATGAAGATGTGCAAGCCGGCGAAGGCCAGCGCCACCAGTCCCAGGTGGCGGGCGCGCACGCGGCGCGGATCGAGCAGCTCGGCGAGCGTCTCGCGGTCGGCCAGCACGAAGAAGAGCACGAGACCGCCGGTGAGCGCCGTGACGATCAGGTGGCCCCGCAAGCTCGTCGTGTCGCTGTCGCCGCCGGCGATGGCTGCGACCACGTTGATCGCCGTGATTCCGGCCATCAGCCCGGCCACCGGCACCAGGCGGCGGGCGAGCTTGCTGCCCGGTGTCGCGCGCACCGAAGGGCGATGGTTGGGCACGCCTGAGGGTGCCGCGGCCAGGGCCGATGCCGGGGTGGGCTGGAGCGGACCCCCGCACTGGGCACAGAACCTGGCGCCGGCCCGATTCCGATGACCGCAGGCGGCGCAGCCCGACGGCATCAGCCGGCCCTGCCGGGCTCCGGTGCGCGCAGCGCACGCTGCTGCAGTGCGGCGCGCACGCCGGCTGCCAGCGTCACGATGGCAAAGATCTTGATCGGCAAGCCCTGGATGAGGGTCGTGGGATCGATCAGCGCACTCACCAGGTGGACCGCGACGAAGACGCACAGGGCCGTGATGACCGCAGGCAGTGGCGAGCTACGCGCCCACAGCCACAGTCCGAGCATGATCACGGCCAGCACTATGTTGACCAACAGGGCCTGCCCAGGTGCTGCGCGCAGCTCCTCTCGCGCTTGCTCCACCGTGTAGGTCTCGCCCTCGACCGTGAAGGTGGCATCGGCCGGGTGGTGGGCGAGGCTGGCGAGCGCTTCCTGGGAGCTGCCGCGCTGGATGAAGAAGAGCGCCACGCCCGCGATCAGAAAGAGCACCGCGAGAGCGGCAATGGCCGCGGCGGCGCGGTTGACGTCGGCCCCGATCTTGCGGCTGGTCTGCAGCCGCGCGCTGCGCTTGTCCTCGAGCAGCGCCTGCAGCGCCGCCCGCTGCGAATCCGGCATCGCCGTCCCGCAGGAATCGCAGTGCCGGTCGACCAGGCGCAGCCGGTTGCCGCAGGATGTGCAGCGATCGGCGCCGGCGCTCGCCGCACCACCGGGGCTCGCGGCCCCCGCGAGAGG
>JAPPOT010000579.1 GCA_028817855.1 Myxococcales bacterium
GAGCAACTGGTGCTGATGGTAGTTGTGGCGTTAACATAGGACACTCTCGATGACGCGCTGCCCACCAACTAGCGACTGCTGACCGAGAAGGAGCTCTACATCCAGGCCGACGAGACCGTGCCCTACGGCTTCGTCGCCAAGGTCATGGCGCTCGTGCGCAGGGGTGGTATCGAAAAGGTGGGGCTCGTGACCGACCCGCTGGGGTCCGAGTGAGCCCCGACACGCAGCACTGAAGAGCGCGATGTTCGTCCAGGCCCGAGACAACCGCCCGCCCTCGATGCTCAACACCCAGGTGTGGAGTCAGCGCATGTGGGTCGGGGGCGCGCTCATCGCCGTGGCGGCGCACATCCTGATCCCGGGCCTGACCTTCCTCGGCATGGGCTTGCTGGCGGTGACCGGCGTGGCCGAAGAGGAACCGCAGACGTACATCGACGAGAACGTGGTGATCGCCGAGTTCGTGCGCAAGGGCGTCAAGAAGGATCCGAACCAACTGCCGGACCGCGTCGTGCCGAAGAAGAGCACGGCGCCGGACAAGGCCACGGTGGTCTCCAAGAACCCGGATCCGCCCAAGCCGAAGAAGAAGGAGGAAGAGCCGGTGGAGCCGGTCGAGGACATCCTCAAGCGCTTCGGCGACAACAAGGCCTTTGCGGAGATCTCCGAGCGCGAGTTGGAGGGCGACCCGGACGGCATCGAGGGCGGCACCGCCACCGAGGCCAAGGCCGGCAACATCTGGCTGGGCAAGCTCAAGGTCTTCATCGAGCGCCAGTGGTCGATCCCCACCACGATGGGTGACACGACCCATCTGATCGCGATCGCCGAGGTGCGCATCGGCCGCGACCTGCGTTTGGGCGCCTCGAAGCTCACCAAGTCGAGCGGGGACCCGATGTTCGACCAATCACTCGAGGAGTGCTTCGCGAAGATCCGCGAGCGTGGCCTGACCGCGCCGGAGCCGCCCCCTGAAGTCGCCGACCGGTATCTGGGCCAACCGATCGGTCTGCGCTTCAAGGGCAAGCCCTAGGCCTGCGAGCGCGCGCCACGACTTGCGGCCGTCGGCCATTTGGTGGCTACAATGTGGGCGCGAATATCGCTCGAGCCTTAGCCGTCTGAGGGGATATGACTGCGTTCAGCTTTGGAAAAATGTTGCGCCCTGTAACGCTGGCCTTGCGCGGTGCCGCGCTGCTGTCGCTGTGCGTCGCCGTCGCACTTCCAACCAGCGGCCTGTCGCAGACGACGGGTGACGAAGCGCCGCTGCCGACGCGTGTGGTGATCGACATCGACTCGCCCGAGCGCGCACTCTATCGCATCGCGATCCCGGACGCCCTCGGCAACACCCAGAGGCTCGGCAACCGCAGCGTGGAAGTGATCCGCAACGACCTGCGGCTGATCTCGCTCTTCAACGTGCTCGACAAGCGCTCCTTCATCGCCGACCCGCAGAAGGAGGGCCTCGGCATCGAGAAGGCGCCCTGGTCCGGCGTGGGCGCCCAGGGCGTGGTGAAGGTGAAGATGGACCTGAGCGGCAACCAGGTGCGCGTCGAGGCCCGCTTCTACGAGCTCGCGCGCGGCACCTCGCCGCTGCTGTCGAAGACCTACAGCGGGCACAAGCAGAACTGGCGCAAGTACATGCACGACTTCGCCAACGAGATCGTCGGCCTGCTGACGGGCAAGAAGGGCGCCTTCGACTCGCGCATCACCTTCGCGCGCCGCGTCGGGCCGGGCCGCAAGGACATCTACGTCTCCGACTGGGACGGCTTCAAGCAGGGTCGCGTCTCGGGCGGCAACGGCGTCTCCATGCTGCCCTCCTTCGGCCCCGGCGGCATCTGGTACTCGGTGCTCGGCGAGCTCGGCAGCTACATCACCCACTCGAACAACAAGAAGCCGATCATCACCGGCAGCGGCCTCAACATGGGCGTGAGCGTCTGCGGCGGGCGCGCGTACTTCAGCTCGACGCGCGACGGCAACAGCGAGATCTACAGCGCCAACCTGGACGGCAGCGGCGTCAAGCGCCTTACCAACCACCCGGGTATCGACGTGAGCCCCACCTGCGGACCGGGCGGCAAGATCGCCTTCGTGTCCTCGCGCCACGGCGGCCCGCAGATCTTCATGATGGGCAGTGGCGGCGGCGCGCCCAAGCGGCTGACCTACAAGGGCGACCACAACCAGACTCCCGCATTCTGCATGGACCCGGACACGCCCCTGTTGGCTTTCTCCGGGCGCGGCGGCGGCGGCTTCGACATCTTCACGCTCAACCTGAAGACGGGCGAGTACAAGCGCATCACCCAGGGCCAGGGCGTCAACCAGGACCCGGCCTTCTCTCCCGACTGCCGCATGATCGCCTTCGCAAGCAGCCGCGGCGGCATGTTCATCAGCAACCCCGACGGCCTCAACCAGCAGAAGGTCATCTCGGGTTCAATCAGTACGATCCGCTGGTCCCGCTAGGAAGAATCGATCGACTTCAGGCCCCGCTATCTCCGGCGTAGGACGCCTTCGGTCTCGGCCATGCCCATGAGGCCGTCCTCGGTGCGCACCTCGGCGGTGATTCGGATCCGGAGTCCGTCCTTCTCGTCCGGGGCGGCCAGCCCGCCTGTGAGGACGTGGAGGGGGATCAGGTCGCAGGTTTCTTCGTCGCGACAGAGCAGCAGCTGGGGGCGGGAGGCGGGCGCGGTCATGGCCGTCTCGCCAGTCTCCAGGTTCTCTAGGGTGACGTCGACGAAGGCGCGATTGCCGAAGCCGATGCAGCGCACCGCCAGCGAGGCGTGGGTGCCGCCCTGGCCGAAGGACTCGAGCGGGATGTCGCCACCTTCGTCCAGGGGCACAAACTCCAGGCCGGTCACGTCGTCGGGGACGCCGATCTCGACCTCGACCTGCTGCTGTGGCCCGCTGCTCTCCAGGCAACCGGCGCACAGGGCGAGCACGAGCAGCGGGACGGACGGGCGAAGCATGACGCAGGTCCGTATCTCATAGCACAGCGTTCGCACCGCCCCCGCCAGGCCCCCGGATCGCCTCGATTGACAGCCAAAAACCCCGCCATATACTCCCCCGCCGCTGCCGATGTAGCTCAGTTGGTTAGAGCGAGCGTTTCATACGCGCTAGGTCCGTGATTCGAATTCACGCATCGGCACCAGATTTAGGCTAGTACGGGAGGGGACTTACGCATCGCCACAGCGCGGAGCGGGGTCCCGATCCACGCGCGCGCAGGCCGAAGACCATGAAGGGCTCGAGCGACTCAAGGCAGGTGTGGTTCCCCGTCCCGGCGCGCTGGCTGCTCGGCTTGCTGCTCATCCTGGCGGTCGGTCAGGGCCTCGCGGCGTGCCTAGGCCCGGGGCTGGAGCCGCCGGGCGACGGCAATGGGCGCACGGGCGCGGGGTCCGCCGACGAGAGTCCCGGTGGCGACGGTGACGGAGGCGACGACCTGACCGACTTCGGAAACAGCGACACCGGCAGCGAACCGATGCCGGAGCCACCAGCCACCGGCGACGACATGCAGACCTCGGATGGGGTCCGGGACGCGGACGCTGGGGTGGATGACGAGGACGGGGGGGTGTGATCGCGGGCAGGGGCAAGTTGGTTGGCCGCTCCCCCCTGTCGCTTGTGGGTTGATCCCACCTCCACCCACCGCGACAATGGCCGCGGCGGTGGGCGCGGTCGCTGAATATCGGCGCGACGCCTCCGTCCAAGCCCGATCAGGAGGCCCTGTGATGCGCGTCAAGCTCTGGAT
>JAPPOT010000405.1 GCA_028817855.1 Myxococcales bacterium
GGTGCGGGGGTGGCAAGCCCCTGGGCACTCCCTACGACTGGTCGCTTTCCTGGCCCGGGCGCATGCCCGGGGCCAGGGCGCGGCCCCAGGGATAGTTGCGGATCGCGGCGTGGCCGCGGGTGCGCAGCTCGGCGTCCAGCTTGCGGCGGCAGGCGTGCTTGAAGGCGCGCGCCAGCGCCGCGGCACTCTCGATGCGGTGCTCCGGATCCTTGGCCAGCGCCAGAGCCATCACCAGGTCGACGTCGCTCGGCAGGCCCTTGGCGACCAGGCTCGGGCGCGGCGGGGTCTTGTAGACGATGTCGAACATGATCTGCGGCGTGTTGTCGCCGGGGAAGGCGGGGCGGCCGGTCATGGCGCGGTAGAGCACCACGCCCATCGCGAAGACGTCGCTGCGGGCGTCGACGTCGATGCCGCGAGCCTGCTCCGGGGACATGTAGCCGGGCGTGCCGACCACGCCCTGCTGGGTCAGGGTGCCGCTCGAGGTGGCGAGCTTGGAGATGCCGAAGTCGAGGATCTTCCAGCGCGTCACGTCGCCTTCCTTTGCTTCGAAGACGTTGAGCGGCTTGAGGTCGCGGTGGACCACGCCGGCGTTGTGGGCGTGGCGCAGCCCCTCGCCCAGCTCCTCGGCCAGGCGGATCATCTCGCGCAGGGACAGCAGGCCCTCCTGCCGCAGGCGGCTGGCCAGATCGCGACCGCGCAGGCGCTCCATGGTCAGGTAGGGCGCCCCGTCGGCCATGCGGCCCACGTCGTAGACGCGCACGACGTTGGGGCTGTCCAGCTTGCTGCTGATGGCGCCCTCGCGCAGGAAGCGCTCGACCAGGTCCTCGCGCGCCGAGGCGTCTTGCTGGAGCAGCTTGACCGCCGCGGCACCGCCGGTGCGCACGTGCTCGGCCTCGTAGACCTCGCCGATGGCACCGACGCCAAGCACGTCGCCGAGCACGTAGTCGCCGGCCTGCTGTCCGGTGTAGCGCCCGGGCTTGCCGACGGCGATGCGCAGGGCGCGGTCGAGCTGGTGGTGAACCTCGGCCAGCTGGGCCTCGCGGGCTTGCGCCATCAGCAGGGCTTCGTTCGAGCGGCGAATGGCATCGCGCAGAGACGCGCGCGATACGCGCGCCATGCCGGTGGTCGCGGCCAGCACGCCCACCACTGCGGCGGAAGCGAAGAGCACGTCGCGCAGGTCGACGCCGTGGGCCGGAAAGAGGCCGTGATCCGGCATCACTCCGAACGCGGTACATATCGCCATCGCGAGGTACACGCCGATGACGTAGGCGGGGATCGCGAACGCGTGCGTGCGATCGTAGCTCTGGGCGAGGTAGTAGATGCCCAGCGTGAGCACCACGGGTACGGGCGAGAAGACGCCGAAGTAGAGCTCCACCGGGATCACGGCGGTGGCGATGCTCCAACCGTACACGCGATGCAGGCCAACCGTGTAGCGCGCCGTGTCCTCCCGCGTGACGCCCCAGACGTAGGAGCTGAGCAGGAACATCAGCAACAGGCCGCCCCCGCAGACGGCCTTGATCGGCGGGTAGCCGCCGAGCCAGGGCAGCGAGATCAGCACCGCGAGGTTCACGAGCGCGATCAGACCGGCGAAGCCGTGGGCGCGTGTGGCCTCCTCGGTGAGCAGCACCTCGGCCATGGCCGCGTCGGCCGCGGTGCGACCGGAGGTACCGGTGCCCGAACCGGCCGCCGTCTGCCCGCGGGTGCCTGCACCCGTTAGGCCGCCACTTCCGGGCACGGTTCCCGCGGTAGTCGGGGCCTGACTGACGCTGCCAGGTCGAACGCTACGCACCTCGCTTCCGGGAGGCGTCGAAGGCGCACCGCGAGTGAGCGGGCGGCGCGCGACCGTCGGCGTGTCCAGCTCGGCTGTGTTGTCTTTCTTCTCGCCCAACGACTTACCCAAAACGGGTACGCAAGACTTTCTATTCTAACGGCCAAGAGTGCCTGCGCCACGGGCACCTGCGTCAATCAGCTAGCGAAAAACGCAGATCGCGCGCAGAGCCCACACCGACATCTCGGCGGGTGCAGTTGCCCCGCGCACACCACCCACCACGAGTCGTACAAAAGCCGGGCGCCTACACCGGCTGTGCGCAACTCAGACGTGCTCCGACACCGTACAGCGGCGCTGTTGTCGCCTTCGCCGTGGCCAGTGTCAATCGGCCAGGTCGGCCTCCACAGCGGGGATCACTTCGTCGATCAGGCGGCGCGTTTGATCGACGATGGCGGCATCGCCCTGCCCCATCGGCATGAGCACAAGCTTGTAGACGCCGGCATCGATGTACTCCCTACAGCGTGTGATGACCGCGCTCGCATCGCCGACCGCGAAGTAGTTGGCTGCGTCGAAGCCCGCGTTGGCGAAGGGGCGTGCGGCAGCCGCGCGCTTCTCCACGACGTCATCCCAGTCGCCGAAGCGAAAGGGTACGCCCGCACCGTAATGATCGGGGGCGATGCGGCGCCCCTGCTCCTCGAGGGCAGCGTGGATGCGCGGCACGATTTCGGCGACCTGCGCGGGCGTGCGCAGGCCCGCGAGCCAGCCGGTGCCGAGGCGGGCGGTTCGCGCGATGGCGGCCTTGCTGTGGCCGCCGATCCAGCACGGCAGGGTCGTCTGCACGGGGCGGGGCGAGATGCTGCAGCTCTCGTAATGGAAGTGCTCACCGGTGAAGGTGACGCGCTCCTCGGACCAGAGCCGCTGCATGAGCTCGAGCATCTCGTCGGAGCGCGCGCCGCGCCCCTTCAGCTCGCGCGAGGTGGCGCGAAACTCCGGAGCCTTCGCGCCGCCGATGCCGAAGACGGGCAGCAGACGGCCGCGGCTGAGGTAGTCGATGGTGGCGCACTGCTTGGCCAGCACCAGCGGGTCGCGGAAGCTGGTGACGACGGCATTCATGCCGAACTTGATGCGCTCGGTGATGCCGGTGAGCGCCGCCATCGCGCTCATCGCCTCGAGGAAAGGCCGCTCGCTGACCAGCCGGTCGGTCTGCCACAGGGAGTCGACGCCGGCGCCCTCCAGCAGCTCGGCCCACTGGAAGTAGGGGCGCGGGCCCGAGAAGGGGAAGCCGGAGATGCCGAGGCCGATGCGGACCTTGCGTGTCACGAGCTGGTCTCCCTGCGCATGGCTGCTTCGCGCTCGCTCTCCTGTTGCTTGGCTTCCTCGCGTTCGCGCTCCTCCTGCTCGCGCTCGCGGTCGAGTAGCACCTGCGGGCGCGGCTCCTCCGGGAACTCGTTGCGTGCGATCTGCGCGGTCAGCTCGGCATAGGGCTCGGGCGAGAGGTCGCGAGCGCTGAGGCGTGGGTCGTCGGGCGGGTAGCGATGGGCGCGGAAGATGGCCGGCGTCGGGCCAAAGGCGCTCTCCATCATGAATGGGCTGACATACTCCCAGACGATGTCGCCCTCGGGCGTGACCTCGAAGAGGCGGCCGGTGGCGCCCTCGGTGATGAAGGTGTTGCCGCCGGGGAGGCGCTCGCAACCGCTGACCATGAAGCTGCTGAAGGCGAGCACGGTCGGGTCCCTGTACTCCCAGGCGATCTCGCCGCTGCCGGTATCCACCTCGACGACGCGCGAGTAGGCCGGGCCGTGCCGGCGGTGGCAGCCGTTGTCGAAGAGCAGAATGCGCCCATCGTCGAGGCCGTCGCCCGAGAGCCAGGTGGCGTGGTGTTGGTGGGAGAGCACGCCCGGCCCCCAGGTCCACTTGAAGGCACCGGTCTTGCGGTCGAC
>JAPPOT010000133.1:0-1085 GCA_028817855.1 Myxococcales bacterium
GCCGAACAGCCCACCACAACCGACACCCCGCCATCCGAGATCAACGACTCGAGATCAACGATTCGAAGACAACTCCGCGATCACCCCCCCACTCGCCGCATCAAAGATGAAGAAGTGGGTGCCCGAGTGGAAGTACACGCGGGTGTCGGTGACCACGCCGCCCAGGGCGCGGAAGACCTTGTCCTTCGGGATGGTCTGGGTCCACAGCACCTTGCCGGTGGCGCGCTCCATCATCCTCAGGGTCACGTCCCCGGACGGATAGATCACCAGCATGCGGTCGCCATGGTGCTCGATCTCCGGAACCGAGCCCAGGGACCTCATCGCGCCCTGGGGCGAGAGCTGGAGCTTCCAGCGCTGGGAGCGGTCCGCGCGGTCGTAGCCGACCAGGTGCGGTACCGGCGTGCCCGGGCTCTTGACCGCGAAGGCGAGGCCCAGGGGGTCCTTGCACCCGGGCGGGTCGCGGTTGGGATCGAACGGGGTCGTGCCCCAGTCCTGCTGGTCCCGCGCGCAATAGGCCCGCTCGACCTTCAGGCCGGGCCACTGCTTCGGCTTCAGATCGATCGGACCGTGGCTCGCGATCTGCGAGTAGGGACCGTCGCCGCGCAGGGGGGCTGTGATCCGCGCCCCGGAGCCGTCGGGCGTGACGGCGCCCGTCGCCACCTCGACCGAGAAGCGCTTGCCGTCGATCGCTTCCACGCGCAGCGCACCGCCTTCGCGCCCGATCTGCTTCGGCTTGTCGGACAGGGCCGCCGTCCACAGGCGCTTGCCGTCCGCGGCCGCGTGGCCATGGAGCTTGTCGCTCATGCTCAGCACCAGGGTCTTGCCGAAGTCGTAGACCTGGGCCGAGATGGTCTCCTCGGGCCAGGCACCGATCGACTCGGAGCGCCACAGCTCGGACTGATCCTTGCCGCTGAAGGCAGCCAGGTAGCTGTAATAGGTGCCGGCGTCGAAGTCGTACTCGCGATAGCGACCGAGCATGTCCTCCGTGCCGTCGCCATCGAGATCGCGGATGAGCGGGCGCTCGCTGCCGATCTGCGCGATGCGTGGCCGCCCGAAGACGGGCGTGCCCTGCTTCAGCGAGCTCG
>JAPPOT010000133.1:1095-3708 GCA_028817855.1 Myxococcales bacterium
CCGGCGAAGGCCACACCGGACACGATGACCCGGGCGGCGGCGATAGCGACGAGCGGCAGCTTGGAGCGCTGCGCGCGCGGTGCGGCGGGCGGCGTGGGCGCAGGCGCGGTCGGCGCAGGCGCGCTGCGCGGCTCCGAGCGGGGTGCCGACGCGGCCGCGGTTGCAGGGGACGGCGTCGACGGCGGCGCGCTCAGTGCGGGCGCGGTCGCCTTCGAGGCCGGCGCGGGCACGGCAGCCACCGGCCCGGTGTCGGCGGTGAGCGCCGCGGCGAAGGCTTCCGCGCTCTGGAAGCGCTCGTGGGGCTTGACCGCCAGCGCGGTCATGACGGCGGCCGAAACCCCGGCACTGACGCGCGCGCCCGGCACCTGGTCGGGCGGTGTCAGGCTGTCGGCGGTCAGGCGCACCAGGGCGGGCTGGGGCGTCTGGCCGGTGAGCATGCGGTAGAGGGTGGCGCCGACCGCGTAGACGTCGGTGCTGGGGCCCTGCTTCATGCGTGTCTGATACTGCTCGAAGGGCGCGTAGCCGTCGGTGACGACGGCGGTCATGGTCTTCGTCTTCTGGCCGATCACCTGCCGGGCGGAGCCGAAGTCCAAGAGCTTGACCATGCCGTCGCGTGTGATGAAGACGTTCTGGGGCTTGATGTCGCGATGCAGCAGGTCGCGCCCGTGGGTGGCGCGCAGCGCGTCCAGCAGACCGAGGACGATCGGCAGGGCCTCCTGCTGCTCCAGGCGCCCTCCCCGCTCCTCCAGGAACTGGTCGAGCGGGACGCCGTCCAGGTACGGCATCACCATGTAGGCCGTGCCGTAATCCTCGAAGAAGCTGAGGATCGACACCACGTTCGGGTGCTCGCTGAACGGGATCAGCATGCGCGCCTCGCGCAGGAAGCCGTCGAGGCCGGCGGCGATGGCGTCGCCCCCGTCGCCCACCGGGACCACGTGCTTGCCGTCGGCGGCGCGCACGGCGAGGTCGATGGGCAGCAGCTCCTTGATCGCCAGCCGCATGCCCAGCTGCGCGTCCACGCCCAGGTAGGTGACCCCGAAGCCGCCGGCGCCGAGCGTGCGGCCCACCAGGTACTGGCCGTGGTTGAGCGGAGTGCCCGGCGGCAGGTAGTGGGGGTGGCGCGCCACCTCGATGCCGGGCGCACCAGCGCCGCACTCGCCGCAGCCGGCCGGGCGCCCCTTCTCCATGCAGCACTGGAAGCAGTAGTCGGTCACGTTCAGGGCTCGAAGGTGTAGACGGTTCGCTCCCGGTAGGCCTGAAAGCGCGGCACCTTTGCCTTGCCGTAGGCCTGCTCGAGACACTTGGAGTAGGGCGTGACCTGTGGGACGCGCACCTTGATCTCCGCCACCGTGCCGTCGATGCCGTGGAAGTATACCCACAGCCCGACCGCCTTGCCCTTCGGTGTCGCGGGCTCGCCGAAGCGGGACTCCTTGGGAAAGCGCTCCGCGCACTTGCGCGCCGCGTCGTCACGCGCGGCCAGGGCCTTCTTCGCGGCGGCCTGGTCGAGCTTGGGCGCGGCGTTCTTCATCGCGTCCGGCAGGGGCCCGGCGCGCAGCGAGTAGCTCATCGCCTGGTATTGATCGACCTTGCGCTTGACCGTGCACTTGCACGCCGCGGCCGTGGCCTTCACGCGCGCGGCGGCATCGAGGACGCACTTGCCGACGGGGCTGCCGGCGATCTTGGGGGCGGTGCGGTAGTCGATGACCGACTCCTGCACGAAGCGCGGCGCGACGCCCTTGCGCTCCTCCCGCACCCGCGTGATCAGGTGGCGGACGTCGTGCTTGCGCATGCACGCGATCACCTCGTCGCGCAGCTCCCACCACATCTCGAAGGTCTTGGCCGCCGGCGCCGACCGCGTACGCTGCGGCACCTGCTGCAGCGGGCTCGGGCCGGTGGGCGGAGGCGCCTGCTTCGGGGACGGCGCACCCCAGGGGTCGAGCATGCTGCCAGCCGGCGCGCTGCGCGTGCCCTTGGAAGGCGCGCTGCGCGTGCCGGATGGGGCGCTGCTCCCCCGCGACTTCGCCGGCCGCGACTTCGCCGCTCCGCTCCCGGACCCGGACCCGGACCCGGTCTCGGATTCGGATTCGGATTCGGACCCGGTCTCGGCCTCGGACTCGGTCCCGGTCTCGGCCCCCGCCGCCGTCGGAGCGACCGGCTCCCCGCCGATCGTCACCCCTTCACCGATCGTCACACCCTCGCCGATCGTCACGCCCGAGCCCGGCGCAGCCGCGGGCGTGGGCGTCTCCTCCCCTCCACCGCCCGACACGACCACGGCCAGCGCCACACCCGCGAGCAGCAAGAGCGCGAGCCCACCGAGCAGCAAGCCGCGCGACGAACCCCGCGAGGCCCCGGACGCGGGCACGGCAGCGGACGCGGATCCGGGCACGGGCACGGACGCGGGCATGGACGCGGATCCGGTCACGGCCTGGGACGCGGGCACGGGCACGGACGCGGATCCGGTCACGGCAGCGGACGCGGGCACGGCAGCGGACGCGGATGCAGGCACGGCCTCGGCGCCGCTGATCGCCGCCTCGAACGCGGCCACCGGCTGAGAGCGATACGCCGCCTTCACGGCCAGCGCCTTCTTCACCGCCGGCGACCAGTGGGCGCTCG
>JAPPOT010000414.1 GCA_028817855.1 Myxococcales bacterium
CGGTGTGCGCTGGGTTTCTCTGCGCCCACCTCTTGCACCCGCCGCTCTACGACGGCGGGGTGGTCGTGGTGTGCACCTGCGGGCTCCGCAACCCGCTGACGCTGGTCACCGGCGCACTGCGCATCGCCTCCGACAACCACTGGGCCACCGACGTGACCACGGGCCACCTGGTGGGCTTCGCGTCCGGATACCTCGTGCCGACGCTGCTCTACTACGAGTGGGGCGGGGGCGATGATGTGACGCGCGGCGCGCGCGGGCGCCACACGGCGCTGCTTCCGCTGGTGACGTCGCGTGCCCTGGGCGCGCAGGTGGTGGTGGTTCGCTAGCGCCGCGGCGCAGGGCGGGCAGGCCCAGACCTTGCCGCCCTTGGCCATGAAGTTCGCGATCAGCTCCTCGAGGGGCGGGTCGAGGGGGTTCATGCGGGCGAGGTCCACCGCGCTTCCAGTCGCTCATGATTTCTTCTTCCATTCCGCCGAGTTACGCGCGCCACCGAGGTGCGCTGCACCGACATCCCGACAGTGGAAGAGGACCGTGAGGGCCTGCGTGTGCAACGCCGTATGAAGTGCGGCACCCGGACGGATCGGCGCTCGGCAGCGATTGCGATCGATCGGGCACGCCTTGCGCACTTGCGATGCTTGCCACCCGTGCACGCCGCGGGCGAGGCTGGCGGCCGCGCGGGAGGCGGCACATGGACCTCGGTGGAAAGCGTGTGGTGGTGATCGGTGGCACGTCCGGCATCGGGCTGGGCGTGGCCCGGGCGGCGCTCGGCGACGGTGCGGAGATCGTCGTGGCCTCCAGCAGCGCAGACAAGCTCGCGGCCATGGCCGAGACCTTGCCCGGGGCGAAGGCTCTCTCGGTCGACGTCCGCGAGGAGGCCAGCGTGGCCGCGCTCTTCGAGCAGGTCGGCACGCTCGATCATCTGGTCTTCACGGCGGGCGACTGGGCCATGCGGGGGGGCGGTCCGGTGGAGCGCGTCGACATCGCGGCGGCCGCCGCCCAGCTCGAGGTGCGCTTCTGGGGCGCCGCGCGCGCGATCAAGCACGCGGTGCCGCGAATCCGCGGCGCGGGTTCGATCACGCTCACCAACGGGATGATCGCGCACCGACCGCGCAAGGGCACGGCGGTCAGCTCGGCTGCTGCCGGCGCGATCGAGCACCTGGCGCGCGCCCTCGCCGTGGAGCTCGCGCCGATCCGCGTCAACGCCGTGTGCGCAGGGCTGATCCGCACGCCGGTGTGGAACATGATCCCCGAAGACCAACGGGAAGAGCGCCTGCAACGCATGACGCGCAAGCTGCCGGTGGCGCGCGTGGGCGAGGCGGAGGAGGCGGCGCAGGCGTACCTCTATCTGATGCGCGGCGGCTACACGACGGGGCAGGTGTTGCGCGTCGACGGCGGGCAGAGCGCGATCTGAGCGGGGTGGCTCAGGGCCTCGCGAACGGCGACCGACTGCGGCCAAGGTCCGCGGCGACCCGCCGGTCTCCGGCTCGCGCTCCACTTTCTCGATGGCGTTCAGACGCCACGCGGGCGTCTCGCCCAGCGAGCACCGGTGCTTCCACAACCGCGTGGCAGAGCCGGCACTCGGCTGAGCGGCCAACGAGCTCAGCCGTTGTTCATCGCCGCCAGCACCGCCTGCACCTCTGCCGGGTCCGGGCTGCGGTAGCGGCGTGGCAACACGGGCAGGTCCAGATGCTCGCCCAGCACGCGCAGGGTGTCGGGCGCGAAGCAGTAACAACGCACGCGCGCGATGCGCCCCTCGTCGAGCTCGAGGCGGTGGACCTCGTTGAGCCCCTCCGCACCCTCGAGCGTGCGGAAGCCCAGCACGATCGGCTCGCCACGATACTCGGCTGGGCGCCAGTTGGGGTTGTCGCCGAAGCCCAGCTGCGGAAGGGCCATGTGCGCGTACTTGAAGAAGCCCTTGCTCTGCGCGAGGCCTTCCATCTCGTTGCCGCCCACCAGCTCGACGCAGACGTCCTCGGAGCAGATCGCGCGGATCGCTTCCAGGTCAGCGGCGGCCATCGCAGCGATGTAGCGATCGATCACCTCCGCCGGAGGCGCCGCGGCGGGCGCGGGACCGTCGCGCTCCGGGTCGGACAGACGCCCGCGGCCGCGGTGGAGCGCGGCCTTGACGGCGCCGACCGTGGTGCGCAGCACCGACGCGCTCTCCTCCAGCGAGAGGTCGAAGACGTCCTTGAGCATCAGCGCCGCGCGCTCGCGCGGAGCCAGCCGCTGCAGCAGCTCGCCGCCCGCCGCCCGCACGCGCTGCCGCTGCTCCAGCTCGGCACCCGCGTCGGGCGCAACCTCGGCGGGCTCGGCGCGCTCCCCCTCGAGCCAAGCGCGCGCGCGCGCGAGGCGCCGCTGCCGGTCGATGAAGAGGGTGGTGGCGGTGCGAATCAGGTAGGCCCGCGGCTGCTCGAGGTCGGCATCGATCTTGCCGAGCAGGCTGAAGACCTTCATCAGCGCGTCCTGCGCCAGGTCCTCACCGTCCCACACGCTCCCGGTCAGGCGCGTGCAATAGCGATGCAGCTCCGGCCGCAGCGGCTCCAGCCCGTCCAGGTAGGCCCGCCACGGCCCGCGCACTTCCCCCTGCAGCGCAAAGGCCGCCTCCGGATCCCGCTCGTCGCTGGTCATGCTGTCTCCCTTCACCCCGTAGACGACTGGGGGGACGCCGAGGATACGCGAGACCTCTACTTTTCTCCGTGGTCATCCGAGCCCGCGCTCACGACCGACCCTGGGTGCGGGCCCAGAATCGCCATTGCCGCCATCGCACGTTCGCGTAGAGTGACCCCGATGAGGTGGCGGGTCAGTGGGGGGTGGGCCCTGGTGTGCGCGGCGCTCGGGCTCTGGGCCTGTGGCGGCCGGGACCTTCCCGCGGACGCCCCGGATGCACCGCCCTCGGCGCCGAGCGAGGCCGCGGACGACACGTCCGACGACCCCGGCGCGGCCGAAGGTCAGGCGCGTGTGGTCGAGGCGGAGGGCGCCTCGGTGGAGATCCCCGCCGGCGCCGGCGCCGACGACGTGGAGATCGCAGTGCGGGCCGTGGCGCCGCCCGTGCCGCTGCCGCCGGAGCTGACGCTTCAGGGCGGGTTCTTCGAGCTGACGCCCCATGGCCAGCGCTTCGCCGTACCCGTCACGGTCCGCCTGCCCTACCACCCGCGCGCGGGCGAGCCGCTGCAGGTGCATCGGCTCGCCAGCCCCACGGCCACCCGCTGGGAGCCGGTGGACGCGAGCTTTGGCAACCAGGTGGCGACCTTCACCACCGATCGCTTCAGCTTCTACGTGGTGACCGGGCCGGCCGACGCCGCTCGAGACGCAGGCGCCGCGGTGACCGACGACGACGCCGGCGCCGACGGCGGGCCGGTCGATGGCGCCGTCCAGCTCGCCTTCTCGCCGATGTACTCGGCCCACGACGGCGCGCGCGAGTACCACCTGCCCGTGATTGCGGTCGACTTCCCCGATGCCGCGTGGAGCGCAGCCGATCCGGACCTGGTCGAGGTGCGGCCCGATGTCACCACCGGTGGCGCCATCCTGACGATGCGCGGCCCGGGCACCACGACGATCACCGCCCGCAAGGGCGACATCGGCGGCACCTCCGAGCTCCACATCACCGCCGCCACCCCGCAGCAGCGGGCGCTGGGCGAGGCGCTCTACGACCGCGTCCTCACCTACGCGGGCACGCCCCCCGCGGGCGCCTTCGAGG
>JAPPOT010000302.1:0-8526 GCA_028817855.1 Myxococcales bacterium
GGAAGCCAACGCGGGCGAGCTGATCAACACCGAGATCACCGCCAACGCCGACCTCACCGGCAACCTGGACGTGCTGGCCGGCCTCGACATCGGGATCGGCATCGAGCTGCGGCAGGACAACTACACGATCGAGCGCGGCGACCCCGTCTCCTACGCCTACGGGCGCAACAACATCGTCGACCCCGCCAACCCGATCCGCAACACGAGCTCCTTCCCGCTGGTGGCCGACGCGGTCGGCGGCATCCAGGGCTTCCCCGGCTTCGGCCCCACCGCGGAGGTGGACGACGGCCGCACCGCCTGGGACTTCTACGTGGACGCCGGCCAGCACCTGACCGACTGGTGGCTGCTGGGCGAGGGCGCGCGCGTGCAAAACACCGCGTTCACCGGGATGGCGATAGTCGGCAAGGTCAGCACCCGCGTGCAGGCCACGGACGCGCTGTCGTTTCGCGCGAGCGCGGGCAACGGCTCCCGCTCGCCGGGCGTGCAGCAGATCTACTACAGCCAGCGCATGACGGCGATCCTGCCCGCCGGCCTGACCGAGACCGTCACCGTCGGCGACGCCAACCCCCTGCGTGTCGCCTTCGGCATGGGGCAGCTCGACCCGGAGACCTCGCTGAGCGCGAGCGCCGGCGCGTCCTTCCAGACCGACGACCTGGGCGACACGCTACGCTCGCTGCTGCTGAGCGCGGATGTCTACCAGGTGCTGATCGACGACCGCATCGTGCTGTCGGAGTCGGTCACCGGCGAGATCCCCGCGGGCGAGGTCGACACGCCCGGGCGCCAGGCCTTCCGCGACTTGCTGGTCGACAACCAGCTGGGCGCCGCCCAGTTCTTCGTCAACGGCATCGACACCAAGACGGTGGGCCTGGACGTGGGCTCGGGCTTCGGGCTGGGCTTCGGCGACGTGGGCCTCGACCTGTTCGGCGAGGTCCACTACTCGGAGACCTCGATCGAGGCGAGCGATCCCCAGTCCGATCTCGTCGAGGGCGTCGACCTCTTCGGCCCGATCCAGCGCAACCGCGTGGAGAAGGGACAGCCGCGCTGGACCGCGACCCTCGGCCAGACGACCCACTACGACATCCTGTCCTTCAACCTCGCCTTCGACTACGTCGGGTCGGTCACCGGCAAGTACTACATGGCGCTCGAGGACGAGAAGGTCTGGAGCGGCAAGTGGCTGACCAGCGCCTCGATCTCGATCGAGCCGGTCGAGCAGCTGATCGTGACCGTCGGCGGCAGCAACATCTTCGACGTCTTCCCCGACGAGTGGGGCATGGTCGGCCGCGAGTACCCGGAGATCGGCTACACCTACGGTCTCGAGACGCTCCCCTTCGGCGTCAACGGCGGCTTCTACTACGCCGCCCTCGAATACACCCTATGAGCGGCTCGCGCCGCCCCTAGCTGGAGCCCGGAGGGCTCCAGGGGGCGCAGCCACCCGTGTCTCCTCCCCGGTTCGGGGGAGGGCGCGGGATGGGCCCGTCCGTCGACACAGTTAACCATTGACTCAGGGTAAGATTTAATGGATGGTTTGGGCACTCGCCTCGCATCTATTGGATTTTATTCGGATCCAGTGCTCCCGATAACCGCTGGTCCCAGGCAATGGTTACTTCCCCAGCCGCCAACAGCGCCCCACGACGCCCGCGCAATGACAAGCGGCGGGCCCGCAACCGTGCCGCCCTCGTCGAGGCGGCCCTGTCGCTGGTCAACGAGCGCGGCTCGAGCGGGCTGACCGCGGCTGCCATCGCGCTGCGGGCGGGGCTGCACAAGCAGGCCTTCTACGCGCACTTCAAGCACCTCGACGAGTGCCTCGCGGCTCTGGCCAAGCACCTCGGGCGCGAGTTCGAGGACGCGGTGATCGCCCAGCAGCTGATCGGGATCGTCTCGGCGCCCGAGCGCGACCGCGAGGCCGAGCGCCGCGCCATGCTGGCGTTGATCGCGCTGGCGACCGAGCGCAGGCCGGTCTACGCCCTGCTGCTCAAGGAGCGCTACGGGGACGGCCCCCTGGGCCAGACGATGCGCAAGATGATCCAGCGCGCGCGCCGCACCTGCACCCAGAGCCTGTGGGTGCTGGCCGCGCGCGTCGGCGTCCACGGCAGCCACCTGCACGACGTGGAGGCCCTCGCCCACATGGCGCTGGAGATCGGCCTCGACACCTACGACCGCATCCTCGAGGACGACTCCCTCGACTTCGAGGCCGAGGCCGACCGCGCCCTGCGCTACGTGGAGGCGATCATCTACAGCGAGTTTCGCCGCATGATCGAGCGGAGCCGGGAGTTGCACGGAGATGGAGATGGACACGCAGAGCAGTGACAGCACGAGTGGCGACGCCGAGACGAGCGCGCGCACCCGCCCCGGTGTCGAGATCGTCCACCGGCGCCCCGACTTCGGCGACTTCGAGGGCCTGCCCAAGTACTGGGCGGGCGGCGTTCCCCAGGCGAGCTTCGCGGTCAGCGTCTTCTCGCTGGTGATCCCCGAGGGCGAGAAATTCTTCATCCGCACGGTCAACGCCCTGCGCGACAGGGTGAAGGACCCGGAGCTCAAGGCCGACGTGAAGGCATTTGCCCTTCAAGAGGCGGCCCACACCCGCGCCCACCTGGTCTTCAACAAGGCCCTGGGCGAGCACGGCTACGACGTCGACGACGCGACGCGCACGATGCAGCGCTTCTTCGCGCTGATCGAGAAGTACTTCACCAAGCGCGCCGCCCTCGCCGTCACCGTCTTCGCCGAGCACCTGACCGCGATGGGCGCCGAGATCGAGTTTCGCTTCCCGGAGCTGAGCCACCGCGTGGAGCCGCGCGCGGCCGCGTTCTGGCGCTGGCACGCCGCCGAGGAGCTCGAGCACAAGGCCGTCGCCTTCGACGTCTACAAGGCGGCCGGCGGCAGCTACTTCACGCGCGTCTTCGCCATCCTGATGGTGGCGATGCTCTCCTTCTTCGTGAACCGTCCGATGATCCGTCGCCAGATCCGCGGCTTCAAGCGCGTGAGGACTCCCGACAGGGCCGTCCCGATGAAGGCCCTCGAGCAGGCCTATCCCGACCTGCCCCGGCGCCTCCGGCGCTTCGTCATCCGCTACCTGCTCGCCTACTTCAAGCCCGGCTTCCACCCCTGGGACGTGGACAGCCGCCGCTCGCTAGACGAGTGGAAGCGCGAGTCGGAAGCCGGCTCCGTGGTCTACAGCTAAGCAGCATCACGGGCTGAAGCCCACGCGATTCCCTGTCCGCTTGTTTCGTCCCTTACTCGACGGGCGGCAGGGTCGGCGGGGGTGGCGCTTCGGGGCAGGCGTACTCGAAGGTGATGCTACTGAAGCGACCGCCCATGGCGTCGTCGCACAGCGCGCCGGTGATCTCCACCTGGCCGCCGTCGTCGCTCAGGCTCCATCCCCGATCGCGCGGCACCTGCTGCTTGCCGACGTCGGGCTCCTCCACGATCATCAGCAGCTCCTCGGGCACGTCGGCCGCCGGCGTGAGCGTGATCGAGCAGGAGTCGAAGCCCATCATCACCGTCTCCTGCACCACCTGCGAGAGCACGGCCTCGAGCTGGGCCGGATCGTCCGGCAGGATGTAGGTCCCGGTGCCGCCGCTCTGGGCGACCTGGTCGAGGATCTGCACGCCGTTGGCCCCCGGAAGACCGACCACGTGGGTCTGGATGCTCAGGCTCGAGAGCCAGCCCGAGGCGCGCTGCGGCTCGAGCATGGTCGGGCCGCTGATGTTGGGATCGGGGAAGCAATTGGGCTCGCCGTCGGTGAACGCGACCACCGCCATGCTGCCGTCGAGCATGGCGTTCTGGATCGCCACATCCGCCCGGTCGAAGGCCTCCTGCATGGGCGTGCCGATGCCGAGGCCAGTGCGCGGCGCCGTCCAGTGCTGCTGCCACGCGCTGAGGAACTGCGGGCCCGGCTGAAACGGGATCTGCCCGGGGCCATCGATCGGCGCCACCGCGCCGGTGCCGGGTGGCGGCGGCAGGAAGGGCACGCAGTCGTAGGTCGGGAAGAAGACCGCGCCCACCGTCAGCAAGTCCTGCAGCGGTGTGATCGCGTTGACCAGCGCCATCTGCGCGGCCTGCAGCTTGCTGGTTCCGGTCGCGCCCCAGCCGTCGTCCATGCTGCCACTCTGATCGAAGATCACGAGCAGGTTGCCCGGCGTGCGCGTCACCTCCACGTCGGACTCGAGCCGCAGCGTGCCGCAGTTGTCGGGGTCGGGCTCGGTCGGTGCACAGAAGACGCCGACCTCGCACTCCTGCGCGTCGCCCGGCGTTTGCGTGGCGCCGCCCTCGCCCGCCGTGCCGCTGGTCAGGTCGACCGGGGTCGCGTTGGAGTTGCCGAAGTCGCCCGGGCCGCCGCTCATGATCGCCCCATCCCCGGCACTCATCGGCTCGCCGGGGCTCGGGGCGCCGCCGCCGCGCCGCATGCTATCGCCTTCCGGATCGCCCGCACTACACCCCAGGGCGAGCATCGCTGCCCACCCGAACCACCCACCAGAGAACTTCATACCTGCCTCGCTCTCTCGACTCCAACCCAGCAACTTCAGTAGCACGCCCGCAGCCATGAGACGCGCGGGCGCGCACCGAATTTCGCATTGGAGTTGAGGGAACGCGTCACACTCGGCGGCGCGTTGCGCGTTGGTGAAACCGCGCCGCCGAATGCTAACAGCGAGCTAGAGCCCGCCGTCGGTACCGACCGTCTTGGGGTTGCAGGTGCAGTCCGCTTCCGCATCGACGCAGTGCGCGGCGCCCTGGGAGGCTTCCGCGTTTGCTTCGAGCGCGTAGCAGCACTTCTCGCCGCTTCCGCAGACGATCTCGCCACAGTTGATCTCACCGGACGCCGTGCTGCGATCGGCGTTCTCCGGCGGCGTCTCGCCGGTGTCGCGGCAGCGGTACCAGAAGTCCGGCAAGTACATCGCGTTCGTGCGGCACTCGTAGGGTGCGATGCCGCCATCGGGCAACGGCATCATCGTCGGCGGCATGCCACCGTCTACCGGAAGAGGCTGATCGCAGCTCTGACCGGGATGGCAGATCTCGGACCAGATGCCGTCGCTCGCCGCGAGCTCCACGCAGCTGTCCTGGCAGGTGAAGGAAGCGTAGCCGCCACCCTCGAACGCGCCGCAGCACTGCTGCCCGCTGCCGCAATCCTCCGGTCCGTCGCAATGCGCGGCGAGGATCGTCGTGCAGGTCTCCTCCGGGTCGTAGTTGCAAGTCTCCGGCTCGGTCCCCGCGTCGGCGTCGACCGCCGGAAGCGCGTCGGCCGGAATGCAGCCGAAGCCGCCCTCCGATCCATCGAAGGCACCGCAGGTGCCCTCGGGCGTGCAGCACCCGTCGAAGCTCAGCGGGAAGCCCGTGTCCAACGAGAAGCCCGGGCAGCTCTCGGTGTAGCTGCCGGGCAGCCCGAGCTCGATGCACCCCGAGAAGATCGCCGACTGCCCACCGCACTTGTCGTCCTCGGTGCAGCACGGCGTCGTGCCGAGCATCGCGGCACCCTGCGACACCATGCAGGGCTCGCCCCCGCACTCCAGCGGCGGCACCGGCGTCGTCGGCGGCGGCGTCGTCGTTGGCGGCGTCATGGCGTCAGCGTCCGAGCCTCCGTCCATCGGCTGAGCGGTCGAAGCGTCACCGGGGCCCCCGTCCGGACCTCCGTCATCGCCCGAGTCATCACCACAGGCCTGCGCGATCAGCGCGCAAGCCACCAGCAAGAGTAAAGACTTCTTCATTGTTCCCCGACCTTTCGGCTCGGCCGGTAACGCGTGGCTGGCCGTTCCGTCAATCGCACCCGGCAGGGTGGCAGGAATGGGAAGGCCTTCTGCGCCGTCTCCGCCACGGACACGCGCAAAGGTGAAGCCACACCGCGGCTTTCTGACATCCGCGGAATTCGTCTCCGGGCCGCGTGGTAGGCTCGCAGGGGGAGGCGAGGCGTGGGCGACAGACCAGACAGCGAAGGGCCGGTGGTGGTTTCGGAAGCAATTCCGACCGGAGGGGAGCACGGCGTCGGAGCCGACGAGGTCGAGCAGGAGCGCATCCCGACGCCCCCGCACCTGCGCGTCATGCGCGAGTTCGCCCGCGGCGGGATGGGCCACGTCCACCCCGCGATCGACCGCAACCTGCTGCGCCGGGTCGCCCTCAAGCGCCTCGACAAGCAGTTCGCGGCCAACACCTTCTACCGCGACGGCTTCATCGCCGAGGCCCAGATGACGGGCCAGCTCGAGCACCCGAACATCGTGCCGGTCCACGAGCTGGCGGTGGACGACAGCGGCGTCCCCTACTTCACCATGAAGCTCGTTCAGGGCGTCGACCTGAGCCGCTGGCTCGCGCGCCCCGATCGCCGGCCGGGCACCAGCGAGCGCCTGGAGGAAGGGCTGGAGATCTTTCTCAAGGTCTGCGACGCCGTCGCCTACGCCCACCACCGCGGCGTGATCCACCGCGACCTCAAGCCCGAGAACGTGATGGTCGCGGACTTCGGGCAGGTCTACCTGATGGACTGGGGGCTCGCGCGCCTGTCCAAGACCGAGCCCTCCTCCGGCAAGCGCGCCCAGATGAACGCCAAGGGCCCCGTCGGCACGCCCGATTTCATGGCGCCCGAGCAGGCCGCCGGGGATCCGCACGCGATGGACGAACGCACGGACATTTTCGGGCTGGGCGCGATGCTCTACGAGCTCGCGTGCGGCCGCACGCCCTGGGGCTCGGCCGGCGACGGCAACGCCATCCTGAAGCGCGCCGCGGTCGGCAAGCTGGTGCCGATCGACGAGGCCTGCGCCGACGTCGGCGTCTCGCTGCGCCTGCGCAAGATCATCACCAAGGCCGTTGCGGTGAGCCCGGACGCGCGCTACCAGACCGTCGAGGGTCTCAAGCGCGACGTGCGCGGCTTCCTGATGGGCGGCCTGCACCTGCCACGCCGCGTGTTCAAGCCCAGTGCGCTGCTCGTGCGTGAGGGCGACGCCGGCAGCGAGGCCTACATGATCGTCAGCGGGCGCTGCCGCGCCTTCCGCAACGTGGATGGTGGACAGGAGACGCTGGCGACCATGCACCCGGGCGACGTCTTCGGCGAGATGGCGCTGCTGTTGGACGAGCCGCGCGCCGCGTCGGTCGAGGCGCTCGACAAGGTCGTGGTGCTGGTGCTCGACAAGGAGCTGATGCGCGAGGGCCTGGGGCTCGGCGGCTGGACCGGCGCGCTGGTCGTGGCGCTGGCCCAGCGCTTCCACGATCTCGAGCACCAGGTGCGCAACTCCGGCATCCGCCGCGGCTGACCTACTTGCTGTTGGTGGCGACCTGCCAGCCCTCCGGCGTCCAGCGCAGCACCGTGGCCGAGATCCCGCGCTGGGCCTTGCTAGACACCTCCTGGCTCACCATGCCGAGCGTCATCACAGCGCCCGGGTCGCCGCCGTTCGCGTAGAGCAGGATCTCGGGCGCGGGCACCGACACCAGCAGCTCACCGCCCATCGCCTCGACGACCGGAGCCCAGGCCTGGTGGGGCAGGAGCAGGCTCGATACGTAGTAGTGCTCGAAGTCGACGTAGCCCATCGCCGGCGCCTGCACCGGCTTGACGTACTTCTCGGGTCCGCCGAGCTGCGCGCGCAAGTTGTCGAGCGCGCGCGCCTTGGCCTGCTCGCGGTCCATGCCCAGCTCCTCGAGCGTGCCCGGACCCACGCCGGAGGCCGTGTTGGGCCCGTCGATCATGTAGACGACGAAGAGGTCACCCACCAGCGGCTCGATCAGCGCATCGGGGCTGTTCTCGCGATAGGCCGCGACGTCCGCGGCACCGCGGATCGCGGGCATGAGCTGCTCGGGACGCGCCGGCTGCGGGTTGGCCGCGCTTCGCGCCGACTCGAGAATCGACGTGATGAAGTGCCGCGCCATCTGCTCGCAGTCGTCGGCTCCGCTCTGGCAATACTCGTAGGGCCGCCCCAGCCAGATGCGGAGGTCCACCGCATCAGCGCGGGTCACGCGCACCGCCAGGTCGTCTTCGCCGCGCTCGACCGTGAGCGTCGAGTCCGCCCGCGCCAGCTCCGCCCGGGCCCACGCGCCAAAGCTCTGCGGGGTGCGGGTGTCGAACGGCACCGGCGCCGCGGCCGCAGGTGATGCGGAGCCCGCGGCTGCGGGCCCGTTGGCGGTGGCACAAGCAACGAGGAGAAGCACCAGAGGCGGGACGGTCACGGCGCGCATGTCCGGGAGCCTAACATCTCAACCGCCTGGCGCTTCATCCACGTCGTGGTCTGCTCGGTGGGCTCGGGCGAGGCGAAGAGCGGGCGCAGAAGTGCCCCGAATGGCACTACCCGTCGTCACGAGCTGCGTGCTGGTTGTTGAAAGACTCGTGCCGGCCTGCGCCGCGAGGATTGCCGGCATGGACCCTCTCGCTCACGCAAACCGTCACAACGGCCAGGTGGTGCTTACCCAGAAGATCCCCACACCCACCGCCGCCAGCGACGACGCGTACATCAGCTGGCGCAGCCGCTCCGGCTTGCGCCCGCGCGCGAGCAGGCCGAGCACCGCACCGAAGGCCCCCATCGCGCCCGCCGCCGCCACGAAGTAGGCCGCCTGGGAGCC
>JAPPOT010000302.1:8536-16131 GCA_028817855.1 Myxococcales bacterium
GCGCGGCATGGCTGTGCTCGTGGGGCTCGCCGCTGTGCTCCTCGTGCACGCCGCGTCCGTGCACGTGCAGGTGCTGGTGGGCGTCGCCATCGTGCTCGTGGGCGTGGGCGTGCACGACCAACCCGCGTGCGCGGTGGAAGGCCCACAGCCCGATGCCGACGAGCATGAAGCCCACCAGGAACTCGGACCAGCCGGCCACTGCCTCGACGTCGATCGCGCCCCGCGCGAGCACGCCGAGCAGACCCAGCAGCAGCGCGCCCAGGCCGTGCCCCAGACCCCACTTCAGGCCCAGGACGGTCGCACGCTTCGGATCGTGCGCAGCGATCGGCGCCATCGCCGCCAGATGGTCGGGTCCGGAAACGACGTGCAGCGCGCCCGCGACAAAGCCGGTGATGATGCTGAACACTTCCTGAAGCTCCTCTCTACACTCGACTCGTAACCGGGCCGACGATCAGCTCGCTCCGCACCTTGCCAAACACGCGGCTGTCCGAGCTCTCGGCCGGGTTGTCGCCGCGTAGCTCGCAGCCCCCGGTCCCGTCGAGCTCCACCAGCCGCTTCACCACGTGCACGTCGCTCCGGTAGGGATGACGCGCCACCACCACGTCCCCGCGACGGGGCGCTCGACGCCGCGCCACGAAGACCTGGTCGCCGGCCCGCAGGGCCGGGCTCATGGAAGCGCCATCCACCCGAAAGCGCTCGCGGCGGCGCAACAGATAGCAGCACAGCTCCCAGAACCCGGCGCTCCGCACCGGCTCAGCCCGCGGTGTACCAGGCGATGTCACGGTTCTTGGTCGCCCAGAAGATCTTGTGGATCTCCTCGACGGCAGCCATCAGCTCCTGGCAGTGCTGCTCGCTGACCTCGACCTTGACGGCGGAGCAGAGCTTGGCGGCCTTCCAGAAGGTCTCGTGCAGGTTCGGGTACTTCTCCAGGTGGGGCGGCTTGAAATAGTCCGTCCACAGCACCAGCAGCTCGGTCTTGGCGATGTGGGCCTGCTCCTCCTTGATCGCCACGTAGCGCGACATGGTGTTCAGGTAGGCGGCGGTCGCCTTCGCATCCGAAGGGTCGGGCGGGGTCAGCGCGACGATCTTCTTCGTCATGGACACCGCGGCCTCGGCGGCGATGCGCACGGAGGCGGGGTCGTAGATGCCGCAGGGGCCGTCGCAGTGGGCCTCGGCGGTCGGCGCTGGCTGCGCGCGCAGGGCGTTCTTCATGCGTTCGATCATTTTGCAGTCTCCAGCGGCACTCGGTGCCGTTCGCGATTAACCAGGGCCCGAAGATCTAGACGAGGCCCGCCGGCTGAACAAGTCCTAAGCGATTGGAATCTGGGCATTCCGCGCTAGGATCCTGGAATTCCGTGACAGTCGACGGGAGGCCCCGATGGAGACCCTGGCCAGCAACCTCAAGCGCCTGCGCAGGCTGCGCAGAATGACCCAGAGCGAGCTGGCCGAGCGCGCCGGCCTGCCCCGCGCGACCCTGGCCAGCATGGAGCAGCCCAGCACCAATCCGGGCATCGAGGGCGCCGTCGCCGTCGCCCGCGCCCTCGGCGTCACCGTCGACCAGCTGATCTCGCCACCTCCGGAGGACCGCTTCACCAAGGTCCCGGCCACCGAGATCAGCGAGTACCGCACCGACGACGACCGCTTCATCGCCCGCCGCGTCTCGCCCCTGGCGGAGACCGGCGTCGACATCAACCACGTGATCATGCTCCCGGGCTGCGACGTGCGCGGCCGCCCCCACAGCCACGGCGCCGACGAGTTCTTCTACGCCCTCAAGGGCAAGAGCCAGCTGGCGATCGAGGGCGAGCTGGTCGACGTGGAGGCCGGCGCCCTGGTCCAGTTCCCCGGCCATTACGCGCACCGCTACATCAACCCCAGCAGTCGGCGACGCGTCGAGGCGCTGTCGGTGGTGGTGTCCCGCGCGCCGGCCCCGAGACCGGAGCCGGACGCGCGCTAGCTAGGAGCTCAGGAGAAGATCTCGAACAGGCCGGCCGCGCCCTGGCCGCCGCCGATGCACATCGTCACCACGCCCCACTTGGCGCCGCGGCGGCGCCCCTCGAGCAGGATGTGCCCGGTGCAGCGCGCACCGGTCATGCCGTAGGGGTGGCCGATGGCGATCGAGCCGCCGTTGACGTTGTACTTCTCGGGGTCGATGCCGAGCTGGTCGCGGCAGTAGAGGCACTGGCTGGCGAAGGCCTCGTTGAGCTCCCACAGATCGATGTCGTCGACCTTGAGCCCGGCCCGCTCGAGCAGACGCGGCACCGCGTAGATCGGACCGATGCCCATCTCGTCCGGTTCGCAGCCGGCGATCGCGAAGCCGCGGAACGCACCCAGGGGCTCGGCGCCGCGCTTCTCGGCTTCCTTGGCCTCCATCAACACCACCGAGGCGGCGCCGTCGGACAGCTGCGAGGCATTGCCCGCAGTGATGAAGTGCTCCTCGCCACGCACCGGCTTGAGCCCGGCCAGGCCCTCAAGCGTGGTGTTCGGGCGATTGCACTCGTCGCGCGTGACCGTGTACTCGACCTTCGTGACCTCGCCGGTCTCCTTGTTCTTCTTGGCCATGATCGTGTCCATCGGTACGATCTCGTCCTTGAAGAGGTCCTTCTCCTGGGCAGCGGCGATGCGCTGCTGGCTGCGCAGCGCGTACTCGTCCTGATAGTCGCGGCCGACGTTGTAGCGCTTGGCCACCACGTCGGCGGTCTCGATCATCGGCATCCACAGGCCCGGGTATTGCTCCATCAAGGGCTTGTCGACGGCGTGCGGGAACTTGCCATCTGGCGCGCCCAGACTGATCGACTCGACACCGGCGCCGACCGCGATCGGCACGCCGTCGTTGATCACGCGGCCCGCCGCCGTCGCGATCGCGTTCAGCCCCGAGGAGCAGTGGCGACTGACGGTGACGCCACCGGTGGAGACCGGGCAGCCGGCCTTCAGCGCGGCGAGGCGGCCGACGTTGTTGCCCGTCGAGCCCTGCGGCGTGCCGCAGCCCAACACGACCTCTTCGACCTCGGCGGGCTCGATGCCGGCGCGCTCGATCGAGTGCTTGACGGCATGGCCGGCCATGGTGACGCCGGGGGTGATGTTGAAGCCGCCCCGGTGTGACTTGGCCAGACCGGTACGGGCGGTGGAAACGATGACAGCTTCGCGCATCTCGACTCTCCTACGGTGTGTGCGCCCAACCACGCGCGCGCCATCAAAGCAGGCGAGGCCCTGCGAAGTAAAGCGACGGCTCGCGCCAAATGAACGAATTATTCAGTTATGGGGAGCTCTGGACTTGAGATCTGGGCCGCGCCCACTAGGCTCATTCGACGCTGCGGCGCCGCTCGGGCCGCCAGGGAGGAATCCATGCAAGAGCATCTCAAGTTCTACATCGACGGTGAGTGGGTCGACCCGATCGAGCCCAAGACGCTCGACGTCATCAACCCCGCTACCGAAGAGGCCATCGGGCGCATCAGCCTCGGCAGCCCCGCCGACGTGGACCGCGCGGTGAAAGCCGCCAAGGCCGCCTTCGCGACCTATTCCAGGACCACCAAGGAAGAGCGCATGGCGCTGCTCGGCAAGGTCATGGGTGCCTACCAGGAGCGCCTCGGCGACCTGGCCGAGACCATCTCCGCCGAGATGGGCGCACCGATGTGGTTGGCAAAAGCTGCCCAGGCGCCGTCGGGCCTGGCGCATCTGGGAACGACCCTCGCGGTGCTCAAGGACTACGACTTCGAGGAGACCCGCGGCTCCACCAAGCTGATCAAGGAGCCGGCCGGCGTGTGCGGCTTCATCACGCCCTGGAACTGGCCGGCCAACCAGATCATGTGCAAGGTCGCGCCGGCGCTCGCGGCCGGCTGCACGATCGTGCTCAAGCCGAGCGAGATGACGCCCCTGAGCGCCATCATCATCACCGAGATCATGGACAAGGCGGGCGTGCCCAAGGGCGTCTTCAACCTGGTCAACGGGGACGGCCCCGGCGTGGGCTCGGCCATCAGCGAGCACCCGGACATCGACATGGTCTCCTTCACCGGCTCGACCCGCGCGGGCGTGCTGGTCGCCAAGGCGGCCGCCGACTCGGTCAAGCGCGTCACCCAGGAGCTGGGCGGCAAGTCGGCCAACATCGTTCTGGAGGACGCCGACCTGGAGAAGGCCGTCGGCTCCGGCGTGCAGAACTGCTTCAGCAACAGCGGCCAGAGCTGCAATGCACCCACGCGCATGTTCGTGCACGAGAGCCAGCACGCAAAGGCCCTCGAGATCGCGAAGAAGGCGGCCGAGGCGGTCAAGCCCGGCGACCCGGCCAGCGGCGAGATGGTGATGGGTCCGGTCTCGAGCAAGGTCCAGTACGACAAGATCCAGGGCCTGATCCAGAAGGGCATCGACGAGGGCGCGACCCTGGTCACCGGTGGCCTGGGCAAGCCCGAGGGCCTCGAGACCGGCTACTACGTCAAGCCCACCGTGTTCGGCGGCGTGAAGAACGACATGACCATCGCGCGCGAGGAGATCTTCGGCCCGGTCCTGTCGATCCTCCCCTACTCGAGCGAGGAAGAGGCGATCGAGCTCGCCAACGACACCGAGTACGGCCTGTCGGGCTACGTGCAGTCGGGCGACACCGCCCACGCGGTCGCGGTGGCCTCCCAGCTGCGCACCGGCAACGTGCACATCAACGGCGCCGGCCCCGACTTCACCGCGCCCTTCGGCGGCTACAAGAAGTCCGGCAACGGGCGCGAGTGGGGCGGCGAGGGCTTCGAGGAGTTCCTCGAGATCAAGGCCGTCCTGGGCGCCGCCTGAGCGCTGCCTGAGCGCCGCCTGAGCGTCGCCGGCCGGGGTACGGCTTCCGGGCCCGGGGTTGTCATAAATGAACCGTTCATTTATTACAGCTCCGTGGCTCGCAAGCTAGACCCCAACCGGCTCGAGGATCTGGCCCAGGCCGGGTTTCGGGCCTTTGCCGAGAAGGGCTTCCGCCGCACCCAGATGCTGGACGTGGCGCGGGAGCTGGGGGTCTCGGCCGGCAGCCTCTACAACTACGTCGCCTCCAAGGAGGCCCTCTTCCTGCTGGTGCTGCAGCGCCAGAACCAGGACGAGCCCCTGGCGCTGCCGGAAGAGCTCCCGCTGAGCGCGCCGAGCGAGGACGACTTCCTGGTCGAGATCCGCAAGGCCCTGCGCCGGCGCGTGAAGATGGCCGCCCTGGCCGAGGCGGTCGAGGCCCCGTGCCCCGCCGACTGCGCCGACGAGTTCGAGGGCGTGGTGCGCTCGATCTATCAAGACCTCTCACGGGGCCGCGGCGTGCTGATCCTGCTCGAGCGCAGCGCCGCCGACTGGCCCGCGCTATCGGCCCAGTACGGCGGCAGTACCAGCCGCTACCTCAAGCGCCTGACGAGCTACCTCGGCACGCGCGCCGATGCGGGCAAGCTGCGCGTGGGCCCCAGCGTGCACGCCTCCGCGCGGCTGATCGCCGAGACCTGCGCCTGGTTCGCCATGCGCAGGCCGCTCGCCCACCGCAGCGGCATCGACGACGAGACGGCCGAGGCCACGGTAGTCGACACCCTCTGCCGCGCCTTCCTGCCGGTCGAGCCGGCCCGAAAGAATCCAGGTCCCAAGCGCAATGATGCGAGGAGAAACAAACATGTCTGAAGAGTCGCTCTACGAGCTCGCCTGTCCCAAGTCCTTCCTGCCTGTCATCGAGCAGGTCAAGACCTTCATCCAGGACCGCATCGTGCCGGTCCAGGAGGAGTTCTTCAGCGCCGTCAACGAGGACGACATCTGGACGCTGAGCGAGCGCCAGTCCGAGCTGCTCGAGGGCCTCAAGGCCGAGGCGCGCAAGCAGAACCTCTGGAACTTCTTCCTGCCCGACTGGAACGACGTCGGCGTGACGAACCTCGAGTACGCCTATCTGGCGAGCGAGATGGGCAAGGCCCCGATGTCGTCGGAGGTCTTCAACTGCTCGGCCCCCGACACCGGCAACATGGAGGTGCTGGCCAAGTTCGGCAGCGAGGCCCAGCAGGAGAAGTGGCTCAAGCCGCTCTTGGCCGGCGAGATTCGCTCCTGCTTCGGCATGACCGAGCCGGGCCTGGCCTCCTCCGACGCCAAGAACATCGCCACCAGCGCCGTGCTCGACGGCGACGAGTGGGTGATCAACGGCGAGAAGTTCTACATCTCGGGCGCGGGCGACTCGCGCTGCAAAGTGATGATCTGCATGGTGCAGACCAACCCGGACGCGGCGCGCCACCTGCGCCAGAGCCAGATCCTGGTGCCGATGGACGCCGAGGGCCTGACGAACCTGGGCCCGATGAACGTCTTCGGCGACCCCGACGCCCCCCACGGCCACATGCACCTCAAGCTCGAGAACGTGCGCGTGCCCAAGGACTACATCATCCTGGGCGAGGGCCGCGGCTTCGAGATCTCCCAGGGCCGCCTCGGCCCGGGTCGCATCCACCACTGCATGCGCCTACTGGGCTCGGCCGAGCGCGCACTGGAGATGATGATCAAGCGCGGCGCCGGCCGCGAGGCCTTCGGCAAGCCGCTGGTCAAGCTGGGCGGCAACTACGACGTGATCGCCCGCTCGCGCATCGAGATCGACGCCGCGCGCCTGATGGTGCTGCGCGCCGCCCGCGCGATGGACACCCTCGGCACCGCCGAGGCCCGCGTCTACATCTCCGGCATCAAGGCGATGGTTCCGGAGATGGCCTGCACCGTCATCGACCGTGCCATCCAGATGCACGGCGCAACCGGCGTCTCCCAGTGGACGCCGCTCGCCCGCATGTACACCAGCGCCCGCACCCTGCGCCTGGCCGACGGCCCGGACGAGGTGCATCGCATGGTGGTGGCGCGCGCCGAGATCGCCAAGTACGTCTAGAGCGCGTCTTGCGACGCGCTCTAGCACCCTCCCCCTCCGGGGGAGGGTGGGTTGTTACGCGCCGGGGCCCAGCGGCTGGCCGTAGCTGAACTCCACGAACTGCCCGGCCGGATCCTTCAGCCCACAGTAGTAGCCCACCGGATAGGGCTCCTGGCGAGGCTCCCACACCAGGCACCCGGCCGTCCGCGCGCGTTCGGCGACGATATCGACCTCGTCCTTGCTCGCCAGCGCAAAGCCCAGGTGGGCGAAGTCCCGCTCCAGAGCCGGTCGTTCCGGACCGCCGGAGATGAAGACGAGGATGAAGTCCCGTTCACGCCCCGGCTCCGCCATCCACACCACGCGCGTGCCCGTGCTCGCGTCGGTGCGGTCGTGGGTCACCTCGAGCCGGCAGTAGTCGCGGTAGAAGGCGATGCTCGCTTCCAGGTCGCAAACGTGGAGCGCAATGTGCGTCAGGGTCGGCCGCATCGCACTAGCGTAGCAGCCGCGGCCGCGCGGTCACTGCTCACCAGCGGGCGGCAGGCTGTCAAGCAGGAAGCGGTCGGTCCGGCGTAGCTTGTCGCCGAGCGCCAACGCGAAGTTCCGGTAGAGCACCATGCCGATGTCGGGGCGTCGCCGCCCCAGCTCCTGGAGCGCTTCGCGCGTGAGCGTGGCGGTCACGGTCGGGCCCTGCGCCCTCGCGCACAGGGAATGGGCCTCGCCCGAGAGCAGCGCGAGCTCGCCGACCACGTCCCCCTCCCCGACCTCGCCGAGGCGCACGCCGCCC
>JAPPOT010000858.1:0-655 GCA_028817855.1 Myxococcales bacterium
GCCCTACCCCCGACGCCGGCGTCTCCCGATCAGCAGCAAGACGCCCGCCAGGAGGGCCGCGCTGGACCCGTCCAGCCCGCCGCCACCGCCGGCGCGGCACTCGCAGCCGCCGCCACCCAGGAAGACCCCGGCCTCGTCCGGCGTCACGATCGGGGCCTCGTCATCCATCGGCGAGTCCGGCTCATCGGCAGGTCCGCAGGAGCCCACCTCCATCGTGCTCGAGCTGCAGAGCTGTCCGGTCGGGCAGCCGTTGCCACCCTCTCCGCGGCAGCCGGGCTGGCACGATTCGTCGACACACACCTGGCCGCTGCTGGCGTCGCCGCAGTCGGCGTCCTCGGCACACTCCTCGCCGGGCGGCGGCATGCCGTCGTCGCTCGGATCGTTGGGATCGCCCTCGCCCGAGTCAACCTCGCCGTCCTTGTCCGTGTCTTCGTCGCCATCGCTGACGCCACCGTCGTCGGTGTCGGCGTCGAGTGGCGAGGTGGTCGTAGCGCCCTCGTCCGCGTCTGCAATGCACACGTCCTTGCTCGTGTCCGTGCCATCGTCGTCGCAGTCGAAGCCCAGCTCGGTGCCATCGAAGAGCCCATCGTCGTCGCTGTCCACGTCGCGCCAGTTGATGACCCCGTCCCCCTCGACATCCTCCCACGGGTTCGGC
>JAPPOT010000858.1:665-3684 GCA_028817855.1 Myxococcales bacterium
TCGTCTCCCAGCCCGTCGACTTCGCTTTAGGCGACGTTCGCTTCTTCTTGTTCGTTTCCCCCCGTCGGGTCGGTCTCGCCGTCGTCGATCACACCGTTGAGGTTGGCGTCTTCGCTGCCATCGGTCGCGCCGCCATCGTCCGTATCGGGGTCGAGCGGCGAGGTGGTCGTCGCGCCGCCGTCGTTGTCCGCGCGGCAGTGCCCCGCCGACTCGTCGGTCGCCGGGTCATCGCACGCAAAGCCGAGCTCGGTGCCATCGAAGAGCCCGTCGTTGTCGCTGTCCACGTCGCGCACGGTGTTGAGCCCGTCCCCGTCGCCATCCGCCGAGGGGTTGGGCTCGTCGCCGTCGGGCACGCCGTCGTCGTCGGTGTCCGCGTCGTCCGGATCGCTGCCGATGAACTCCTCGAGCTCATCGCTGAGCCGGTCGCCGTCCCGATCGCTCGGGTCACTGTCATCGTCGCCGTTGCCGGCCGTCGGGTCGGTCTCGCCGTCGTCGACCACGCCGTTCAGGTTGCTGTCCTCGGAGCCGTCGCGCAGCCCGCCGTTGTCCGTGTCGGGGTCGATCGGGTTGGTCGTGGTCGCCCCCATGTCACCGTCGGGCCGGCAATTGCCCGCCGACAGGTCGGTGCCCGCGTCGTCGCAGCCGAGACCCAGCTCGGTGCCGTCGAAGAGGCCGTCGTTGTCCGAGTCGGCATCGAGCGCGCCGATCAGCCCGTCGCCGTCGCGATCCTCGTTGGGCGCCACCTCGGCCCCGTCCGGCACGCCATCGTCGTCCGTGTCCGCGTCGTCCGGGTCGGTGCCGAGCGCTTCCTCCGCGCCGTTGCTGAGCCCGTCGCCATCGCTGTCGTCGCAGTCCGTGCCCTCCACGCAGGTGCAAACGTTGGCGTCGAAGTCGCAGTCGGGCGCATCCGGGTCGGTGCACTGAGCGCTCGTAGTGCACTCCACGCAGCGCTGGGGCGTGCCCGCGACGTCGCAGAAGGGCGTCGGATCCTCGCAGTCGTCGTCGTTGCCGCACTCGTCGATCTCGACGTCTGTGGGCGGCTGCCCCGGCATCTCGCCGTTGCCATCGGTGACCGTGTCCTCCTCGGGCGAGCCCTGGCTGCCCTCGGCGGTGATCACGGCCTGGTTGGAGATCACGCCCATCGCGTCGGCGTCGACCGTGACCTGAAAGCTGACCGTGCTGCTCTCGCCGATCGCCAGCGAGCCGCCGACGCTGGCGTCCGCACCCGTCCCTATGCGCACCGTCACCGTGCGCGAGGCGTCGTCGTACTCGGCCTGGTCGTCGCCCGCCTCGTCCGTCTTGTCGCCTGTGTTCTCACCGCTGTCGATCGAGATCGAGTCCGGCACGAAGGTCACTCCGGCCGGCAGTGGATCGGTGATCAGCGCGTTGACTGCCACGTCGCTGCCGCTGTTGATCGCCTCGATCGTGTACTCGAGCACGTCGCCGGGTCGGATGCCCTCGCCGTTGATGTCGGTGACCTGCTTGTTCGAGGTCACGAACTCCGGCTTGAGCGTCGAGATCGAGGTGATGAAGGCAGACAGCAGGAAGGTGTCGCTCTGGGAGGTGGCCTCGATCGTGGCGGCGGTGTCGTCGGCCGCCACCAGGCTGGTCACGTCGACCACGTCGAAGTCCACGTTGCTCAGGCTGCCCGCCTCGCCCGTCGTCTGCGGCAGGTCCCCCACCACCGACAGGGGCGCGCCCAGCAGCGTGCGCGAGGCGTTGAAGAAGTTGTCGGCCGGGTTCTCGGCGTTGCTCAGCGTGGTGTCGTTGAAGAGCAGGGCGTCGCCGCCGATCGCCGCCTCGCCCTCGTAGGCGACCACGCCGAGCTTGGCGTCGAAACCCGAGGCCGGCACCACGAAGCCATCGAGCGCTGCCGCCGCGCTGCCGATCGCCGAGGTGACCAGGTCTAGCCCGTCGAAGACAGCCAGGTTGCGCGAGGGTTCGCCCGGCGCCTCGTAGAGCACCACCATGTACCAGGCCACCGTGGGCGCGAACTCGCCCAGCCCCACGATGTCCACCGACTGCACGTCGGTCACGCGGAAGGCGCCGGGCCCCTGGGCCGAGATCAGCGCGGTAACGTCGGCCGTGGACTGGTACCAGATGCCGGTGCCCTGGTCGGCGGGCACCACCACGGAGTTGCCGGCGTCCGCGGTGATCTCCGTGTCGAGCCCGGTGTCGGTGCGCTGCACGCGCACGGTCGGGTCCGGTGTCTTGTTGGTCGACAGCGCGCCCCAGTACATGCGCGCGTACTGCACCACGGCGCCCGCCGGCAGGTCGAGCACCGCCGTGCTGCGTGCGTCGTCGGGACCCAGGCTGCTGTCGGCCCACGCCTCCCCGTCGGCGGGCGAGTCCGAGCGCCAGTAGACGTCGGGCGCCAGCAGGTTGTCCTGGGGGCAGTCGCCGATCGTGCCCACCACCGGGTCGGGCGCCGGCCCGGCCGGGATCCCTGCGACGCCGCCGCCGCACTCGTGCACCAGCGTGTTGCCAAAGAGCACGAAGTCGCCGTTGAGGTCCATCTGCACGCGCAGGGCCGGATCGGCCGCCGCGCTCGACGTACACAGCAGCACGGCCAGGAGCCCCGCGCCTGCCAACACGATGCGCTTCTTCGTCGTCGACATCACAGGTCCTCCTCCACGCGGCCGCTGTCCGCCGGGTCCTTGCCGTCCACCTTCTTGATGTGGAACTCGACGCGGCGGTTCTGCTGGCGCCCTTCCTCGCTGTCGTTGTCCGCGATCGGGCGCTCCAGGCCGAAGCCCTTCGACCGCAGGCGCTTCTTCCCGATGCCGTGGTCGACCAGCCACTTGACGACAGCGGCGGCGCGCCGGTCGCTCAAGCGTTTGTTGTACGCAGCCTTGCCAACGTTGTCGGTGTGGCCCTCGATCGAGATGCGCGTGATCTGCGGATGCTCCTCCAGGATCTTCCGGACCGCCTGCAGCACGTCCTCGCTCTCGCTGCGGATCGTGGCCTCGTTCGTCTCGAACTCGATGCGCTCGAGGATCTTGATCTGCTTCTCCTCGAC
>JAPPOT010000148.1 GCA_028817855.1 Myxococcales bacterium
GACCCGGGGGGCGCGAGGACGGCGAGCGCGCCGGCGCCTGCGGCACCTCACCACCAAAGGACATGACCGTGCTCTTCGGCACCCCGGAGCCCGGCTCCGAGGCCTTGGCCTCGTGGCCGCACTTGCTGCAGAAGCGTGCCCCCTCATGCAGGACCGCGCCGCACATCGAACACTTGCGGCTATCGGACATGGCAGGCGTTACCTTATTCGATCCCGAGCACGTCGGCCATGGAGTAAAGACCCGGCTCACGACCGGCAGCCCATTGGGCTGCACGCACCGCCCCACGCGCGAAAATGCTGCGGGAATGGGCCCTGTGGGTGAGCTCGACGCGCTCCCCGGGGCCTGCGAGAACCAGGGTGTGGTCACCCACCACATCGCCGCCGCGCAGGGCGAGCACGCCGACCTCGCGTGGCTTGCGCGCGCCCACGAGGCCGTTGCGACCCGGGACGGCATCGGCCTTCGGGTCCACGCCACGTGCCTCGGCGACCACCTCGAGCAGCTTCACGGCCGTGCCACTCGGCGCGTCAACCTTGTGCTTGTGGTGCATCTCGACGATCTCCATGTCGAAGTCGTCGCCGAGCAACTCGACCGCGCGTCGCGCCAGGGCCCAAAAGACGTTGACACCGACGCTGAAGTTGGGGGCGTAGACCACGGCAGCGACCTTCGCCAGCGCCGCGAGCGCCTCGCGCGCGCCGTCATCCAGACCGGTGGTGCCGATGACCGCACCGGTCTTGGTCTCGAGACAGCGCTCGAGCATGGCGCGTGTGCCCTGCGGCAGGCTGAAGTCGATCACGATGTCGGCCTCGGCCAGCGCGCCAGCCAGGTCATCGCTCACCATCACGCCCAGGGGATCGGGACGACCCACGAGCACACCGGCGTCGGTGCCGATCGAAGCGTGGCCCGTGTGCTCGACCGCGGCGGCCAGGCTTGCCTCGCCATCATCGAGCACAACCTCGATTATCGTCCGGCCCATGCGGCCGGCGGCGCCGTGAACTGCGATCTCCGTCATCGGATCCCCAGGTCGTCGAGCACGGCCCTCAGCCGCGCACGGGTCGTGTCGCCGACCTGCACCAGCGGCAGGCGGATCTCCTCGGCGATCTTGCCCTGAAGGGCCAGCGCCGCCTTGATCGGCCCGGGGCTCGATTCGAGGAAGAGCGCCTCGTAGAGCGGCCGCAGCTTCTGGTGCGCGGCGTTGGCGGCCGTCACATCGCCCTCGGCCTGGAGCGCCACCGCACTCGCCACCGCGCCCGGCACGATGTTGCTCGCCACGCTGATCACGCCGTGGCCGCCCACCGCCATGATCGCCACCGTCAGCGCATCGTCGCCCGACAGCACGGTGAATCGCTCACCGAGGCGCGTGGTGATCTGTGCGCTTCGCAGGACGTTGCCGGTCGACTCTTTCACCGCCACGATCGCCGGACAATCGTCGGCCAGCCGCGCCAGTGTGTCGAGCGAGACGTCGACCCCGGTGCGCGCCGGGATGTTGTAGAGGATCATCGGAAGGCGCGCGCCCTCGGCCACGGCCCTGAAGTGAGTGTAGAGGCCCTGCTGGGTCGGCCGGTTGTAGTAGGGCGAGACGATCAGCACGCCATCGGCACCCGCGTCCCTGGCGATCGCCGAGAGCTCGAGCGTGTGGCGCGTCGACGCAGTGCCCGCCCCGGCGACCACGGGAACCCGGCCCTTCGCCTGCCCGACCACGGCTGAGACCACCTTGCGATACTCGGCATCGTCCAGGTTGACGCTCTCGCCGGTGGTGCCGCAGGGCACAAGTCCGTCGATGCCCTGGGCGATCTGATCCTCGACCAGCTCGCGCAGCGCACCCTCGTCGACGGCGTCGTCGCGGAAGGGGGTGATCAGGGCGGTGAGGGCACCAGCGAATTGCATGCTGCGGTCCTAAGCTCCCGTAAACTCTCCACTCGAGCGCCCCCAGGCCGGGAGCGCCAGGGCGGCGAGCTTTGCACGGACCGCAGCCTGCTTCAACGCTTGCCGATGGCCTCGATCACCGCCGGATCGAGGTGCAGATCGCGCTGCGGAAAGGGGATGCCGATGTCGGCGCCGTCGAGGGCGCGCTTGGAGTCCCGAATGATGCGCTGCCACACGTCCCAGTAGTCCTCGGTCTTGCACCAGCCGCGCAGCTGCCAGTCGATCGAGGAGGCGCCGAAGGCCGCCAGGAAGACCTGCGGCTCGGGGTCCGCGAGCACCCCATCCACGCTCGCCAGGCACTTCTCGAGTACCTCGCGCGTCTTGTCGATGTCGGCGTCGTAGGCCGTCCCGATCGCCACGTCGACGCGGCGCTGCGGGTGGTGGGTGAGGTTCTCGATCTTCGAGCCGAAGATCGACGAGTTGGGAATGATGATCCGGCGGTTGTCGAGGGCGGTGAGCTCGCAGGTGAAGAGCTCGATCTCCTGCACCGTCCCGACGATGCCGTCGACGACCACCACGTCGCCGACCTTGAAGGGGCGAAACACCAGCAGCATCACGCCGGCGGCGAAGTTGCTGAGCGTGCCCTGGAAGGCGAGGCCGATGGCGAGACCGCCGGCCGCGATCACGGCGGCGAAGCTCGTGGTCTGGATACCGAAGACACCGAGACAGCCGAGGATCGCAGCGATCAGGATGGCGTAGCGCACCAGGTTGGCGAAGAAGCGCCCCAGCGTCGCGTCAAAGCCGGAGCGCTCGAAGCCCCGGAGCATGGAATTGCGAACCGATCCTGCGATGATCCACGCTAGGAAAATCGCGACCAGGACGCCTGCGAGCTTGAGCCCCCAGGTCGCGGCTGCGGCGGTGACGGCCTCGATCAAGTTCGCGGTGTCCATCGATACCTCCCTTTCGTAGCGTCAGGTGCGCTGAAACTTAGGCCCGGCCGGGCCGGGGTCAACCCATGCTGCGTTCAACGAGGCGATCGATCAGGAAGCTGCTCTGCTCGGTCGCCTCGGCGGTGAAGTCGCCGAAGTAGGCGCGCACCTCCTGGAAGAGCTGGTCGAACGCGGCCTGGTCGCGCCGCTCCAGGATCTCGCTGAGCTCGCGCGCGGCGGCCTGAAAGGCCGCCGTGACGCGCGGCGTCTCCGGGTTGAGCATCTCGATTGGCCCGTAGAGCTGCGGGTCCTGACCGAAGTGACGCGCCGCGATGTAGAGCTCCATCAGGTAGGCGGGCGAAGTGAAGCGGCGCGTCTCCTCGAGCCCGATCCCCACGCGCGCGAGCGATAGGCCGAGCACCTGGGTCTGGAAGTGCGTGAGCACCTGGACGAGCGCCATCGCGCGGTCGTGGGCGGCTGCATCCGCCTCGGTCACGACCAGACCCCGCGCCTCGAGCAAACCCGCGACCCAGTCGTAGGCCCCGTCGCCGCGGCCACGGCAGAGCACCATGCGCTGCCCCTGCACCGAGTGGACTCCCGGGCCGAACATGGGGTGGGCGCCGACCACGCTCGCGCCGCTACGCTCGGTGGCAGCGAGCATGGCGGCGAGCGGCGCCTGCTTGACCGACGTGACGTCCATCAGCAGCGCGTCGGGGCGCACCTCGGGTCCAAGCCGCGCGATCACGTCCTCGGTCGCGCCGATCGGCACGGAGATCACGACGACGTCGGCGCTGCGCGCGGCCTCGAGGGGTGTCAGCTCGGTGCCCAGATCGGCAATGCGCACGCGGTTGCCCACGTCCTGGAAGATGCGCGCGATGAGCGCGCCCATCTCGCCCTCCCCACCGATCACGGCGACATCGCGGGGCTCGACCTGCGCGGGCGCTGCGGCGCCGAGGGAGGCCTGGTAGTCACGGCTGGCGAGCATGATCTGGCGGTAGATCGACTCGATCGGCGCGGGCGCGAGGCCCAGCTCCTGGGCGCGGGCGCGACGGTCGTCAAGCAGCTGCCGCTCGCGCTGGTAGTCGCGGATCTGCACACCCTCGGTGCGCTTGACCGCGGCCACCTCGGCCACGACCTCCATGCGCTTGGCGAGCAGCTCGAGGACCTGACGGTCGAGGCCGTCGATGCGCTCGCGGAGCGCCGTGAGTGCCGGCGGCTTGGGATCTGAGGGCTTCACCGGAAGGTCACTGGATGGGCGCCCGACGTCGGGCGCGCCCCTCAATTCCAGAGCGCTCACGGGATGTCAACGCGGGCCTCCACACCCCCGATCGGAGGTGCCCTGAGAGGACCCCGACGTCTCATGTGTAACCTTCGGTGCCACGGTCGGTAGCAGATGGCATTTCCGGGGCTTTCGAGTGGCCGCTCACACACGAATGGCATCATTGGTCCCTGCTGGAACATCCCTACCCGGCAATGTTCCGGTGCATGCACAGCATCTTCGGATCTATGGTCGGCCCTCGTGAATCCAGGAGTGCGGTGGCGAGGGGCGGTGCCCCTGCACTGGGACAGCCCCGCACCCGTCGTGGGAGGAAGACCGATGATGCGAAGCCGAATCATGATCACTACCTGCTTGCTCGCGCTGACCGCGGGCTGTCAGGTCGACTACGCGGAGGGGACGGCTGATCCCTACGCCGCGCCAGAGGCCACCGCGGGTGGTGAGCAACAGCCCGCTGCTGCGCAGCCCGTTGCGCAAACGCAGGCCCAGCCTGCGCCCGCCGCGCCGGCCGCTCCGACCGCTCCGGCCGCTCCGGCGGCCCCGGCCGCTCCGGCGGCCCCGGCCACCGCTGCTGCGCCCGCTCCGCAGCCCGAGCAGACGCCGCTGCAGAAGGCCCAGGCTGACCTGGCCGCAGCGCAGAAGACCCAGGCCGACGCCGACGCCGCCGCCGCCAAGGCCAAGGCCGACGAGTCCACCGCCAAGACCAACTACGACAACTCCAAGAAGGCCACACGCACGACGCGCGCCGCCGCCCGCAAGGCCAAGACCGCCGTCACCGCCGCCGAGGGCAAGGTGAAGGCGGAGGAGCGCAAGGCTGCCGCGGCCAAGCGCAAGGCCGATCGCGAGGCCGCGCGTCTCGCCGCCGAGGCCGAGAAGAAGCGCAATGCCGAGTATCGAAAGGCCAAGCTCGCCGCCGCCAAGTCCAAGCGTGAGGCCGACAAGGCCGCCGCTGCGCAGGCGAAGGCGAAGGCCGAGACCAAGCCCGCTCCAGCTCCCGCGGCCAAGCCCGCCGCTCCCGCTCCCGCGGCTGCGGCCAAGCCCGCACCGGCGAAGCCCGCTCCGGCGCCGGCCGCCAAGCCCGCCGCGGCCGCCCCAGCCAAGCCTGCCGCTCCGGCCACGCCTGCCACTCCGGCGCCGGCCCAGTAGCAGCGCTCGCTCGTTGCGACGACGGCCGCGTCCCAGTGGGGCGCGGCCGTTTTGTTTGGAGGACGCTCAGTCGTTGCACTCGGGCATGTGGATGCCGCGCCCTCCCTCACGCGGCAACACAAGCTCGTAGTGGCCCGCCGAACGGGTTCAAACAGGGCTGCACACCGATCGAGTCGCAGTCGAAGACGCGCGGCGAGCGGCGGCAGTAGCCGTTGCTATCTGAAGCCTAGTGCCCGCTGCTCGAAGTTGTCGCCCGCGCCGCAGCCTCCATGGACGAAGAGGATCGGTCTCAGGCTCGCGTCACAGCTCTCCTCCGGCCGGTCGGCCGGGGTCGGCGCCATTGGCACGATGCGACGACCGAGGCCGCGCGCGTGTTCGCACAGACCATGAGCTCTTCTGGAAGCTGCCGCGTGTCCCGGTCATGGACTGCTATCGCGAGCCGCCACGCCACCAGTTGATGCCACCGGCCGGGGGATTATGTACGGTGTGGGAGCGCTGCGCCCGCGCGCTGTCGAACGGAGACCAGCCCATGGCCAAAGGCACGCCACTGCAGCACATTCTCGTCGCAGTCGACTTCTCCGAGACCTCCGATCGCGCCCGCGACTACGCCTTCGCGCTGGCTCGCCAGGCCGGTGCCTCGGTGGAGCTGCTGCACGTCTTCCAGTGGCCGATATACGCGGGCCCGCTGGACACCTCCGAGGGACCCAGCGCACGTCTGATCGAGGATCTCCAAAAGCAGCAAGAGGCCGCGCTGCTACAGCAGGAGCGCTCGAGCAAGGACGCCCAGGTCCACGTCCGCACCACCATGCGCAAGGGCATCCCGCACGAGGCCATCGTGCAGCAGGCGCAGAAGTCTCAGGCGAACCTGATCGTGATGGGCACGAGAGGGCGCACCGGCCTGTCCCATGCGCTGCTCGGGAGCGTCGCCGAGCGAGTCGTGCGAACCTCGCCCATCCCGGTACTCACGGTCGGCGACCGTGCGGCCGACGAGCTGGAGGCCCGAGAGCCGCTCGAGCGCGCCGACGCCTGAGGGTGTCGCTCTGCTCAACCCGGACTCCGGAGCTTGCCGAGCAACCGCACGAGCTCGCGCCGCTCGCGTGCGCTGAGGCTCGTCATCATCCGGCGCTCGTGGCGCCGCACGAATGCGATCATCCGGCGCATCTGACGAACCCCCTGGGCGGTGAGCTCGAGCACGTTGCTGCGACGGTCCTCCCGCGAACGCACGCGCCGCAGCCACTTGCGACGAGTGAGCCGATCCAGGGCCACGGTGAGCGTGGACTTGTCGACTCCCATACGCTCTCCGAGCACGCGCTGCGTCATGCCCGGGTTCTCGTGTACCAGGATGAGAATCGCGAGCTGACCCGGGGTCATGGTCGGCTCCGGCTGACCGCGCATGAAGTCCGCGTAGACGTAGAGCTGCGCGAGCCGAACGTGGTAGCCGACGAACTCGAGCAAAGGACCCTGCCGCATCCGCCTGCTCGATACCTTGGTCTGGGTCGCCATGCGCTTGGCCGCCGACGATAGCGGAGTTCGCCGCCATCGCGAAGCCCGGCGCACGTGCAGGCAGTAGCCCCGGGAGCCAACCGGGGACCCAATTGTTGGTCCATCCAACTACTTTTCCAGCGCTGGGGCAAAATAGTTTGCATGACCAACTATTCTGCGCCTCGTGCTTGTCACGCCTCCGCCCCCTAGCTAGCTTCGAGACCGCGGGTGGAGGTGTCGTAGCGGAGGAAGCCGTGACGCGGACGGACGAAGGACCTGGGGAGATGTTCCAGCGGCAGGTCATGCCGTGAGCGCGCACGGACACCTCGGCCTACTGCTCGCGATCGCGCTGCTGTCCGCATGCAGCGAAGCCGGCTCGCCGGTGGCGACCATGGCGACGCAGGCAGACCCCGCCCCCCAGCCGAACGCCGATCCCTCAAGCGGCGTGCCGACGCCGCGCGGCGACACTCCGACCGCGGAGGGCGCCGCCGACCGCGCAGCGCAGCCGCCACCGGAAGGGAGTCCGGACCCGAGCGGGGACGGATCCACCGACCCGCTTCCTCCGACGGACGCCGGCGCCACGCCGGGCGCAAGCCCCGAGGACCCGTCGGTGGCGACGCTGATGCCGGATCCGAGCTGGGACTGCGGCATGCCCGCTGGGCTGCCGGTCCCGGAGCGAGGCGCGCTCGTCTTCGAGCTGAGCGCGCAGCTCGGCGAGGTCCGCGACGTCGGCCGAACACCCTACGGCGAGCGCGCGCTGCTCGGACTGAGCGGGGGCGCGCTCGAGGGGCCCCGCATCGGCGGACAGCTGCTCGAGGGCGGCCTCGACTGGCAGCTCACGCTCGCGGACGGCGTCGTGGAAGTCGAGCAGGTCGCGTTGCTCGAAACGGACGACGGCGAGCACATCTACATGCGTACCTGCGGTGTGGCGCCCACCGCTGATGCGCCTGTGCGCGTCGTGCTCGACCTCGAAGTACGCAGCGCCGGCCCGCATGGCTGGCTCGACGACAGCATCCTGGTCGGCACGCGCGAGGTCGACGCACAGGCGGGCGTGCTGACCATGGCCGTCTACGACGTCACCGGCGTGGACCTCGGCGCACCCGAGGATGCGATCGAGATCGCGAAGCCTGCTGGCATCCCGGCTCAACCCTGGGACTGCACGGTTGCGAGCGGCAGCCAGGGCGCGGTCGCCTTCACCGAGAACGTTCGCATCGGTGGCAGCATACGCGTCGGTCAGGGCAAGCGCGGAAATCGTAACGCGATCCCGATCACGGGCGGATCGACCAGCGGCCGCGTCCAGGGCAGCGTTCTTCCCGGCGGCGCCGACTTCCAGCTACTCGACAACGGCTTCGAGCTGGACGCGCGCTACACTCTTCTCACCGACGATGGCGAGCTCATCCTCGTGCGCAACTGCGGCCCGGGCAGCGCGCTCGTACCGCGCTTCGAGACCCGCGCCGACGGCCCCTACGCCTGGCTCAACGAGGACGCCTGGCTGAGCTCGAGCCCTGGCATCTCGATCGGCGCCGTCAACATCACGATCTACGAGCGCAACTAGAGCCCATCAGATGGGCTCTAGTCTCGAGTTCGGCGGTTTCAAACTCGCCCTTGCACCTGCCCTAGTCGCACTGCGACAGCGTTCGCAGATGCACGGCACGGACTCGCCGCGACCGACGACGATCTCGTGCATCCGATGACGACAGGGACATGCTCGAAGGCCTCGACTTTCCGGACCTGCACGCGGTCCAGTCCTGGTTGGTCGCCGAGCGGGAGCAGACCCACGCCCTGCATGTCGGCTGCGAACGCGCTAGAGCGTGAGCGGGTTCACGTGCGGGCTGGAGAGCAGCTTGCTCTTCTCACCGCGCAGGTAGGCATCGACGCCCCGGGCGGCCTCGCGACCTTCCCAGATCGCCCAGACCACCAGCGACTGGCCACGGCGGAGGTCACCGCAGGCGAAGACACCGGGAACGCTGGTCTGGTAGTCGTCGCCGGCCTTCACGTTGCCGCGCTCGGTCAGCTCGACGCCCAGCTCCTCGACGAGGCCGGGCTTCTCGGGACCGAGGAAGCCGAGCGCGAGCAGCACCAGGTCGGCCCTGAGCTCGAAGGCGCTGCCCTCGATCTCCTGCATCTTGTGGCGGCCGCTCTCGTCGGTGGTCCACTCCAGGCGCACGGCGTGAAGCTTCGTCACCTCGCCCTTGTCGTTGCCCTCGAAGCGCACGGTGTTGATCGACCAGTCACGATCGGCGCCCTCCTCGTGGGAGCTGCTGGTGCGCAGGACCATGGGCCAGTAGGGCCAGGGCTGGGCGGCGTCGGCACGCTCGTCGGGTGGGCGCGGCATCAGCTCGAACTGGGTCACGCTGGCCGCGCCGTGGCGGTTGCTGGTACCGACGCAGTCGGAGCCCGTGTCGCCGCCGCCCAGGACCACCACGTGCTTGCCGGTCGCCATGATCTGGTTGTCGATCGTGTCGCCTTCGCAGACCTTGTTCTGCTGCGTCAGGAACTCCATCGCGAAGTGCACACCCTCGAGCTCTCGCCCGGGCAGGGGCAGGTCGCGCGGGTGGGTCGCACCGCCGGACAGCACGATCGCGTCGAAGTCCTTCTTCAGCTGCTCGACCGTGACGTCGACGCCAACGTTCGTGCTCGTCTTGAAGGTCACCCCCTCGGCCACCATCTGTTCCATGCGGCGGTCGATGTGGTGCTTCTCCATCTTGAAGTTCGGGATCCCGTAGCGCAGCAGCCCGCCGACGCGATCGTCACGCTCGAAGAGGGTCGGGCTGTGGCCCGCGCGCGCCAGCTGTTGGGCGCAGGCCATGCCCGCCGGTCCCGAGCCGATCACGGCGACCTTCTTGCCAGTCCTCTGCTTCGCAATGACCGGCTCCAGGTGCCCGTTCGCGACGGCCCAGTCCGCAACCTGGCGCTCGATCAGCTTGATGTTGACCGGCTCCTCCGGGATGTTGAGCGTGCACGCCTCCTCGCAAGGCGCCGGGCAGATGCGGCCGGTGAACTCGGGGAAGTTGTTGGTCGAGTGCAGCCGCACCGAGGCGCGGTCCCACCGGTCCCGGTAGACCATGTCGTTCCAGTCCGGGATCACGTTTCCGAGCGGGCAGCCCGTGTGGCAGAAGGGGATGCCGCAGTCCATGCAGCGCGCGCCCTGCTCGCGGATGCCCTCGTTGTCGAGGGTGCCCTCGAACTCGTTGTAGTCCTTGACGCGCTCGTCGACCGGCCGCCGCTCGGGCCTCTCGCGCTGTAGCTCCAGGAATCCGGTGATCTTGCCCATGCTGCGCTCCTACATGCCTGTGGCGAGGGCCGAGATTTCGGTGTCGTACTGCTGTTCCGCGAGCACGCGCTTGTACTCGCGGGGAAACACCTTGATGAAGCTCTTCGCGACCTCGTCCCAGTCGTCCAGGATGTCGGCCGCGACGGTCGAGCCGGTGTACTCCACGTGCCGGCCCAGCAGCGCCCGCAGGGTCTGCTCGTCGGCCGGTTCGAGCGGCTCGAGATCCACCATGCCGGGGTTGCAGCGCGTCTCGAAGGCACCGTCCTCGTCGTAGACGAAGGCCAGCCCGCCGCTCATGCCTGCCGCGAAGTTGCGGCCGGTCTTGCCCAGCACCACCGTCATGCCGCCGGTCATGTACTCGCAGCCGTGGTCCCCAACTCCCTCGCACACGGCCGTGCCGCCGCTGTTGCGCACGCAGAAGCGCTCGCCGGCCTTGCCGCGCAGGAAGACCTCACCGCTGGTGGCTCCGTAGAGCGCGACGTTGCCGCCGATGATGTTGTCCTCGGGCGTGAAGCTCGAGCCCTTGGGCGGCACCACCACGATGCGGCCCCCGCTCAGGCCCTTGGCCAGGTAGTCGTTGGCGTCGCCCTCCACACGCGCGGTCACGCCGCGCACCATGAAGGCGCCGAAGCTCTGGCCCACAGAGCCGTGGAACTTGAGCTGGATGGTGTCCGGCGGCAGGGCATCGAGCCCGTAGCGCCGGGTGATCTCCGCCGACAGCATGGTGCAGGCCGTGCGGTTGATGTTGCGAATCGGCAGCTCGAGCTCGATCGGCTCGCCGTTCTTGATCGCCGGCGCGCACTTCTCGATCAGCTCGTTGTCGAGCGCCCCGGCGAGGCCGTGGTCCTGGCTCTCGGTGCAGCACAGCACCTCGCCCGCGGCAGGCTTGACCGGCATGTGCAGCAGCTTGCTGAGGTCCAGTCCCTGGGCCTTCCAGTGGTCGCCCACGTCGTCCGGCTCGAGCATGTCGGCGCGGCCCACCATCTCGGCGACGGTGCGGAAGCCGAGCTCGGCCATGATCTCGCGCAGCTCTTCCGCGACGAACATCATGAAGTTCACGACGTGGTCCGGCTGTCCGTTGAAGCGCTTGCGCAGCTCCTCGTTCTGCGTGGCGACACCCACCGGGCAGGTGTTGAGGTGGCAGACGCGCATCAGGATGCAGCCGCTCGCCACCAGCGCGGAGGTGCCGAAGCCGAACTCCTCGGCGCCCAGCAGCGCGGCCACCGCCACGTCGCGGCCGGTCTTGAGCTGGCCGTCGGTCTCCACGCGAATGCGCGAGCGCAGGCCGTTGATCACCAGCGTCTGTTGGGTCTCGGCCAGGCCCAGCTCCCAGGAGGTGCCCGCGTGCTTGATCGAGGTCAGCGGTGAGGCCCCGGTGCCGCCCGAGTCGCCGCTGATCAGCACCAGGTCCGCCTTGGCCTTGGCCACCCCCGCCGCGACTGTGCCGACGCCCACCTCGGAGACCAGCTTCACGGTGATGGCGGCCTGGTTGTTGGCGTTCTTGAGGTCGTGGATCAGCTGGGCCAGGTCCTCGATCGAGTAAATGTCGTGGTGGGGCGGCGGCGAGATCAGCCCCACGCCCGGCGTCGAGTGACGCACACGGGCGATCACCTTGTCGACTTTGTGGCCGGGCAGCTGGCCGCCTTCGCCGGGCTTGGCGCCCTGGGCCATCTTGATCTGGATTTCGTCGCTGTTGACGAGGTAGTTGCTGGTCACGCCGAAACGACCCGACGCGACCTGCTTGATCGAGCTGCGCCGCAGGTCCCCGTTGTCGTCGGGGATGAAGCGCGCCGGATCCTCGCCACCCTCGCCGGTGTTGCTCTTGGCCCCGATGCGGTTCATGGCGATCGCCAGGTTCTCGTGGGCCTCCTTCGAGATCGAGCCGAAGGACATGGCGCCGGTCTTGAAGCGCTTGACGATCTGCTCGACCGGCTCGACCTCCTCGATCGGGATCGACGTACCCTGCTTGAACTTGAGCAGCCCGCGGATCGTGCAGAGCTTGCCCGCGGTGGCGTCCTGCGTCTCCGTGTACTTCTTGAAGAGCTTGTAGTTGCCAGAACGCACCGCGTGCTGCATCTGGGCGATCGTCTGCGGGTTGTAGAGGTGGTACTCGCCCCGGCGGCGCCACTGGTAATTGCCGCCCAGGTCGAGCTCCGGGTCCAGGACCTCCGGCACCTCCCAGGCCACGTGGTGGCGTACGGCCACCTCGGCCGCCAGCTCGTCCAGGCCCGCCCCCTCGATGCGCGATGCGGTGCGCGTAAAGCAGCGGTCGATGACGTCGCTGCCCAGTCCGATGGCCTCGAAGATCTGGGCGCCGCGGTAGCTCTGCAAGGTCGAGATGCCCATCTTGGACATCACCTTGCGCAGCCCCTTGGCCACCGCCTTGCGGTAGTTCTCGACCGCCTCGTCCGCCTCGATCTTGCGCAGCAGCCCCTGCTCGTACTGATCGTGCAGGGTCTCGAACGTGAGGTAGGGGTTGATGCCGCCGGCGCCGTAGCCGATCAGCAGCGCGTGGTGCTGCACCTCGCGCGGCTCACCGGACTCCACCACGATACCGCATCGCGTGCGCTTGCCGGCGCGCACCAGGTGGTGGTGCACCGCCCCGGTTGCCAGCAGCGACGGGATCGGCGCGCGGGTCCGGTCGTGCTTGCGGTCACTGAGCACGAGGATCGTGTAGCCGCCGTCGACTGCAGCCTCGGCCGCCTCGCACAGCGTCGTGAGCGCCTGGTCCAGCCCCTCGCCGCGCTTGTCGACCTCGAAGAGGGCGTCGAAAACCTTGGTGCGCAAGTTGCCGTGGTCCAGATCCTTGATGCCCTGCATCTGGACGTTGGTTAGGATCGGGTGCTCCAGGGCCAGCTGGTGGCAGTGCCCGGGCCCCTCGCCGAAGAGGTTCTCCTCCGCGCCGAGCGTGCCCTTCACGCTCATCACCAGGTCCTCGCGCAGGGGATCGACCGGCGGGTTGGTGACCTGAGCGAACTGCTGTTTGAAGTAGTTGAAGAGCAGCTGAGGGCGCTCGGAAAGCACGGCCAGGGGCACGTCGTTGCCCATCGAGCCAATCGCCTCCTCGCCGTTCTGGGCCATCGGCCGCACCAGGATGCGGATGTCCTCGCGGGTGAAGCCGTGGACCTTCTGGCGGCGCAGCAGCGTCTCGCAATCGAGCGCCGGAGGCAGGCGGTCTTCATCCGGATCGGGCAGACCGTCGAGCCGCAGCAGATTCTCCTGCAGCCACTTGCCGTAGGGATGGCGCGCAGCCATGCCCTCCTTGATCTCCTCGTCGGCCACGATCCGCCCCTCGGTCGTGTCGACCAGGAACATGCGGCCAGGCTCCAGGCGCGCCTTGAAGGCCACGTTCTCGGGCGGCACCTCGAGCACGCCGACCTCGGAGCCCATGATCACCAGGTCGTCCTTGGTCACCACATAGCGCGAGGGGCGCAGGCCGTTGCGATCGAGTACCGCGCCCACGACCGAGCCATCGGTGAACGCGATCGAGGCGGGGCCGTCCCAGGGCTCCATCATGCAGGCGTGGTACTCGTAGAACGCCTTCTTGGTGGCGCTCATCGACTCGTGCTTCTGCCACGCCTCCGGGATCATCATCATCGCAGTGTGCGGCAGGGAGCGGCCCGTCTGGGTGAGGAGCTCGAAGGCGTTGTCGAAGTTCTCCGAGTCGCTGCCGTCGTCGCCGATGATTGGCAGCAGCTTGGCCATGTCGTCGCCGAAGCGCTCGGAGACGAACTGGCGCTGGCGCGCGTGCATCCAGTTCACGTTGCCGCGCAGGGTGTTGATCTCGCCGTTGTGGCAGATGAAGCGGTAGGGGTGGGCGCGCGACCAGCTGGGGAAGGTGTTGGTGCTGAAGCGCGAGTGGACCAGCGCGATGGCGCTCTCGAAGTCCGGGTCCGCCAGGTCCTTGTAGAACTCTGGGATCTGGTAGGCGATCAGCAGGCCCTTGTAGACGACGGTGCGGCTCGAGAAGCTGCAGATGTAGAAGTTCTCGTCGGCCGACAGCCCGCTCTCGAAGACCTCCTGCTCGATGCAGCGCCGCAGGACGTAGAGCTTGCGCTCGAAGGCGTCGGTGTCGAGCTCCTCGTTCGGCGCGACGAACACCTGGCGAATGCTGGGCAAGGTCTCGCGAGCCACGTCGCCGCAGGCCTCGCGCACGATCGGGACCTCGCGCCAGCCGAGCAGCGTGTGCCCCTCGGCCTCGATGCGCGCCTCGATCATCGCCTCGACCTTGTCGAAGCGCGCCTGCTCGCGCGGCATGAAGAGCATGCCGACGGCGTACTTGCCCTCCCCGGGGAGCTCGAAGCCCTGCTCGCGCGTGACGCGGTCGAAGAACCTGTGCGGCACCTGCACCAGAACGCCGGCGCCGTCGCCCGTGCACGGATCGCAGCCGGTGGCGCCGCGGTGGGTGAGGTTGTCGAGCACGGTGACGGCGTGGTCGACGATGGCGTGCGACTTCTCGCCCTTGATGTGGGCGACGAAACCCATCCCGCAGGCGTCGTGCTCCAGGCCCTCCCGGTAGAGGCCGTGCTGCTCGGCCTCTCGCCGCAGCTGCGCTTTCTCTCTAGAGGTGTGTCCGGTCATGTTCTGCTCCAACTCCCGTGTCGGCGCCCTCGAGCGGCCCCGGGCCGCCGCCGTCGCGCCTCCGCACCCGTCGTGGGCCGCGGAGGCGCCCTTCATGCGTCGGCGAGCGCCGCCGCGGGCACCCGGTCCGACCCGGCGTCGCTGACCGGCTCCTCGAGCTCGGCCGCTGGCACACCGGTGCGCTCCACCCGCGTCGACAGGACGACGCTGGTCTCCGTGCGCTCCACCCCCTCGATGGAGCGCAGGCGACTGATCAACGCCTCCAGCGACGCGGTCGTGCGCGTCTTCACTTTCAGCAGCAGCGTGTGGCCGCCCGTGACGTGGTGGCATTCCAACACGTCGTCGAGGGCGGGCAGCTCCTGCTCGAGCTTGGCGATGCTGGTGGGGTGGGCGATCGACACGCCGATGAAGGCGGTCACGTCCATGCCCAGCCGGCGCGCATCGAGCGCGGCGTGATAGCCGGTCACGAAGCCCTCGCTCTCCAGCTTGCGGATGCGCTCTACCACCGAAGGCGCGCTCAGCCCGACCGCCGCGCCGATCTTCGCCAGCGGTTGCTTGCAGTCGGCCTGCAGCAACCCGAGGATGCGTCGATCGATGGGGTCCAGCCCCCGTTCGTCACGTGGCAGTCGCACGGCAAAAGTCCTGCTATCCGAACCGTTTAGGGCTGGACCCCCCGAATGTCAAATATCCATTCGGTAAACTCCCCGTGTCACCTTACGAATCGCGGGCGCTTGGAGCTGGGGGTCCGACCGGTCCGTCCCCGACCGGGCCCCGCGGCATACCATGTCGTAGGCTGTGGGGACAGCCCAAAACCGGCAAAAACCCCGCGAAAAACCCCGTTCAAGCCGCGGTTCGGGCCAGGTCCCGATGGATCCGCGCCGGCAGGCCAGGCCCGCTGTATATGAGCGCCGTGTAGAGCTGCACGAGGGTGGCGCCGGCCTCGAGCCGGGCGCGCACGTCGCAGGCGTCCTCGATACCGCCGACCGACATCAGCATCATGCGCTCGCCGACCCGGGCGCGCAGCCGGCGCAAGACCGCGAGCGAGCGGTTCTTCAAGGGCGCCCCCGACAGGCCGCCGGCCCCGCAGCGCTCGACCTCCGGCGCGGGGGTCTGGAGCCCTTCGCGCGCGATCGTGGTGTTGGTGGCGATGATGCCGTCCAGCTCCAGCTCGAGCGCCAGGTCGGCCACCGCGTCCACATCCTGGTCCGCCAGGTCCGGGGCGATCTTGACGAGCAGTGGCAGCCGCGGGTCCGGCTGCACCTCGTCGAGCGCCCCGCGCACAGCTGTCAGCAGCGGCCGCAGGTGCTCCACCGCTTGCAGGTCGCGCAGACCCGGCGTGTTCGGCGAGCTCACGTTGATCACCACGTAGTCCGCGTGCGGCCCCAGCAGCCGCGCGCTCGTCACGTAGTCCTCGACGGCCTGCTCGGCGGGTACAACCTTGGTCTTGCCCAGATTCGCCCCCACCACCAGCGCGTCCCCGCCGCGACGCCGCGCCGCCAGCCGCCGCGCAGCCGCCTGCGCACCGTGGTTGTTGAAGCCCATGCGATTGATCAGCGCCC
>JAPPOT010000232.1 GCA_028817855.1 Myxococcales bacterium
CGGCGGGGGGGGGCGGCTGCTAGGCCTTGCGTGCGCCACGCACGCGGGCCTGCGCTCGCGCGCCAACCCGTGGTGATGCTTGCCAGCGGGTTGGCACGCGAAAGCACCCCGATCCGGGCTTCCGGTGTCGGACTGGCTTCTCCCCATGGGGTAAAGGTCCGCCTGCGCTTAAAATGATATTTCTATCATAAAATACGATAATATGGCCAAGACGTGGCTCGCGGTGATGCCACGAGGACGGTCCGCGGCCACCGCTTCCGGCCCCTTCTCGGCCACGGCCACGGACTCGATCTCAGCCACGGCCACGGCCACGGCCACGGCCTCGGGCATCCACTCGGTCTCGGTCAGCGATGCGTGATCGAGTTTACGGCCGCGAAACTGGCGCGCGGGTCGGACGCTGCTACGTCTCAGGCATGCGCATCGTCGAGGATGATCTGTCGGGTGCCCTGGTGGCGGCGCTGCTGGGGGAGCACCTGGCGGGGATGGCGGAGCACTCGCCGGCGGAGAGCATTCACGCGCTCGACCTCGACGGGCTGCGCGCGCCGGAGGTCACCTTCTGGACCGTGTGGGAGGGGGAGGCGCTGCTCGGCTGCGGTGCGCTCAAGGAGCTCGACGCGGCACACGGAGAGATCAAGTCAATGCGGACCGCCGGTGAGCACCTGCGCAAGGGCGTGGCCGCCAGGGTGCTCGAGCACATCCTCAGGGAGGCCAGGGCACGCGGCTACCAGCGCCTGAGCCTCGAGACCGGATCCGGTCCGGCCTTCGAGCCGGCCCACACGCTCTACGCAAAGTTCGGTTTCGAGCCCTGCGGTCCGTTTGCCGCGTATCGCGAGGATCCCTTCAGCCGCTTCATGACGCGGACGCTGGGCTGAGTCGCAGGGCTCCGGCGTCGAGCTGCTGCTGCGCATGCGCGAGGATCTCCTCGGCGGCTGGGCTGGCGTCGATGGCATGGGGCTCGAGCTCGCCGAGGTCGGCGCGCTTCGCGTGCATGATGCGGATGGTCGCCTCGAAGTCCGGGCCGGAGCGCGCGGTCCCGCGGCGGACGGTCTCGTCGAGGCTCGTCCGCAGCATGATGAAGTGCAGGTCGACCTCGGCAGCCCCGGCGGCGAGCCGGAAGACCTCCAGGAAGCGCGTGCTGATCACGCCGTCGGCGTAGACATCGTAGCCACCGTTCGCATAGGCGACGGCTGCAGCGGCGATCGCGTGCATCACCGTCGTGTTCTGGGCGTTGGATTCGGGCAGCGTCTGGTGGATCCGATGCGGAATGAAGTCGTAGAAGACGTCGGTGAGCATGTGCACGCCGCGCGCTGTGCGTCGCGCCAGCTCACGCGCGAGCGTCGTCTTGCCGGTGCCGGGGCAACCGGAGACGACGGCGATGCGACCCTGGCTCGGTTTCGTCACGGGGTGGAGCATAACCGGAACGCGCGCGCGTGCACGCTGCGTCAACCGCTTCTATGCTAGCCGCCATGGACGTGGAGCTCAGGACGGGCACGGTCACGGACACCGAAGCAGTGGCGGCCGTGTTTGGCGCGGCGCGTGCCGGTCTCGGCTTCCTGCCGCGGCTGCACACGGAAGACGAGGACCGAAGCTTCTTCCGCGGCCAGCTGGCGCGCCTGCAGTCGTCGGTCGCGCTGAGGAACGGCGCGGTGGTGGGCTTCGCGATCTTCGGCGAGGGCTGGCTACACCATCTCTACGTCGATCCCACCGCCCAGGGCGAGGGCATCGGCGCCCGCCTTCTGGCACGCGTGCGGGACGGCCTCGGTGACGCCGTCCAGCTCTGGACCTTCGAAGCCAACGCCGGCGCCCGCCGCTTCTACGAGCGCCACGGCTTCGAGCCCGTCGAGCGCACCGACGGATCCGGAAACGAGGAGCGCTTACCAGACGTTCGCTACACGTGGCGAGCGTGAGCGCAAGGCTGATGCCTTGCCCACCGATTGAGGGGCTGCGAGAACGCGCACGCGCACGCGTACGACTGAGCATTGGTCACAAGTCCTCGTGCCTCGGGATCGGGGGCCGAGACCGAAACCGACACCGAGACCGAAGCTTCTGCCACCTGGACGACTCTCGATCAGGGTCAGGGCGAGCTCCGGCGCGAGGGGTTGAGCTCCGGGCCGAATATACCTCCCGCTCCCCGATCAGCATCCAGCACTACCTGAGGCCGTCGGTGACACCACAGGGTTCCTCGGCGAAGTAGGTCGGGCCCCACGGGCCCGACGCAGTGACAAGCCGCACCCAACTCCCCGCTCAGCACCCGGAGGAGGAGCGCAGCGACGACGACCCCGCGGGATGGGGGGCCCCGAGTGGCTTTGCCACTCGGGGGGAAGGGTCGCGTGACCCTTCCCCGGGTCGCGCCCCGGCGCGACTAAAAAGGCGCCGAGATCATCTGGGCGGTGTCGTTGAACTCGATGTCCTCGGGGTCCTTGCGGCCCTCGTACTCGAACAGGCGCGGGTCACCCTGCACGATCGCCTCGGAGATCAGGCCGTAGTTGCCGTCCATGTCCGCCCAGCGCTGGCGCACCACCGTGGTCTGTAGGGTCATGGCGTCGGCCAGGTACCAGTTGTACGCGACGATGGCGGTGGCGTTCTCGTGGTCGGGCGTCATCTCCATCTGGACGACCTCGCTGTCGGCAACCTGGATCACCGTGCCCCAGTGGCGGTGGGTCTCCACGAAGCGTGCCCGATAGGCCGGGTCCACCATGCGCGTCGCCTGGCCCAGCTGGCCCCAGCGCGTGGCCTTGTTCATCGCCTGCACCGACTCGCGCAGCTTGGTGGTCGGACCGGTGTTGTTGAACAGGCAGCCGGACAACAGGCCGAGGCACAGCGTCAGGCCAAGAACGGGGCGGAGCAGTCGCAGCATGCCCCGAGCCTAGGGAGCGGGTCCGGGAGCGGCAAGAAAGCTACATCGCGAGGCGCGAGGAGGTTTCCTTGTTGGCCGGGTCGAGCTCCAGGGCCTTGCGCCACTCGCGCTTCGCGCCCGCGGCGTCGCCCGTCATGAGCAGCGCATCACCGAGCAGCAGGCGATAGCTCACACGGCGCTTGCGTCGCTTGACGATCTGCTTGGCGTACTTGACCGCCTCGGCGCCCCGGTCCTGGTCCATCAGTGCGCGTGCCAGCAGCTCCATCCCGCGGTGGCTGCGGGGCTCGGCGGCCAGCAGACGGCGCATCAGCGCTTCGGCCGCCTCCGGCTCGTCGTCCGCCAACAAGCGCTTGCCGCTGCGCAGCATCGATCGCTCGTCGGTGCCGCCGGATGGGTCGGCCTTGGACTGCGGCTTCGGCTCGGCCTTGGGGGCGGGCTCGGCAGCGGCGATGTTGGTAGGCTCGGGCACCGCTGTGGCCTCGGGCTCGGCCTTCGCGGGCGCCGGCTCGGTCTTCGTCGGGACGGGGGTCGCCGCCTTCGCCACCGGTGCAGCCTTCGCCGCCTCTGCAGGTGCCGTGGCTTCTGCCTTCGCCTTCGGAGCGGGCTTGTCCACCTTGGGCTTCGGCGCCTTGCGCGTCAGTCCGCGTGCCACCCGGGGCGTGGGCTCGGGCGCGAGCGGGTTGGGCACGACGTCGAGGAAGATCGACACGGCCAGCCCGGCCGACAGGGCCAGGAGCGCCAGCAGCACGAGCGCTACGTTCTTGCGCCCGGATGCCGCCGTACTGCGGCGTCGCCGCGGGGCCGCGG
>JAPPOT010000202.1:0-4748 GCA_028817855.1 Myxococcales bacterium
CTCCTGGGAGAAGGAGAAGCCGCGCTGCGGATCGTCGAGCTGGGGCGAGCTCACCCCGAGGTCGGCGACCAGACCGTCGACCTGGGCAGCGTCGTGATCGCGCAGAATCGCTGGAAGGTCCTCGTAGTCGCCGTGCACCACGACGGCGCGCTCGCCGAAGCCGGCCAGGCGGGTGCGGGCCGCCTCGACGGCGCGCGGATCGCGATCGACCGCCACCAGCCGGCCGTCGGGCGAGCTGGCCTCGAGGATCGCGGCCGAGTGGCCCCCGCCGCCCGCGGTGGCATCGGCGTAGACGCCGCCGGCATGGGGCGCGAGGGCCTCCAGAGTCTCGGCGAGCATGATGCTCTCGTGGGCGAACGCGTTCACAGCTCCAGCTCCGCAAGACGACTCTCGATGGCCTCGCGCTCGTCGTCGTCCTCGAGCACGCCCGTGGTGAGCGCTTCGAAGCGCGCCTTGTCCCAGAGCTCGACGTGGGTGCCCATGCCGGCCCACAGCGCCTCGCGCTTGAGGCCGGCGTGCTTGCGCAGGGTGGCCGGAATGAGCAGCCGACCGAGCTTGTCGAGATCGCACTCGACGGCGCCGGAGAGCATGACGCGGCGCAGGGTCTTGACCGAGCGGTCGAACTGGGAGGCTTGGGCCACCTTGTCTTCGAAGGCGACCCACTCCTTCATCGGGTAGGCGAGCAGGCAGGGGTCGAGGCCGGTGGTGATCACCACGCGCGCCTCTCCCATCGCCGAGAGAACTTCCCGAAAACGCGACGGGAGCGAGGTGCGCCCTTTAGCATCGATGGCGTGTTCGTAGCGTCCGCGAAACACACGCTGACTTCCGGCTAGGTGCCGACGAGGCACTCCTTACCACTTTTTACCGCTCGGATCCGAAGCTACGAGGATCCCAGAGTTGGTGTCAACTTCTTTCGCGGTGACTCAAGTGCCGGAGATTCAACGATTTTCTCCCATCACGTCGGTAGGTGTGGGTGCGCTCGCCACCCGTTTCTGGGCGGGCCCAACCCGGTGCCAGAGCACGTGACAGGCTGTGTCAGGAGACGTTCAGCACTGAACTGAAGGCCAGCTTCATATTAGCCAGCCGTGGAGTGGGGCGATTGGCGCATCACGCCAGCCCTCCGGCGCGGCGCCTAAGGTGCGCATTGGCCGCTGCATGCTCACCTTGCGAAGCGCTTCTCCGCTCCTCTAAACTTTTTTTGTAATAACGGCCCGTTAGGAGCGCCGAGTGCAACTCGATTTCAAGGCCCGCGAGCTGACAGTCAAACTGGTCTATTACGGGCCAGCGCTCAGCGGGAAAACCACGAATCTCCAGGCCATCCATAGATTGCTCTCGCCCGAGGGGCGGGGCCGCCTGATGACCCTGGAAACACGGGACGACCGAACCCTCTTCTTCGACCTGCTGCCCCTCAGCTTCGCGACCGACTCGGGCCTGACCGTCCGCATCAAGCTGTTCACGGTCCCTGGCCAGGTCATCCACAACTCGACCCGCAAGCTCGTGCTGCAGGGCGCCGACGGCGTGGCCTTCATCGCCGACTCCCAGGTCCAGGAGGTGCGCGCCAACCAGGCATCCTTCAAGGACCTGCGCCGCAATCTCAAGGAGAACGGCCTCGACCCCTCCAAGCTGCCGCTGGTGATCCAGTACAACAAGCGCGACCTGCCCAACATCCGCAGCGAGGAGGACATCATGCGGATGGCGTCCAAGGGCAAGGAGCCGACCTACCTGGCCACAGCCACCCACGGCACCGGCGTGGCGGAGACCTTCCTGGGCCTGGTCGAGCTGACCTGGGATCACCTGGAGCGCGAGCACCACCTCAAGGAGCGCTTTGGCCTCGACCACACCGAGGTCACCAAGGATCTGCAGTCGCGGTTTGAAGCCGCTGGTGAGGGCGGGGGGGCATGAGCGACCCGAACACGGCAGACCTGCACCACGGCGAGATCGCGAATCTCGAGGACCTGATCGACCGCGAGTCGCTCAGGGAGGTCTGCAGGTCGTTCTTCGACCTCTTCGGGCTGTCGATCCGCGTGTTCTCGGCGCGCGGTGCGCTGCTCGCAAACGTGCACGAGGAACGCAGCGTCTGCCGCTACGTCAATAGCCTGCCGGACGGCAAGCGCGCGTGCGCGTCCACGGTCGGCGAAGCCCAGGTGGTCGTGCCCACCGAGGGCACGGTGGTGCACCCCTGCTTCACCGGCGCGGTCTACCACGTGGTGCCGATCGTCTACGACGACCGCCAGCTCGGGCGCATCGTGCTCGGGCCGTTCGTGCCGAGCGAGCTGGAGGACGTGCCGGAGCCACTGCTGAAGGTGGATCCGGCCGTGGAGCACGAGCGCGCGGCGGCGGCCCTGCGCGACATGCCGCGGGTGCGCGAGGAGACCGCCGAGCGCATCGCAGACCACTTGCGTGGGGTGCTCGACCTGATTCTCTTCTCCGGGCACCGCGCGCACCTGACCAGCGCGATGCACCTGGCCACCGTGCGCGAGAACTACCGCGAGCTGGCCGAGAAGAACGCGCGCCTGCAGGAGGCCTACGACAAGCTCAAGGAGCTGGACCGCCTGAAGTCGAACTTCCTGGCGACCGTCAGCCACGAGCTGCGCACGCCGCTGACCTCGATCATCGGCTACTCCGAGATGCTCCAGGCCGGCATCGCTGGCGACATGAGCGAGGAGCAGAACAGCTTCGTCGAGACGATCCGCACCAAGGGCGAGCTGCTGCTGAGCCTGATCACGAGCCTGCTCGATCTCAACAAGCTCGAGCGCGGCCAGCTCTCGGTGGAGCACGAGCAGGTCGATCCGCGCGCGGTGCTGGCGGAAGTGAAGGAGACGTATCTACCGGAGGCCGAGAAGAAGAAGCTGGTCTTCGAGGTCGAGTGCGACGACCAGGTGCCGTTCATCCAGGCCGATCCGGTGCGGCTGCGTCAGATCCTCATCAACCTGGCGGGCAACGCGATCAAGTTCACGCCGGATGGCGGCACGGTGAAGCTGGTCGCCATCTCGACCGAGATGACGCTCAACGAGGACGACGAGGACGACGATGGCTTCGGCGCGGCGCTGATGATGGCGCCCGAGCCGGCCGTGGAGTTCCAGGTCCACGACACCGGCATGGGCATCGCGGAAGCCGAGATCACGAAGATCTTCGACGCCTTCTACCAGGTCGACGGCAGCTCCACGCGCGAGTTCGGCGGCGCCGGGCTGGGCCTGGCGATCGCGCGCAACCTGGTGGACGCGCACCACGGCGCGATGCGGGTGGAGAGTGAGCTGGAGAAGGGCACCACGTTCTTTGTGACCATTCCCGAGACCCCCCCCGAGCCCGAGTAGGGGTTTCTGCCGAGAAGCGCCCAGGGCCGGCTTGCGTCCTTGCCGCAATCCTCGACGTGGCGCTGCTACGCCTCCGGTTGCGGCTCCGGGCGCGCTCGCCCCTGAACACTTCTCGACAGAAACCGTGCCGTCTGTACGGTCTCGCTCCTGAACGAACCTCGCAAGACCTACAGCGCCCCGCTGATCGGGCGTCGGCGCGAGCCATGGCGCTTCGGTGATCGGGCGTCTGCTAAGGTCGGGGGATGAGTGGGGAGTTCGAGAGGATTGCGGAGATTCGGCGGCGGCTGGGGGTTGTCGATGGGGGGCTGCTGGTTGGCAATGGGGACGACGCGGCGGTGCTGGCGCCCGACCGGGCGCCCGTGGTGGTGAGCGTGGATACGGTGGTGGAGGGGGTGCACTTTCGGAGGGAGCTGCTCAGCCCCGCGGACATCGGGTACCGGGCGATGTGCGGGGCGCTGAGCGATCTGGCGGCGATGGGTGCCGCGCCGCGTGCAGTGGTGATGGCGCTGGTGGCGCCACGGCAGCTGGACGACGCCACGCTCTACGCGATTGCGGACGGCGTGGCCGAGGCGCAGCACGACATGGGGGCGCCCGTCGTGGGCGGCAACCTGGCGGCGGGCTCGGAGCTGTCGATCTCGACCACCGTGATCGGGCGCGGCGCGGAGCGGTCTCTGACGCGTGGCGGCGCCCAGGCGGGTGACGGACTGTTCGCGACCGGCGACCTCGGCGCCTCGGGCCTGGGGCTGCGCGCACTGCTCGAGGGCAAGCCCGAGCTCGCTCCGCGGGCGGTGGCACGCTGGCGGCGACCGCGCCCGCGACTGGAGCAAGGGCAGGCGCTGGTCGGGGTGGCGAGCAGCTGCATCGACATCTCCGACGGCCTGCTCTCGGACCTGGCGCACCTTCAGGAGGCGACCGGGCTGGGATTCGAGGTCGAGCTCGCAGCGTTGCCGCTGCCGCCGGAAGCCACGGTCGCGGCGGCGCTCGGCACCGACCCGCAGGCGCTCGCGCTTTCGGGCGGCGAGGACTATGAGCTGCTGTTCACGGCGCCTCTGACCGCCCAGCTCCCGATCGAGGCGACGCGCCTGGGTCGGGTCGTGACCGAGCCGGGCCTCCGGCTGCGCGACGCGGACGGCGCGACGGTCCCGCCCCCTGCCCGCGCCGGCTTCGATCACTTCGACTAAGCCCGGCGACCACCGGCAGCATCACGGTGCCCGCCACTCGTCCCTCTCAGTTTGAGATTCACCCCCTCCTGTCCTATGTATGGTGCTGCTGTAGGAGAGCGACGTTGGATCCCAAGTCTCTGAAATCACTGCTCGAGCAGGTCGCGGACGGCAAGACCGGCATCGATGCCGCCATGGCGGAGCTACGCGACCTGCCCTTCAAGGACCTGGGCTACGCCAGCGTCGACCACCATCGTGCCCTGCGCGTGGGCAT
>JAPPOT010000202.1:4758-15994 GCA_028817855.1 Myxococcales bacterium
GATCTTCGGGAGCGGCAAGACCCACGAGCAGCTCGTCGGCATCATGCGCGAGATCGACGGCCGCGGGCAGAACGTGCTCGTCACGCGGCTTTCCCAGGATGCCGGGACTCGCCTGGTCGGCGAGCTTCCGGACGTGCAGTACGACGCGACCTCGCGCACCGCGCTGCTCTCGCGCCACCCGGTGGAGCAGCAGGGCCAGGGCGCGATCGCGGTGGTCACGGGCGGTACCAGCGACATCCCGGTGGCCGAGGAGGCCGCGATCACGGCCCAGGCATTCGGCAACGAGGTGCTACGCCTCTTCGACGTGGGCGTCGCCGGCGTGCACCGCCTGCTCAACCGCCGTGCGGTGCTGGACGACGCCGCGGTGGTGATCGTGGTGGCCGGCATGGAAGGTGCGCTCGCGAGCGTGGTCGGGGGCCTGGTGGACAAGCCGGTGATCGCCGTACCCACGTCGGTCGGCTATGGCGCGAGCTTCGGCGGTGTGGCGGCGCTGCTGTCGATGCTCAACAGCTGCGCTTCGGGCGTGACGGTGGTGAACATCGACAACGGCTTTGGAGCGGCCTACGCGGCCACCCTGATCAACCGGATGGGGAGCGAGTAGCGGTGGCGCCCTACTACCACGGCAGTGGCCACACGGAGCCGCCGGAGGGTCAAGGCGCGCATGAGCACAGCCACGAGCACGGGCACAGCCACGAGCACGGGCACGGCCACAGTCACGATGCGGTGGATGATGGCCCCGCGCCCCCACACCCGGAGCCACTCGAGCGAGGTGCGGGCACGGGCAAGCTGCTCTTCCTCGATGCCTTCAGCGGAATCGCGGGCGACATGCTCGTCTCCGCGCTGCTCGACCTGGGCGTGCCGGAGCAGGCCATCGGCGACGGGCTCGCGGGACTTGCGGTGGGCGACTACGAGCTGCGGATCGTGCGTCGCACGCGCAGCAGCATCGCGGCACGCGGGCTCGACGTGGTCGAAACGGCGGCGCAGCCTTCGCGGGACTACGCCGCCATCCGCACGATGCTGGAGCAGGCGAGCTCCCTGAGCGAGGGTGCCCGGGACATCGCGCTGCGGGCATTCGCCGTGCTCGCGGAAGCCGAGGCGCGGGTGCACGGAACCACCGTCGAGCGGGTCCACTTCCACGAGGTGGGTGCGGTCGACTCGATCGTGGACATCACCGCGGCCGCCATCGCGTTGGACTTCCTGGACGCCGAGGTGGTGTGCTCGCCGCTACCGATCGGCCGCGGCTTCGTGAAGTCTCAGCACGGCCGCATCCCTTCGCCCGCGCCGGCGACCCTGTTGTGCCTGGACGGAGTCCCCACACTGGACGCCGGCATCGACCGGGAGCTGGTGACCCCCACGGGCGCGTGCCTGGTCAAGGCGGTGGCGTCGGGATTCGCGCGTTGGCCAACGATGCGGCCCCTGCGGACGGGGTTTGGCGCCGGCGTGATGCGTCTGCACGATCGACCCAACGTGCTGCGGGCGGTGTTGGGGGAGACAGCCGGAGCCGCGGCCCACCCCGACTCCAGCCACGTGGTGCTCGAAGCGAACGTCGACGACATGACCGGCGAAGTGGCAGCCTGGGCGCTCGAGCGGGCGACCGAGGCGGGCGCGCTGGATGCGTGGTCGACGCCGATCGGGATGAAGAAGGGGCGCCCCGCGCTGATGCTCTCGGCGCTGGCACGGCGCGCGGATCTGGACGCGGTCGCAAAGGCGTTGCTGAGCGAAACCACCAGTCTCGGCTTGCGGGTGCGGGATGCGAGCCGCATCGAGCGCGCGCGCCGCATGACCGAGGTGCAAACCGAGTACGGAGTGATCGCGGTGAAGGTGGCCGACGGCGATGGCTTGCCGGTCAACGTGGCGCCGGAGTACGAGGCGTGCCGCGAGGCTGCCGAGGCCCATGGGGTGCCCGTGAAGCAGGTGTACGCGGCGGCGGTGGCGGCGTACGCGGCGGGCGGCGCCGGGGTGTGAGCCCCGACCCTGCCCCTGGACGCGGGGAGCACGGCCGACAGCGACTACGACTGGGGTCGCCGCGAGCATCGCGGTCGTAGTGCCTGCCGTCATCGGTCGTCTCGAGCTTGGCGCCAGCGCATAGAAGGGACGGATACGCTAGGATGGGGTGATGGAACACGTCCGGCGGGTGGGCCTGATCGGAGACGTGCACACCGAGCACCGGCGGCTGGCGCGGGCGATCGATCACCTCTTGGCGCTCGAGGTGGACCGACTCCTGTGCGTGGGAGATCTGGCCGACGGCCCCGGCGGCGGCCCCGACGTGGACCTCTGCGTGGAGCTGCTCGAGTCGGCCGACGTGCTAACCGTGGTCGGCAACCACGACCGCTGGCTGCGCGACCACGAGATGCGCGACCTGCACGACGCCACCGACCCGGACGACATCGGGCCCGGGACCGGCGACTACCTGGATCGTCTCCCTCAGACCATCGAGCTCTCCACGCCGGCCGGAGCCGCGCTGCTCTGCCACGGCGTCGGTAGCGACGACATGGCCAAGCTCCTGCCCTACGACCGGGGACAGGAGCTGCGGCACAACGCACCCCTTCAGGCGCTGCTGAGGAACGACCGCTACCGCTACATGCTCGGTGGCCACACCCACAAGCGTATGGTCCGCACGATCGAAGGCGTCACCATCATCAACGCGGGCACGCTCTACACGGGCCACGAGCCCTGTTGCGCGCTGGTCGACTTCGCCGACCTCCACGTCGCCTTCTACGACCTCGAGGCCAACGTCGCCTCCCTATCCGAGCGCATCCCCCTCGGATGAGGTGGATCTCAAGCCGACGGGCAATCGGCAGTGGCGGGCCGCACCTGCCGACCTCGGCGAACCGAGCCCCGGCGCGGGCGGGGCTCGGGGCCGGTCAACTAGGGAGTGTCCTCGCAGACGACGCCGGCGCTGCTGCCGCACGCCAAGTCGTTCCAACCGCCGCCGCCGTCGGTGGTGGCACAGTGCTCACCGCCCGAGTCGTTCGGCTCACCGCTGCTCCAGCCCGCGAAGTTGCAGCCGGCCGAGGGGTAGCCGCACATCGTGCCATCATCCTCGGTGTTCGATCCGCCGCTCGTGCCGGTCCAGAACTGATCGCCGGTCGCCGGATCGCCCCAACGCCAAGCTCCCTCCGCCGCGGTGTCCTCGGCCCCGATCCAGCTGGCAGCCGCGAGGCGCGCTGCGATCCATGCGTTCTCGGTCTCGTCGTCGATGCGCGCCAAGTCCATGCCCGCGCCCGTGCACAGGGCCTTGGCCGTGGTCTGGTCACGCGCCGTGTCGCAGAAGAAGTAGCTATGTCCGTTGAGGTAGTCCCACTCGCAATCGCCGGCAGGCGCCGACGGAACGTTGAGATCGGTCGTCCCGCAGAAGCGAATCGACCAGTCCTGCAGCGTGTGATCGTTGTTGCCATCAGAGTTGAGCGCCGTGACCGTCCAGGTGTTGTCCGCCGTCGTGTAGACGGGCATCAGCTCCTGACCGGTGGCGGGTAGCCACTCCTCGCCGAACTTGGTGTCCGGGCACTCGCCGGAGATGTCGGGCAAGCTCGCGGCCGCATCGCGGAACTGGAGCTTGTAGCCCTGGTCCAGGTTGTTGTCACAACCATCGGCGTCCAGCAGCGTGCGCGTGACCGTGCCGTCGCTGATCGTCCAGGACATGTCGTCGACGTCCTCGTTGCGTCCGTTGATCGAGATCTGGATGTCCGTCAGCGTGGTGAACATCGCGTCGACGCCACTCACGGTGATCGAGGACGCGATGTTCGAGCCGTCGGTCACGCTGATCGGCGTGTCGCTGGAGCCGTAGGTCACGCAGTTGACCTCCGGCGTCTCGCCGAAGCAGCACCGGAACCCGATGTTGCCAAACGGCGCGTCGTCGCCCCAGAACGAGTTCTCGTAGCCGCACGCGGCGCCGACCTCGAAGCTGTTCTCCGCTCCGCCGCGCGTCATGATCTTGCAGTCGCTGTCAGTGACGCGGCACAGGAAGCCATCCTCGTTGCCCGCCATCGTGTACTCGCGCACGTTGCCGGTCATGTCGTAGATCGAGCTGTCGTCGACGCCGTGCACGTAGCAGTCGGTGTCGGGCGGAGTCGCATCGACACCAGCGCTGATGCCGTCGTTGTTGCTGTCGAAGTTGCAGGGGCTGTCGCCCGGCGTCGTGGTGCATGCTCCGCCGCTGCCCGAGCCGTCGGACCAACCGTAGTCGTCGGGCCCGGTGCCACCGCAGTCGCAGCCCACGCGCCACTCTGCGCGAGTGCACAGACGCGCGCCAATGGCCTGGCAGGCCGACAGCGCGTCCGAGTAGCTGATGTTGACCCACGGCCGTCGCGCGGTGTCGCCACCCGGGATGCTGGAGCAGGCCCGGTGGTCATCGCTGCCCGAGGACATGCTGGTCGCATCCGGGCGGCCGGCCTCGTACGCGTACATGAAGACGCCCGCGCCGATGTCGCGCCAGTCGTCCATCACGCAGCCCAGGTCCGGCCCCACCATGTTGGTCGCGATGCAGGTCGCGTCATCGGGCGCACAGACGTTGGCCGCGATGCAGACGTCGTCGTCTGGATCGGTGCAGACCGTCTGGTCGTAGCAGAGCTCGTCGTCCTTGCCGTCGCAGTCGTTGTCCAGGCCATCGCACGCCTCGGCCCCGCCGGTGCCGGCCATGAGCTCGTCGCCCATGCCGTCGACACAGGTGAGCGTGAGGCCGTCGCCACCGCTCTGACAGGCGAGGGTGCCGTCGAGGCGGCACTCGCCCACGCCCGGCCCCTCGCAATCCTCGCCAGCCGAGACGATGGCAGCGCTGACGCCGGCGGCCAGTGCGTTGACGTCCTCGTCGGTGAGGCCGTCGCAGTCCTGGTCCTCCGGGTCGTCGCAATCGTCGATGAAGGTCGACGGCTGGTCGGTGCACTCCCACTGGAAGGCACCTTCGATGGCGTTGAAGGCGCACTGGACGGTGGCCGTGCTGCAGGCGCCCGCCGTCAGACAGAAGTCCTCCAGCACCGGAGCCTGGGACGCCAGGTCGGCGACCTCGTCGACGGCGCCGTCGCAGTCGTTGTCCAGTCCGTCACAGACCTCGAAGTTGTCACCCAGGAAGGTGCACTCGTAGTCGCAGTCCACGTCGGGCGAGCCCGGCGACGGGTCGTCCGTCCAGCCGGGCTCACAGACCGGCCGGTTGCTGCTCGGATCGATCGCGATGGCGCAGACCGGGGTGGCCGGCGTGTCGTCGCAGAACTGCACCGCGATGTGGGTCGAGGGGTCGATGTCGTTGCAGTCGTTGCCGCAGGAGCCGCAGTTGGCCTGGCTGTTGTAGACGCCGCTCTGGACACCGCCCTCCTTGAAGTCCTCGTCCTCGATGCCGTCGCAGTCGTTGTCGACGCCGTCGCAGACCTCGGTGTCGGGGGCCCAGGCCGCGTCCGCGATGCAGGTGACCCCGCCGGCGCGACAGTCGACCGCGCCCTGGTTGCAGGTCGGGTTCAGGTCGTCGCAGACGTCGACCCACGGCGTGTCCGGATCGTCGGGGCAGCACGCCGTGCCCATCGGATCCTGATTCTGACCGGGCTCGGGCACCCAGCCCTCGTCGACGCTGCGGTTGCAGTTGTCGTCGACACCGTTGCAGTACTCGACCGCGAGCGGCGGGGTGCCGCCCTGGCACTCCAGCACATTGCCGCCGTTGTCCACGCACGCCCAGGTGCCCGCCACGCAGCGGCCCACGACCTCGTAGGGCTGACCATTGCTCGGATCGACCGCGCAGAGCTGGACCACGAACTCGGCATCCTCGTCGGTGTTGCCGTCGCAGTCCTCGTCGTTGCCGTCGCAGGTCTCGGCCTGCGGGCCCTGGTAGTTCACACACAGGAAGGTGCCGCCACCCTGGGTGGAGCAGACCGCGTTGCCGGTGCTGCACTCGCCGGTGTCGTTCTGGCCCCAGCGGAACTCGTCGACGATGAAGTCGTCGTCCACGTCCTCGATCCAGCAGTCGCCGTTCGGGTCGCCCAACTCCAGATCGCCCGGATCGTTGACGATGCCGTCGCAGTCGTCGTCGAGCAGGTTGCACAGCTCGGCGTCCGCGGGCGGCGTGCCGCCCTCGCAGCCGGTCACGCCCCAGTCCGGGTCCGGTACGGTGCCACTGTTGACGCAAGTGCTCTCGCCCGGCGTGCAGATGCCGAGCTGGTTGCCGCAGGTGTCCCCCAGCGGCTCGGGACCTACCAGTTCGTCCAGGTCCGCCGTGACCGGCTCGCCGTCGCAGTCGTGGTCCAGGTTGTCGCATTGCTCCCCTGCCGGCCCGACCTCGCCCTGGCAGCTGAGCGTGCCGCCGATGCAGACGTAGTCGCCGTACTGGCACTGGCCGGTGGCGCTGGAGCCCGGGTCGAAGACCTCGAGCGATCCCGACAGCTCGCTGCACTTGTAGCCGTCGTCCAGGTTGCGCGCGCCGTCGACCACGTTCTCGTCGATGCGGCCGTCACAATCGTCGTCCTGGTTGTTGCAGATCTCGTCGTCGAGCGGCTCGACCAGGTTGGGTCCACCGCACTCGATCATGCCCGTGCCCAGGTTGCAGACGAACTCGCCCAGCTCGCAGATGCCGATGGCCGTGCCGCACTGGGGGTTGTTGATCAGGCTCGGGTCCGATTCGTCCGTGCTGCCGTCGCAGTCGTTGTCGTCGCCGTCGCAGACCTCGGTTGCGCTGATGGTGCCGCCCTCACACTCGACCGCGCCGTTCTTGCACTCGGTGGTGCCGAACTCGCACAGACCGGTGTCGATGCCGCACTCCACGTCGACCAGTGGGTCGGTGTCCGCCACGCCCTCGTTGGTGCGCCCGTCGCAGTCGTCGTCGACCAAGTTGCACAGCTCGTCGACCGTCGGCCAGACGTCGCACCGGCGCTCGCAGCCGTTCTCGTCGATGCCGTCGAGGTTCTTGAAGCCCTCGTCGCACTCGTTGTCGTCGAGCAGGCAGATGCCGTTGACGCACGTGCCGCCGTTCTCGGCGTTGGCGAACTTGCAGGTGAAGCCGCATGAGCCGCAGTTGTTCGGGTCGGTGTCGAACTCGATGTCCTCGTCCACCTCGCCGTCGCAGTCGTTGTCGAGCAGGTCGCAGAGCGCGTCCTCTTCGGAGGTCTCGGTGCAGCGGTACTCGCAGCCATCCTCCTCGTCCTTGTTCAGGTCGTGGAAGCCGACATCGCAGCCGTTGTCGCCCTGGGCGCGATCGATGCCGCACACACCCGCCTCGCAGGAGGGGAAGGCGTGCTCGATGCGGCAGACGTTGCCGCAGCCGCCGCAGTTGTTTACGTCGGTGTCGTAGTCGAGGCCTTGCATGGCGGGGTCGACGTCCTCGTCGGTCTTGCCGTCGCAGTCGTCGTCAACGCCGTTGCAGACCTCGATCGGCGTGCAGGCATCGGGCTGGATCGTACCGCTGTCCGGATCGCCCAGGGGATCGCTGTCGCCGTCGCCGTCGCCGGTCTGGTTGTTGCCCGAGGACGAGGCGTCGCCCATGTCGATCGGGTTGACGCCGGCGTCCTGGTCCTGGTCGGAGGTGTCGTCACCGCTCGGGCAGTCGAGGCAGAAGGTGTCCACTTTGCAGCCGCCCATGAAGAACGAGAGCGAAAGCAGCGCAAGCAGCATCCACGGGGTCGCACCCAGTGACCGCAGCCAGGGCAAGCGCCGGCGGCGCCCGAGCGCCAGCAACGCCAGGCCGATCAGGCCGAGCGCCATCGGGCCGCGCGCCGAGCCCTCACCGCCGCCGCCGGTCACGACCGCGCCCACCGGCACGGTGCAGGTGCAACCGCCACCGCCGGAGGCGATGACGCGCTCGCCGACGTCGGCGCTGGGATCGCCCGCGTCCTCCTGGTCGTCGCCGCCCAGGATGCTGCGGCAGCGCCCGCTCATGCAGACGAAGCCGGTCTGGCAGACCGTGCCCTCGTCGCTGCCGGTACACGAGCCGCTGGCGCCACAGTGCATCTGGTCGGTGTTCGGGTCGATGCACTCCCCACCGCAGTTGAGCAGGCCGTCGGCGCAGCTGTCGCTGCACTCACCGCGCGAGCAGACCTGGTCGTCGCCGCAGGTGTCGCCGTCGTTGTCGCCCATGCAGTCGCCGGTGGCGCCGCAGTTGGTCTTGCTGGTCTGCGGGTTGACGCACGAGTCGTCGCAGAAGAGCAGGTTGCCGAAGCAACGCGGCTCGCACTGGGCGGTCTCGCTATTGCACTGCTGCGCGTGCGGGCAACGGGTGGACAGGCACGGGTCCTCCGCGCACTCGCCGCCGACCGGGTCGCAGACCTCGCCGTCCGCGCAGCCCGAGCGCACGCACTCGCCGGCGAGGACACACTCGCCGTCCTCGGGGTTGCAGACCTCGCCCACGGCGCACTGTTTGCCGAAGCAGCGGTCGGGCACGCAGTTGCCGTCCACGCACTGGTTGCCGCTCTCGCAGTCGACCGTGGCGCAGCTCTTGAAACAGGTGCCGTCGCGGCAGGCCTCGTCCTCGGCGCACTCGCGATCGGCGCAGGGGTCGTCCACGCAGCTCCACGCGGCGCCCTCGAGCTGGCAGCGCTGGTCGCCTTCGCACTCGAACTGCTTGAGCAGGCAGCTCGGCTGCTTGCAGCGACCATCGGTCTGGTCACAGACCAGGCCACTGTCGCAGACCACGCCGCTGCAGACCGAGGCGCACTCGTTGTTCTTGCAGGTGCACGCCGCGACGTCGTCGCTGTCCGGGTGGCAGACGAGCTCGCCGTCGACCTCCTGGATCTCCTGGGAGCACTCGCTGAGCTTGCACTGCTCGCCCACGCAGAAGCACTGGTCCATGCCGTTGCGGTCGACCGTGACCGCGGCCTTGCCCTGCGGGCACTGGGCCGCGAACTCCATGCCCTCCGTGCACGGCAGCGCGCACTGGCACATCACGCAGGCGCTGTTGCCCGGACACAGCGAGCTGTCGTCGGACTCCTCGTCGATGTTGCCGTCGCAGTCGTTGTCGCTGCAGTCGCAGGTCTCGGGCGTGGGCGTGACCTCGCCCTGACAGACGAGCGTCCCGTCGACGCAGGCGAAGCGGCCCTTCTCGCACAGCCCCTCGTCGGTGCCGCACTCCTCGCCCAGGCCCAGGCCCTCGTCGGTCTTGCCGTCGCAGTCGTTGTCCAGCCCGTCGCAGGCCTCGTCGCTCGGGCCGATCTGGCCCTCGCACTCCAGCTCACCGGTGTCGGGATCGCAGATCCAGAAGCCGGGACCGCACTCGCCGAGCGGCTCGTCGTCCTCGTCTTCGCCGAGCGTGAAGCACGCGGCGCCAACCGGGATGCCCTCATCCCTGCTGCCGTCGCAGTCGTTGTCCAGGCCGTCGCACATCTCCGGCTGCGGTCCGACGCCACCCTGGCAGACCACGCCGCCACCGGTGCAGACCAGCTCGCCGAACTCGCACTCGCCCTCGTCCTCGCCGCAGTCCTCGCCGATGCGGTCGTCGGCGCTGAGGTCCTCGTCGATCTTGTCGTCGCTGTCGGTCGGACCGCCGGGGCAGATGATGTCGCCGTTGTCCTCCACCAGGCACTGCGAGTCGCAGTCGTTGTCGCGCCCGTCGCAGACCTCGGGGCGTGGACCGGTGTCACCCAGGCACTGGAGCTCGCCGCCGGTCGGCAGATCGGGGTTGTCCACGTCCTCGAAGAGCGTGATGCAGGTCAGGACGCCGAACTCGCAGTCGCCGCACGGGACCAGCGGGGTGCCGGTGTCGGTCGGATCCTCGTTGCGCGTGCAGTTCTCGCTGTTGCCGCCGCAGTCGCCGCCGCCCTCGGGGTTGCCCTCGTCGATGAAGCCGTTGCAGTTGTTGTCGAGGCCGTCGCACAGCTCCATGTCGTCGGGACCGCGGCCGCCGGTGCAGACGTAGTCCTTGCCCGGCGTCGGGTCGGCCACGATCGGGCACTGCAGGGTGCCCTCCTCGCAGATGCCGATCGAGCTGCCGCAGGGCATGCCGACCGGGACGTCCTCGTCGATCACGCCGTCGCAGTCGTTGTCGAAGCCGTCGCACTCCTCGTTGGTGGGCGTGATCTCGCCGCTGCAGGTCTCCTCGCCCGCCAGGCACGCCAGGGTGCCGAGCTCGCACTCGCCCTCGCCGTTGTGCAGTCCGGTCAGGTTGCCGAACTCCCAGGCCGACTCGCGCGTGAACTCACCGCAGCAGTCGGGGATGCTGCCCCAGCTCGTGGCCGCGCCGTAGCCATCCGGATCGCCGGGCGCGCTGTCGAATTGGTCATCGGTGCAAGATGCACCCAGCAGGGACTCCCGGCACTCGACGATGTCGCCATCCACGTCCACGCAGCGCGCGCAGTACTGGCGGAAGTTGGGCGAAGGATAGGGCAGATCGCCACCGATGCGGTTCGCATTGCCCGGGTCGTCGCCCGTCTCGCATGGCGTGCTGGCGGAGATCGCGTCCTCGTCGATCGGGCCGTCGCAGTCTTCGTCGCTGTTGTCGCAGGTCTCGTCGGAAGGGCTGCCGCCACCGACGCAGACCGGCGCCTCCAGGGTCAGGTCGCAGACCAGCGTGCCGAGCGTGCAGGCGCCCAGGCCAGGCTGGGCGTCCGGGAAGCCGGGCACGCTCGGGCCCGGGTCGGAGAAGACGCTCAGGTCGATGCACAGGCCGCCCAGGCTCAGGTCGGTATCGACCGCCGCGCCAGGCATGTCCACGTTCGGCACCACGTCGTTATTGCCGTCGTTGTAGGTGACGTTGCCGCCGTCGCAGTCCTGGTCCTCGTCGTCGCACAGCTCGGCGGTGGGACCGACGAAGTCGCGGCACTCGAGCACGCCTTCGATGCACTGGATGGTGCCGTAGGAGCACAGGCCGGTGTCGGTGCCGTTGGAGAGGTCGGGCGTGGTCGGATCGCTGAGCTCCGGTGCCCCATCGCCGTCGGGCACGCAGTCGAGCGGGGGGTTGGGCGCCTCCGGGACGAGGGGGTCGCTCTCGTCCATGCGGCCGTCGCAGTCCTCGTCGAAGGCCTCGTTGTAGGTGTCGGGGCCCGTGTAGTTGCAGAGCTCCGTGCCCGGGGTCACGCCGGTGCAGGTACCCCAGCGATCGTTGAAGTCGGGTGCGGTGCCCATCGTGCACTGCTGGGTGCCGGGCGTGCAGATGCCGAGGTCCGAGCCGCAGTCGCGCGTGAGCGTGCCGTCCATGCCGCTGCCGTCCGCCTCGTCGGTCGAGCCGTCGCAGTCGTTGTCCAGGCCGTCGCAGATCTCCGTCTCGGGGCCGGTGAAGAACTCGCACTCGCCGTACATGTCGGCGGGGCCCTGGTAGTCACACGCCGCGGTG
>JAPPOT010000604.1 GCA_028817855.1 Myxococcales bacterium
GTCCGAGGTAGATGGGCGGCTTTCGGGGTGGGGGAACCCGCCGCGGGGGCCGGGGCCCGTGCAAATGCGGCGGTGGCGATGGGCTGTGACGTCTCGCGTGCGCCGCGCAAGGCCCCCTTACACGCGCGCCAAGCCCGGCCGCGGCGAGGGGCGGCTTGGCACGCGTGAATCCCCCGCGGCGGGTTCCCCACCCCGACAGCCTCACGTCGTGCCACGAGTGGAGCAATGACTCGGCGCTCTCTTGGTGGCAGTTGCGGGCCGCTGCTGAGGCCCGCCGCTAGCGCGCTCGCGACATCTGGGCCCCGAGGCCGGGACGTCAGCGCGGCCTCGGGGCTCGTACTCGCACTCGTGCTCGTATCGTGCTCGTGCGCGAACAGTCGCAGCGCCCCGGTCCCGTGCCTTAGAGATTCGGTCCCCGCGGGGACCGAATCTCTAAAATTTCGCAAAAAATCCCGAAAATTCTGCCTATTTATCGTTTTTCGAAATAGATCTACTATTTTTGTCAACAACGATGATCGACTACCTGATCCCTTCCACCACCCGCCGTCGTCTGCTCACCGCGCTCTACGTCGAGGGGCACACCGGGACCGTCAGCTCGCTGGCGCGCCGCGCCGGGGTCTCGGCCGCCAGCGCGCATGTGGAGTTGCATGGGATGGAGCTTGCCGGGTTGGCTCGGCGGAGCCTGGAGTCGGGGCGGCACCACTTCGGAGCGGCCTCCGAACACGCGGTCGCGGATGCGCTGCGCACCCTGCTCGAGTACCAGCCGAGCAGCGCCTCCACGCGTCGCGGGCGTCGCGGCGACAACTCCGCGGCCACGCGGACGCGCAACGACCTCGCGGCCCACGGTGCGCCCCTGCGTGGGCACCGTGCCTCGGCCAAGGCCAGCGCGAGCCTCGAGGAGACCCTCGCCCGCGGCGTCGTGCTCTCTCGCGAAGACCCGGAGGTCGCACGCCACATGCCGGCGCTCTTCATCCGCCACGAGGCCAGCATCGACTACCCCGCGCTCACGGCAGCCCTCCACGAGCTGCGCCACAAGCACAGCGCTGGCTTCCTGATGGCCCTCGCCGCCGACCTCACCAAGGACCGCCGCGTCGGCACGCGCCTGCGCTCGCGCGCCCGCGCTCTGCGCGACAACCGCCGCAAGAAGGTCGTCGACTTCTTCTCACCCCGGGCCAACCCCACGCCGGCGGCCGACACCCACACCATGAAGACCGCACTGAAGTGGAAGTTCCACTTTCCCTGGCCCCTCGCCGAGTTCCCCACGTGATCGGTCGCGTCAGCCGTGATCAGCGCGGGAACGGGTGGGTGATAGCTTGCGCTACTCGCGCGAGCCGACCATTCGCACGGCGCGGGCTTCTTCGCCCCAGGGGGCGATGTTGGTCATCTGAAGGACGAGCTCGCCGGTGGGTGCGCGGTCGAACAGCCCGATGCGCCAGCCCCAGTCGCCGTCGGGACCGTAGGTGCCTTCGAGCTGGAAGATCCCGCGGGCGCCTGCGATGTGCGCGCACTTCATCGTCTCGGGCTGGTGCCAGGTGTCGGTGAACTCGGCGCCGTCCTCGCGCAGTGTCACGCTGCCCCGGTGCGGCTTGCCCTCGTGGCTCCAGGCGTAGCGCACCACACCGTCTTCCACCGCCAGGGTGCACTCGCTGCGCTGCACCTGGTCTCCCAGCGGGTCGACCCAGAGCTCGGCGCTCCCCTTCCAGTTGCTGCCCACGAGCTCGTTCAGTGTGGTCATGCCTCCGGAGACTAGCTCAGCCGAGCGCGGAAAGGCACCCGCGACGTGATCGCACGCGCCGCGGAAAAACCGACACTCATCGGCGCGGATGCGCACCCACTCACGTGGTCTGGGTCCTGCGTTCGTGGCGAGCGGCTCTCGGCGGGGCGCTGGTCGCGCTGCTCGCCGCCTGCAGCGATCGCGCCGCGTTCGATCTCACGCCCGTCATGGCCGATGGCCGTTCCGCCAATGCCACGGGTCTGCTGCGTCTCGAGAAGTAGCCCGGCCAGGCTCGGGAAGAGAAGCTTTCTTCTCCGATCGAGCCAACGCCTCGCTCGTGCGTTGCGCTGCCTGCACATCGAGGCGCCATCGGTTGGCCTGCTCTGGACAGGCACCGGACGTTCAACCAGACTGCTGCGCTCGTCGGTGGTTCGATCGCCGGGCGCGATCAGGGAGGGAGCGAAGAAATGGCATGGGATTTCTCCACGGAGCCGGAGTTTCAGAAGAAGCTCGATTGGGTCTCTGACTTCTGCAAGAACGAGATCGAGCCCTTCAGCCTGATCTTCCCCTACGCGGTTCGTTCCAGGGAGCCGAAGCTCAAGGCGATGGTCAGGGAGCTTCAGGACCAGATCAAGGAGCAGGGCCTGTGGGCCATCTTCCTCGACAAGGAGCTCGGCGGTCCCGGCTACGGTCAGCTCAAGCTCGGGCTGCTCAACGAGATCATCGGCCGCTATCCGGCAGCGCCCCAGTTCTTCGGTGCGGCCGCGCCGGACACCGGCAACATGGAGTTGCTGGCGGCCTACGGCACGGACGAGCAGAAGGAGCGCTGGCTCGAGCCCCTGCTCAATCAGGAGATGTTCTCGGCGTACTCGATGACCGAGCCCCAGGGCGGCTCGGACCCGAAGCTCTTCAAGACCTACGCCGAGCGCGACGGCGACGAGTGGGTCATCAACGGTGAGAAGTGGTTTACCAGCGCGGGCCGCGCCGCTGACATCCTCTTCGTGATGTGCACCAACGGCATCTTCATCGTGCCGCGCGACACGCCCGGGGTGGAGATCATGCCGGAGCCCCGCAGCCACAACCACATCAAGTACACGAACGTCCGCATCCCCGCCGACCATCTGCTGGGTCCGGAGGGCGACGCCCGCACGCTGGCCCAGCGCCGGCTCGGAGGTGGGCGCATCCACCACGCCATGCGCACCCTGGCGCGCTGCGAGCTCGCCTTCGACATGATGTGCGAGCGTGCGCTGAGCCGCGAGTCCCACGGCAAGATCATCAGCGAGCACCAGATGGTGCAGGAGAAGATCGCCGACTCCTACGCCCAGATTCGCATGCTGCGCCTGTTCGTGCTGGAGACCGCGTGGAAGATCGATCAGTCGAGCACGCAGGAGACTCGCAAGGACATCGCGGCCGTCAAGTACACGATGGCGAAGGTCCTGCGCGATGTCTCGTTCAACGCGCTGCACATCATGGGCTCGCTCGGTACCACGAACCTGACGCCGCTCCAGGACATGTACGCCGGCGCGCCGACGATGGGCATCGCCGACGGCGTGGACGAGGTCCACAAGGTCACGGTCGCCCGCAAGGTGCTCGAGGACTACGAGCCCCACGAGGGCTTGTGGCCGACCGAGTACCTGCCCGCCAAGCGCGAGGCAGCCCGCGCCAAGTTCGAGCCCCTCTTCGACAAGGACCCCGAGCTGAAGAAGATCGCCGACGGCTTCGCCCGCTTCATGGCAGGCCGGCGCCGCTAGCTCGGATCTCTCACCGAGGCGTGCGAAGATCGCGCAAGTGATCGGCTTGGCAGTGCTTTCGGTGAATGGTGCGCATACACATTGGATTCGTGCCAGAGGCGAGAGTGCTGTGGAGTCGAGCGGTTGTGCGAGGGCGTGCGGATCGGTGAAACATCCGGGC
>JAPPOT010000078.1:0-8738 GCA_028817855.1 Myxococcales bacterium
CCGAGCGCCACGGCGCGCTCGCCCGCGGGGCCGCCCGCTGCGCGCAGCACGATGGCCGCGTCCGCCGCCGACAGGGCGTCGTCATCGGGACCCGGCCAGCCGATCGCCGCCACCGTGCCGCCCGACTCGCGCAGGGCGGTGACCTGTTGCCCGCGCTCCTCCGGGAGCAGCTCGCCCTTCACGTGCTCGACATCGAGCGCCGTTGCGAGCTTCTGGACCGCACCGCGCTGGTCGCCGGTGAGCAGCACGACCTCCAGCCCCAAGTCGAAGACGCGCTGGATCGCCGGCCGCGCGCTCAGCCGCAGCTCGTCCTGCAGCGTCATCACGGCGCGCACCCGCCCCCCCAGGGCGACGAAGATCGGCGTGCGGCCGGCCGTCTCGGCGCGGGCCGCCTCGGCATCGGCGGCGGCCACGCTGATGCCCTCGCCCAGCAGCAGGCGCCTGCTGCCCACCACCAGCGGCTGTCCATCGGCCGAAATGGCGGTCACGCCCTGGCCGGGGTGATAGACCGGGCGCCGCACGTCCACGCTGCGGATGCGCTGGTCGCGGGCGAAGCGCTCCACCGCGCGTGCCACGGGATTGTCGCCGGCGCCGCGCTCGGCGGCCGCCGCCATCGCGATCAACCCCTCCACGTTGTCGTGGTCGAGCGGGTGGAACTCCACCACCTCGGGCTTGCCCTCGGTCAGCGTGCCGTGCGGCGACATGGCCACGCTGGTGACCCGTCCCACCGTGTCGAGGTCGCCGCCGCTGCGGTAGACGATACCGCGCGCGCCGGCCGTTGCGGCGGCGGCGATCAGGGGCGCCTCGGCCGCCCGGCGCAGCGATAGCAGCGGGGCCGCGAGCAGCACGGCGCTGGCTGCGCTCAGGGGTGCGCTCAGCCCACCGGTCTCCGCCACCAGCACGACGCCGAAGGCCAGGCCCATGGTGGCGAGGGCGCCCCACTGGGTGGTCAGCTCGGTCATGCGCGACAGCGGCGAAGGCGTCGTGTCGTCGCTGGTCCCGAAGCGCGCCAGGCGCACCAGGGCGCGGTCGTCGCCCACGCGCGTCGCGAGCACGCGCACGGCGCCCTGGACCAGGGTCGAGCCCGCCAGCAACGGGTCGCCGACGCCGCGTCGCACGGGAGTGGTCGCGCCGGGGTAGGGCAGCGCGCGGGCCTCGCCGGCCTGCACCACGCCGTCCACCGCCAGCGTCTCGCCGCGCATGGCGATCACCTCTTCGCCGGTGCGCACGCTGGCGGCGTCGACCAGCTCCATCGACATGGCCAGGGGGTCCGCGGCGGTCTTGACCGGCACGTGCACGCGCGCGGGCAGCTTTTGCACCAGGTTGTAGATCGCCCGCTCGATCGGGCGGTGGGCCTCCAGGTCGAGCACCGCGCGCACCACCATCGCCCCGGCCGCCAGGGCCGCGCCCTCCATCGTGAGCCAGGAGCCCTGCCCGTCGGCCACGGCTCGATAGGCGGACACGCCCGCGAGCAGCGCGCCCGCCGGTCCCAGCGCCCAGGCCAGCAGGCCCACGTCCCGCACAGCCGGGTAGCTCGTCCACAGGGCCACGAGCGCGCCCGCGCAGCTGAAGATCGCCGATGCGAGCGCAACACCCGGGGTGTCGCCGCCGAGGCCGAGCAGGATTGCGACCGCCACGCACCCCACGGCCAGCCACAGGGCGCGGGGGCGCTCCACCGCCGGTGCCGTCATCGCCAGCGGGATCGCCCGACCGCTGGGGGTGCGCGGGATGGGCGTCTCCAGCGGTGACTTCACCGTGCGGATCTCGGGCGTGCGCCGCCGACGTGCGCGCTTGCCGAGGCGGTACTCGCGCAGGCACCCATCGCTGCAGAGGAAGCGGAAGCCGTCGTCGAAGATCAGCGCCTGGGGGGCCCGGATGGGGTCGACGCCGGTCCCGCAGGCGGCGCAGGGCTCCTCCCGCGCCTGCGGGCGGTCGGGCGGCGGCTCGGGCAGCGGCAGCAGCCCGCGCACACTCCCCCCCTCGCTGGGCTCGGAAGGCGGCATCCAAGCAGCCGACTATCCAATTCCCGGATCGCTCGCAATCTATTCCAAAGGGAATCGATTGTTCGAGATCCCATTCCACTGATTCGCCAGGTCGCGTGGTCGGGGAGCGTCCGGCAACACGCTGCTTGCTGGTTGGTGAACGTGCCGTGGTGATCGCGGTGGCGGGCGGTGCCACGCTCGCGGGCACGGTCGACGCGAACGCGAGCGGCTCGACACCCGGGCCCGGGGCAACCAGCGCTGCGGCGGCAGCGATGGCGGCAACTGGAGCGGCGACAGCGGCTCGGGCGGCGGCGCAACGGCGCCAGCGATGGCAGCAACGGCGGCGGCGCCGGAGGCGGCGGCCATGGTCGCATCCACGTCGTCGGCCACGCCAGCTGCACGGCCTGTCGCTAGCCCGAGACGGGCGGGAGCTGGCGAGCCGGCGCCACTCAGTGGGTCGTCAGGGTCCAGACGCGGGTGCCGACGTCGCGGTGGTCGAAGCCGATGATCAGCACCGGCAGCTGCTTGATGTCGTCGGAGGCGGCCTGGCCGATCTCGTAGTACCAGTCGCCCTCGCGGAAGCCGGCGTTGTCGCAGATCTCGTTGCGGCAGGCGCGCCCCTTGCCGATGGCCGCGCGGATCTGGCTGCGGTCGAGCCGGTCGAGGGCGCCGGACTCGACGGCCTGCACGAGGTGGCGACTGTGGGCGTCGCGGGTCTCGCGGTCCGCCACGGGCTTGGACATGGTGTCGCGCAGGTCGCTGCGGATGCGGTCGGCCTGGACCTCGGTGAGGGCCGCGCCCCCGCAGCCGAGTGCGAGTGCGAGCACCGCGAGGGTCGTGAAGTGGGTTGCAGGCAGCCGCATGGCCGGATGGTATCGCGCGGCGCGCGACAACTCCCTCCCTCCTTTGGGGGGCAGCTACTCGATGAAGACGTAGGTGCCGGGGTTTGCGCCGAGGGCGCGCACGCCGTGCAGGCCGGCGGGTAGCTCCGGGGTGGTCCAGCCGAAGAGCCAGCGCGCATCCGCGGGCGCCAGGTTGATGCAGCCGTGGCTGCGGACGCGGCCGAAGCGATCGTGCCAGAAGGCAGCGTGCAGGGCGTAGCTGCCGTGGAAGTACATCGTCCAGGGCACGTCATCGATGATGTAGACGTCGTCCGTGCCCGCCAGGCCTGCCATCGGGGCGGAGACGTGCTTGGTGTGGATGCGGTAGAGCCCCGTCGGTGTCTCGTAGCCCTCCTTGCCGCTCGAGACGAGGGTCGCGAAGACCGGGCGGTCGCCTTCGTAGGCGATCAGAGTCTGGTCGGCGAGGCTCACGTGGATCCAGCGCGCAGCGCGCGGCACCTGCGGCGGCCGCGGCGTGGTGCGCACCATGCGCAGGTTGCGGTCGGAGACCAGGTGCCCGTCGCGCTCGATCCAGTAGTCTCGGCCCTCGTGCTCGAGGCGGCGGCCGGTCAGTCGCACGTGGCCGAGCCGTGGCACCGGCTCGACGATGCGCGCCGCGCCGGTGGCAGCGTCGCGCCGCAGCCGCCGTGCCTCGGCCCGGGCGAGCGCGAGCGGAAGGTCCTGCCGCCCTGCGAGCACCACCCCCGGCGCGGGAGGCGCCTGCACCGACTGCAGCTTCGCCTGCTCCACGTAGGCCCCGCGCACGGTGCGCGCGTAGTCGACGGCGCCCCCGGCCGCGGCGTCGACGGCGGTCCCCGGATCGAGCGCGTCCAGGCTGATGTAGAAGCCCGGCTGCATGCCCATGCGCACGTAGTCCGGCAGGCCCAGGGCCTCGTCGGGCACATCGGGATCGCGCAGCACGACTTCCCCCTCCGCGTCGAGCTCGGGCTCGGCGGGTTCGAGCTCGCGCGCCAGGGCGAGCAGCTCGCGCGCGGTGGTCGCCTCCTCGGCGCTCGGGACGCGCCAGAACTGGGGGACGTCCTGGCCGACGTTCTTGGCGTAGCGGTAGGGCAGGGCGTCGTGCAGCGCGGGCGGCACCGGGGAGGGTTCGAAGTGCTGCGGCCCATCGCCGAGCACGAAGCCCCGTCCGTTGCACACATGGCCGCCGCCGCTCAGGGCGTGCCACGTGCGATCACAGCCGCCGCCGCGGGCGCCCGTCGTCGCGCGGAAGCGGGCGCCGCGGCGCATGTAGCCGAGCACCTCGGCGCCCTCGTGCGGGTGCTCGAAGACCTCTGACATCACGTGGAAGGCGATGCCGTGCATGGGAAAGCGGGCAGCGAAGCTGTGCTCGATGCCGTGCCAGTCGGCGTCGGCCTCGGCGCGCGCGTCCTGCGGGATCGGCGGAGGCGGCGCGGGGCGGCGCGGCGGCGCGGGCTTGGCGGGCGCCGGCTTGGCCTCCGGTACCGGGGCCGGCACCGGCTCCGGCACGGGGGCCGTCCGGGCGGTGCCGCTCGCCGCCGGTTCACCCCAGGCCCCGCAGCTGGTGGCGGACAGAAATAGCAGACCGGCCAGCGCCTTTCGCATCCCTCCCGGTGTGCCGGGAAGGGCCCCCTTCGTCCAAAAAACCGCAGGGGCCCGGAGCGCTACTCCGGGCGCTGGGCCGGGCAGCCCAGCACCACGTCCATGCGGCCGCCGCGGTCGCCCAGGGCGGTGTCGCAGGCTTCGCCGCAGAGCAGGATCCTGCTGCCGTCGGCGTTGTACTGCCAGCCGTCGGCGCCGTCGTCGCAGGGCATGGCGTCGTCCTGGGACAGCACGACCGGTCCGCCGCCGGTCGAGGGCGAGTAGAGGACGTTGACCAGGCCGGGGTCCACCTCGCCGTCCTCGACGGACGGCATCGGCAGCTCGCAGCTCAGGGCGCTGCGACCCGCGATCTGGGCAAGGGCCTCGTCGAGCGCTGCGCTGAAGTTCTCCTGGGTGGTCATGTCGAAGTGGCAGTCGCCCATGGCGGGGTCGCAGCCATCCGGCGCGGTGCCGCCCGCCAGCGCCATCGCCGACAGAACGTTGCGCGCGGGCTCGCTGCCGGGGGCGCCGATCACGAAGGTGTTGATGCGCACGCCCTCGCCGGCTGCCTTCGGCACCTCGCTGTCGAGCAGCAGCTGGGTGCAGCTGTCGGCGCCATCGCAGTGGGGCTCGTCGAAGCAGGGTTCGCTCTGCTCGCCGTCGGTGAGCAGTACGACGTATTTCTTGCCCACCACGCGCCCGAGCAGGGCCTCCTCGTGCAGGTGCTGGTAGGCCAGGATGGTGGCGCCGACCAGCGGCGTGGCGCCCTGGGGCGTGATGCTGGCGAGGCTCGCGTCGATCGCGCTGTGCTGGGCGCCATCGAGGGGGGCCATCGGCACGCGCGGCACCGGATGCACGCCGCATGAGTCGTCGTTGCTGAAGTAGCTGATCCCGACGTTGGTCTCGGGTGGCAGGTTCTTCATCGCTCGGCTGACCGAGATGCGCACGATCTCCCACTTGTTGAAGGCGATCTCGTCGGCCCGCTCGGGGGTGTCCTCGCACTGCGTGGACGTGGTGATCGGCGGCGGGTTGCAGGCCATCGACTCGCTGCGGTCGAGCACGAAGAGTAGGTTCGAGGGCAGCAGGCTCGACTGCATGGTCGCGGTCGCGCACTCGTTTTCGAAGATCGCGTCGACGTTCGGTGCGGGCGCCGTCGAGGTCATGGGAATCGGCGTCGGCGCAGCCACGCTGTCCATCGGTTCGGCGACGTCGGGTGCGCCATCGCCTGCCATCGGGGTGGGCATCGTCGTGTCGCCGTCGGGCTCGGTCGTCTCCTCCGGATCCCGGTCGGGGGGATCACCACCGCTGCAGGCGAGCAGGGTGACCGCCAGCAGAGTCGCGGTCGCCCTCACGGCGTGGCTCCCGCGAAGAAGCTGCCCGTGCAGGTGTCGCCCAGGTCGTTGACCAGGTGCCAGCTGCCCGTGATCACGAGCTCCTGATCGTCGAAGTTGCCCACCATGGTCGCCTCGAAGAGGCGGAAGGTCGGGGCGAAGGGCTGGTCGATCGGAGGCAGGGTGGCGGCCATGCCGTCGACCGTCTGGGCCTCGAAGCGCTGGTCGATGCAGTTGAGGCTGCCGTCGACGCCGGCCGAGAAGACCGCGTCGGCCAGATCGCTGATCCCGCCCTCGGTGACGGTCAGGCGCTGCTGCTCCGGGGAGCCCTCCAGCGTGAAGGAGAGCTTGCCGTCGAGCGGCCAGGGGGGGAACGTGTCCATCACGCAGTTGAAGCTGCCGGTGTAGACGCCGGCCTTGCAGGTGCCCTGCCCGGGCAGGCTCGGGGTCCAGTCGAAGGTGATGTTGGGGTCGAGGATCTCGCCCCGCGGTTGCAGATCGGGAGCATCCTGGGCCGGATCGGGTGCCTCCGATCCGGCTTCGGGGGAGCCATCGTCGGCGCCGTCCTCAGCTATCGTCGGCTCGGGCGGGTCGACGCTGGGCGGGCTGAGGTTGACCAGAGGTTGGAAAACCTGATGCTCGGAGCCCGAGCAGGCCACCAGAGCGGCCAACATCGCGACCGATCCCGCCAAGCGGACACTGGGAGGCAACACACCCACACGTGTACGGTAGCTCAAGGGCCCGCGGATTTCCGTACAGGGTCCGGAAATTGCGCACCTTTTGTCCGATCGGGTGGGGTGCCAAACCTGAGCCGTTTTCCAGGTACCCCCCCACTATGGTTTGCGAGGAACAGCAGTGGGATCGGGGCACCCAGAGCTACGCGTGGTGGATGGCAAGGCGGCGAAGGCCGATGCGCCCGATCCGGCTGCGCTCAGCGACGAGGCGCTGTTCAAGCGCTACGCGCCCTACGTGGCGCGCATCGGGCTGCGCCTGCTCGGCCGCGAGGCGGACGTGGACGACCTGATCCAGGAGGTCTTCCTGGCGGCGTTCCGGCAGAAGCACCAGGTGCGCGATCCCGCCGCGTTCAAGAGCTGGCTCGCCATCGTCGCCGTACGGACGGCGCGCCGGCAGCTGCGCAAGCGCAAGGTGCGCTCCTTCGTGGGGCTCGACACCCTCGCGCCTTCGCTCGAGCTGCGCGACCCGGACATCTCGCCCGAGCGTCGCGCGCTGCTCACCCGCGTCTACCAGGCGCTCGACCAGCTGCCGGTCGACCACCGCCTCGCGTGGACGCTGCGCTACGTGGAGGGCGAGAAGCTCGAGCGTGTGGCGGAGCGCTGCGGATGTTCACTGGCCACGGCGAAGCGACGTATCGCCGCGGCCCACACTCGCATTCAAGCGGAGTTGACCGATGGATAAGCTCGCACAGGAGCTCGAAGCTACGCGGGAGCAGCTCGTCGCCGACTGGGACGAGGAGCGCGCTGCGCGGCTGTTCGCTGGTGTGGGGCAGCTGAAGCGGCGGCGCACGGCCGCCCGCGTCGGTCTGGCGACGGTGACCGCCGCGGCCGGGGCCGTTGCCCTGCTACTGATGAACCCCGGGGCTGCGCCCGAGACGCAGCTCACCGCCGAGGCACGTCCCGGCGCCACCCATGAGGCGACTGCCGGCGAGACCGTGCGCGCCGGCCAGCTGCGGCTGGCCGACGGCTCGACCGCCAGCATGGTCGGCGAGGGCAGCGAGCTGGAGCTGCTCAAGAACACGCCCTCGCACATCGCCATGCGCCTGCATCAGGGCCAGGCCCGCTTCGATGTGGTGCCCAGCACCGGGCGCAGCTTCGCGGTCGAGACCGGTCCGTACCGGGTGGTCGTGCTGGGCACGGTCTTCGAGGTCACGCGCGGTGCCGATGAGGTCGTCGTATACGTCGAGCGCGGCAAGGTTCGGGTCTACGGTCCGGCGGGCGCCTACGACGTGGCGGCCGGCGAGCGCCAGGCCTTCCTGCTGGAGCCCGCCGCGGTGGAGGCCGAAGAGGTCGAGGAGGCCGCGGTCGAGACGAAGCGCGTGAAGCGTCGGGCGCGCGGCAAGCGCGCAGCCAAGAGCTGGCGCAGCCTGAGCCAGAGCGGTGACTACGACGGGGCCTTCAAGTCGCTGCAGGCGGGCGGCGTGGTCGACAACGAGCCCTCGGCGCTGATGGACGCGGCCGATGCGGCCCGCCTGAGCGGCCACCCGCGCAGCGCGGTGAAGTACCTCGAGCGGGTCGTGCGCGACCACGGCAAGAGCCCGGTGGCGCCGCTGGCGGCCTTCACGCTCGGTCGCGTCTACCTCGATCGGCTCGGCCATCCGCAAAAGGCGGCCCAGGCCTTCGCGCGCTCGCGCGCGCTCGCGCCGTCCGGCTCGATGGCACAGGACGCCCTGGCCCGCGAGGTCGAGGCGCTGTCGAAGGGCGGTGATGCCGCGGGCGCCTACAAGCGTGCGCAGCAGTACCTGCGCCGCTACCCGAAGGGCCGTCGCGTGCGCGCGGTGCAGCTCTACGGCGGCATCGACTGACGACACCCGGCCGTGCGCTCGCGCGCCAGAGCTGGCGCGTCAAGCGCGCCTGCGCTCGCATTTGGTGACGAGGCGCGCTGCGGGTAGGCTCGCACCTCGTGCGGGTCGTCGCCGCAGCCTCGGTGGGTATCGCGCTCCTGTGCGCCGCGTCCCTCGCGCGCGCGCAGGAGTCGCCGCCCGTGAGCACGCAGCTCGACCCTTGCGTGCCGGTCGATGCCGCGCAGTTCGAGCGCCTGTTGGCGATCGAGCTCGGCACCTCGCAGGCCAAGGCGGCGCGCGCGCGGGGGGTCACCCACGTGACGGTGAGCTGCAGCGAGCTCGGCATCGAGCTGCGGCTCGAGGACTCGGTCACGCGCAAGAGCATGGCGCGTGTGCTGCCCGCCGACTCCTTCCGCGACGCCTCGAGCACGCGCCTGCTCGCGCTGGCGGTCGCCGAGTTCGTGGT
>JAPPOT010000078.1:8748-15976 GCA_028817855.1 Myxococcales bacterium
CCGACGCCTCGCCCCCCCGCGGGCGCGCGGTGGGGGTCGCCGTGTTCGTGGTCGCATGCTGTCTCGCCCTCACCGTCCACCCGTCGCCGGCGGTGCAGCCCGCAGGGCCGCCGCCGGCCCCCGAGGTCGAGCGCGCTGCTCGGCGCATGACGAGCGAGCGCCAGAAGGCGGCCACTCCGCCGAGCGCGAACATCTCTGCGGCCTTCAGCGTGCAGCTGTGGTCCGAGCACGACGGTGTGCTGGTCGGGGCCGGGCTGCGCATCCTGCAGCGCCCGCTGGACAACCTGGCCTGGACCATCAGCGGCGACTTTGGGCTCACCCGGGTGGATACGCGCCTCGGCGAGGTGACGGTCGGCACCGCCAGCGCGATGGCGGGCATGGCGCTGGCCGTCCCGCTCGATGCCTTTCACCTGTATGCCGGTCCCGGGGGGCGCGTCGGCTTCGCGCGCATGGAGGGCGAGCCCTCGGACCCGACCCAGGATCGCGGGGAGCGCTTCTTCGCGCCGTGGGGCGGGCCGGTCTGGTTCGCGCGCGCGGAGGCCTCGGTGACGCCCGCCTTCCTGATCGCCATGGACCTGGAAGCGGGCTTGGTCACGCTACCCGCAAAGGCGCTGGGCGACGAAGAGGTCCTGGTCGCCCTCGACGGTGTCTGGGTGAGCGGGGCTCTCGCGTTCGCCTTTGCGTTCTAGTGCATCCTAGCGCAGGAAGATGCGCGGGTCGTCGGGGCGGATATCCAGGTGGAAGTGATCGCGGTGGCCCTCGTTGTAGTTGGGCGTGAGCACCGTCGAGAAGCGCTTGCTGCGCGCCAGGCGGCAGGCAATGTCGCGCAGGATGCGGGCGCGCTTCTTCTTCGGCGGTGGGCCCGCGCAGGTCTCGCGGTCCGGCGTCTCCTCGTAGTCGTAGTAGACGCTGAGCACGTCATCGAGCTTGAAGAAGCGCAGCAGGTCGAGGGCCAGTCCCATGGTGTGGAAGCTGGAGCGCGGTGAGTCGCGGTAGGCGCTCATCACGTCCACGCCGCGGATGCCGTGGCGCTTGAGCACGCGTGTCAGCTCCGGCAGCCGGGCCGCCATCTCGCAGCTGATCAAGAGCGTGCGCTCCTCGTGGGTCATGCGGAACCAGATGCCGTCCACGCGTCCGATCAGCTCGACCGGCGTCGGAACCGGATTGGGCAGCGGGTCGTCCCAGGTGCGCACGCGGATGCCGAGCTCCTGCAGGCGCTCCAGGCAGCGTGCGTCTTCGTCGATCGACCAGCGCGCCTTGCGGCTCACCATCCAGGTGGCACCCGGCGTGAGCGCGCGGAAGTTCTTGAAGGTCTGCACGCGCCGCGCGATCGTGCGCGCCGCCTTGCCGGACTGGGACTTCCACGGCGCCTTGAAGCGTTTCGGTGCCGCAGGCGCGGGCGGGGCCGGCGGGATCGGGAGCCCCGCGTCCGGTGCGTCGAGCACCCCGGCGTCGGGCGCCGCGCTCGCGCTGCCCGCGTCGGCGGCCTGCAGCGGGGCATCGCCGGGGCCGGAGCCGCCGCTGGCGTGCTCCCGTGGCAGCCGCCAGTGCCGGTCGAAGTATCCGAGCGCGGGCGGCATGTTTGCCTGCGTGAAGACCAGACGCGGGCGCTTGCGCGTGCTGCGCTTGTCGTAGACCACGTAGTCGGGCAGGAAGTCCGGCAGCCGGTTGCCCGCGCGAACTGCCGCGGTTGTGGGTGCGGCCTGCACCACCACGTAGCGCTCCGGCGCCAGCGGGTTCGGGTGGATCAGCTTCACCCCCACGCCGTCGGCATCGATGCGCCGGTCGCCCACCACCACCGCGTCCGGCTCGACGCGGACCGGCAGCCGCCCGGCGATGCGCTCGAGCACCGAGTTGCTGCCCGGGGTGCCGTAGAGGACGAGGTGGTGCTCGCGCATCATCGCGTCGGTTACCTCGGTGTCGGCGACGACGGGTTGATCCACGCGCCACAGCCACAGGGGCCAGCCCTTGGCTCCCTTGCGCGCTGCGCGCTCCAGATCCTTGGTGTGCGCTTCCACGCCGGTGCCGTACACGTGGATCATCGAGCCGTAGTAGGCGTCTGCGATCGGGCCCATGCTGCCCGGGCGCTTCTCGAGCGCCTCCGGATCCTCGCGCGGGAAGCCCGTGCGCCAACCGCCAGCGTCGCGTGTCAGGTGAAGCACGTGGCCGAGGTGGGCGCGCGGACCCGCGTGGACTTCCTTGCCGTCGACCACGAGCGTCACCCTGTCGCCCGTACCGAGGGGCGCGTCGCGCAGGTCCAGGGACAGGGCACTGGTGTTCTCCGTCTCGACCTCGATGCGGCCGCCATCGGCCACCGCGCGCACACGTGCGAGCTGCGGGTAGTCGGCGATGCGCGTGACCGTGACCCAGTGCTGGCGCGCGGCGCGGTAGTCACCGGTCAGCACGCGCACCTCCTTGGGGCGGCGGTTGCGGCGCAGCTCCGCGAGCTTGGCGTAGTTCCGCCCGTGCCGGTGCACCCGGTAGAGCAGGTCGTGGCCGGCGTCGAACCACTTCTCGGTGAAGGGCACCTCGAGCTTGGAGATGTGCGCGGTCAGCTCGTGCACGTAGCGCGGCTTCATCGGGCCGCCGTCCTCGTGGCCGTGGTAGTAGCGGAAGTCGGTGTTGATCGCGTTCTCGGCCAGCTGCATGCCCGACAGGGGGATCATCTGCGTGCGCTGGGGCTCCGACATGCGCCCGCCCGAGTATTGCAGCCAGCTCGGTGCGCCGGCGATCGCCTCGACCGCCGCGAAGCGCCAGGCGTGGCGCATGCCGATGTTGTAGGCACCGACGCCTCCGTTGCTCAGTCCGCCGAGCACCACGCGATCCTCGTCGACGCTGTAGTGGTGCTGCACGTCGTCGATCACGTCGAGCACGTCCTGCTCGCCCATCCAGCGCCACATCACCTGGCCGAAGCCATCCGGCGCCACCACGATCCAGTCGGGCGACCAGCGCGGCTCGTAGTCGTCCCACAGGTGGATCGGGTAGTCCTTCCAGTTCATGTTGTTGCCGAGCACGACACCGAGGAAGAGATTGCCGTTGGCCGAGCCGCCGTGGAGCATGACCATCAGCGGGTAGCGCTTGGCCGGGTCGTAGTCGGGCGGGATGTAGATCGCGTAGCCCTGGCGCACGCGCGAGATCCGCGACCGGTAGCCGCGCATCAGGATCTTGCCGTGCTGGGCGACGATCGGATCCTCGCCCTTGTCCGCGAGCGCAAGGAAGCGGGTGGCGCGGCGCCGCCAGGACTCGGACTGGGGCTGGAAGCGCCCGCCGGCGATACGCTCGGCCACGTCGATCGTGTATGCGATCGACTCGTAGGCGCCCGCCGGGATCGCATTGCCCTGGGCCTCGCGCACGCGTGCCAGCTCCGCGCGCAGCTGCTCGATGGTCGGTGGCGGGGCGGCGCCGGCGCGCGCCGTGGTGAGCAGGGCACAGGCGACGAGTGCTGCGACAATATGCCCTCGTCGGAGCACTCGCAGCCTCTGGGCCCACCTGCGAACGAGGCGAGGGCGACGGTGGCAGGTCACGGCGGCCAGTCTGCCAAAGCCTGCACTCCGGCGCGAGCGGTTGTGGGGCGAGCGCTCACGCGAGCAGCTGATCGAATACCCGCCGCAGGGCGGCGAGCTCGAACGGCTTCTCCAGATAGGGGCATCCGACGCGCTCGAGGAACTCCTGGGCTTCCGGGAGGTAGGCGCCTCCCGTCATGAACACGAAGCGCTCACGGAGCTCCGGTCGCTGCGCGGTGGCGTGCCGGTAGAGGTCCATGCCGGTCTCGCCGCGCAGCATCAGGTCGCAGAGGATGACGTCGAAGGTGTCGCCGCGGTCGAGCAGCTCGCGCGCGTCGCTGGCCTTGGCGCAGGAGACGACTTCGTGGTCGTCCAGCGCGGCGCTCAGGGAGGCCACCACCGCGCGCTCATCGTCGATCAGCAGCACGCGCGCGCGCCGGCGCCGCGGCTGACCGGTGGGCTGTGGCTCGGCGGCGGGGGGGTCGCCGCCGCTCGCCCCGGTGCTTCCGTGAGCCGGCAGCTCCACCGTGACGGTGGTGCCCTCGCCCATGCTGCTCTCCAGGGTGACGTCGCCACCCACGGCGCGCGCGATGGTATGGCACATGGCCAGGCCAAGCCCGGTGCCCACCCCCGGAGGTTTGGTAGTGAAGAAGGGCTCGAAGACGTGGGCCTGGAGCTCGGCGCTCATGCCGACGCCGTTGTCCCGCACGCGCACGAGTAGCTGACCGTCGCGCCCGCGCGTGGCGCTGACGTGGATGGCGCCATCCTCGCGCTCGGCTTCCTCGATCGCGTGGGCCGCGTTGATGAGCAGGTTGAGAATGAGCTGCTCGAAGCGTGTCTCGTTGCCGTGGGCGGGCGGCAGGTCGTCGAACTCGTGGGTGATGCGCGCGCTCGGGGCGAGCTGGTGGCGCGCGAGCTGCGTCGCCGCCCCGATCACCTGGGCCAGGTCGACCGGTCCGCGGATGTCCTCGTCCTTGCGTGTAAAGGCCTGCAGGTCGCGCACGATCGTCTTGACGCGCTCCGCACCGTGCTTGCACTCGTCGAGGCGCGCCATCAGGACCTCGACGCGCTCCGGCGGCAGCCCGGTCCGCGGCAACTCGCGCCGCAGCATGTCGAGGTTGAGCAGCAGGTAGCCCAGGGGATTGTTGATCTCGTGGGCGACGCCGGCAGCGAGCGTGCCCACCGCAGCCAGCTTGTCGGCACGGGCGAGCTTGGTCGACATGGCGTTGCGCTCGGTGACGTCGCGCGCGAAGGCGAGCATCGCGGGCTCGCCCTCGTACTCGATCGCGATCGAGGAGACCTCCACCACCAGGCGATTGCCGGCGGCGTCGCGCCCGGTGTACTCGCGCGGGGCGCGCTGCCACTCCGTGTCGCCGGCATACTCGCGTGCCCGTTGGTCCGCCAGCTGTGCCTCGGAAGGCTCCAGGTAGTCGGTCAGCGCTTTGCCGATCGCATCGCCGGGATCGGACAGCCCGAGCATGCGCGCGGCCTCGAGATTCATGAACACGATGTGCGGCCACCGCAGGATCACCACCCCGTCGGGCGCGGCCTCGACGACCTGCGTGAAGCGCGCCTCGGAACGCGAGAGGGCGCTGACGTCGGAGACGAAGGTGACGTTCGCGAGCTTGCTGCCCAGGGTCACGCGGCTGGTGGAAATCTCCACTGGCAAGCGCTCGCCGTCGGGGCGCAACACCACGGTGCCAAAGACGTTGGGCAGGTCGTCGCCGCGCTCGCGCGCGGCGTGCATCTCCATCAGCCGGGGCAGCTCCTCCGGGGCGATGAAGCTCCAGACCCCGCGGGCGCGCACCGTGGCCTCATCGGTGCCAAGCAAGTGGAGCACTGCCGAGTTGAGGAAGAGCACTTCCACCTCCTCCCCATCCAAGGAGGTGACGGACACGCCCAGCCTGGCGTTGTCGGCCGCCTCGGCAATCGCCCTGAAGATCAGATCGGACTGCCCCTGGGGCACGTCGGACATTGGCGCATCATAGCGGAGGCTTGCGCTCTTATCCTGAGCGGGTGTCCAGTATGGTCCCAGGGAGTGCCTGTGCTATCGCGGAGCCGCGCCGCAACCAGGGTCGGCGGCGGCCGATAGAAGGCGAGCAAGGGGGACGACCCGGAGGATGAGCAGAGCGGTACAGTGGGCGGTTCTGGCTGGGGCCTTCGGGCTGGCTGCGGCGCCCCCCGGGCGCGTCCAGGCCGATGGAGCGCGGCTGGTGCTTCCCTCGGTGGTCGTCGTGGAAGGCGAGGTCGACCCGGCGCCGAGGGTGGCGGCGGGGCACATCGCGCACCGCCTCGCGGAGGGTGGCGCGCGGCTGATGCCGGCCAAGCGGGCCCGCACGCTCTTCGAGCAGCGCGGCTCCACCTCGCCCCTGACGGTCAGCCACACCGACCTCGACGCCCTGGCGCGCGACACCCAGATGGCGCTCTACCACGTCGCCAGCGGGCTGCCCGGGCGCGCCCGGCAGGACGTGGAGCGGGCCATCACGCGCGCTGACAAGGTGCTCGAGTCCCTCAACCGCGAGTCGCTGGCGGCCCAGCAGCTGCTCGACGCGTGCCTCTATCTGGTGCGTGCGCACCTGCAGAAACGCGAGCGCAAGCGCGCTGCCGAGCAGGCCCTCGAGTGCCGGCGACTGGTGCCGGACATCGAGCCGGACGGCACGATGCACCCGCCGGACGTGATTGGGATCCTGGCGGAGGCCGAGGCGGCCCTGCGTCACCGCCGGCCGGGCTCGCTGCGGGTCGAGAGCGTGCCGTCCGGGTGCGCCGTCTTCGTCAACGGGCGTCAGCTGGGGACCGCGCCCCTCGAGCTTCCGCACCTGAGCCCAGGCGAGTACCGCCTGCAGGCCGAGTGTGAGCAGGGCAGGGCGGGGCGCGTGCATCGGGTCACGATCGGATCGACGCGCGTGGTCAAGCGCATCGACACGCGTTTCGACGGTGCGGTGCAGACCTCGCTGGATATCGGGCTGCGCTACGTGAGTGCCGAGCAGCAGCGCACGCTCGCGCATCAGCACGCGGTCGAGGTGGGCCGCGTGGTGGGCGCCGAGGAGGTCTGGCTGACGCTCCAGGTCCACGGCCCGGGGGCCGGCGGCCGGGTGGTGCAGGTGCATCGCATCCGCGTGCGCGACGGGGCGCTGATCGCGGCGGTGCGGATGCGCATGGGCGAGAGCGAGGCGTTCGCCACTGCGACGCTCGACGCCGCCATGCGCGACCTGCACGAGGGCGTGAAGCGCGACCACAGCGTGGAGGGCAGCGCCGAGCTCGGGGATGTCTCGCGGGTGGCGGCGGTTACCCGGAGCCAGGCGCCCGCGCTGGTGGAGGCCGCGCAGGCGGTACCGGAGACGCCGGAGGAGGAGGCGGCCAGGTCGGGGGTGGAGGCGATCGACGATCTCGAGGGCGAGCCCGACGACGACGGCTGGTCGCCGCCGGTGGCCAGCCTGGTGGTGGGTGGCACCGGCGCTGCCACCATGCTGGTGTCCTGGGGGCTGTACGGCCGCCATCTGGATCTGGAGCTCACCTACAGTGATCAGAAGAGCTCCGGGGCTGACTACAGTCAGACGCTGGACGATCTGGAGAGCTTCGAGCTGATTCCGGTGGCCGTTTCCGCCACGGGTGGAGTCTTGATGGCGAGCTCGCTGCCCTGGCTGCTGCCCCCCGAAGACGAGCTGCCCACGTGGACCCTGGTGGTGGGCGGCACGGGTCTTGCGGCGGGGGTTGCGGGCGGGGCG
>JAPPOT010000186.1 GCA_028817855.1 Myxococcales bacterium
AGTCGATGGTGGGCGGGACGTTGGTGGCGTCGGCGACGACCTGGATGGTGGTGAAGGGCCGGTGCTCGCCGCCGTAGGGGTCGGTGGCTACCAGCCTGGCTGGGTGGCTGCCCACGTCGTCCGGACCCACCGTCCACTGCACGACGCCCGTGTCGGCGTCGACGGTCATGCCGGCGGGGGCCTCGGCCAGGCTATAGCTCAGCGGGTCGAGGTCATTGTCGAGTGCGACGCTCTGGGTCGTCCACTGCACCAGCTGCCCGGAGGGCACGGCGATGGTGTTGCCGGACCAGGTGTTGACGCCCGGGTACAGGGCGCTGCCGACGAAGCGGGGCTCCTTGTTGCAGAACAGCGCATCGCTGCCGTCGCCGATGAACGGGTCGTCGCAAAGGGCAGTCGCGGCCGTCCGCGTGAACGACAGCGTCGCGGGCGCGCTGCGCAGCACGCCGTCGCTTGCGCTGAGCTGGATGCTGACCGATCCGCCCAAAGCGGTGGGGCTCGATTCGTAGGTCAGCAGGTTGCCATCGAGGCTGGCGCTGCCGCCGCCGGTGATGGACTCGACGCGGTAGCTCAGCGCATCGCCGTCAGGGTCGTGGCCCGGCAGCGCAAAGCTCGTGCTGCGACCGCGGCGCACCTGGGGCCACCAGCCGCTGTGCAGGACGGGCGCGCGGTTTGCGCCCGCCGTGGGCTCGAGCGCCAGGTCCTCGTCCTCGAGGCCGTCGCCGTCGTCGTCCTTGCCGTTTGCAAGCTCCTCGCCCTCGAGGCCGTCGCAGTCGTTGTCGAGGCCGTCGCCGGGCTCGGTGGCGGTGGGGTGGCAGGTGGGGGTGCCCAGCGCCATGCCGGAGGTGACCAGGTAGCTGTCCGAGGGCTGGTCGCCATGGGCGAAGGCGAACACGCCGCTGCCGGCGACGGTCTGCTCGATCAGGTAGCGCTGTCCCATGGCTGCGGCCATGCGGCCGACCGCGTAGCGGCCGCTGCCCACCGCGCGCCAGGCGATGTTGCGAGCAGTCCCGTCGACGCGCACGCCTCCCACGTGGGCGGCTTCGGCCACGATGGCGAGGTAGTTGCCGTCGAAGGCGTAGGGCCCTGACGAGGTGTCCATCGGCTCGGGCGTGACCACCAGGACCTTGGGCAGGTACTGGTCGATCGGCGCGACCAGCGCAGCATCGGGGTCGCCCGCGGCGGGCGCCACGCGGTGCTGGGTGACGAGGACCGGCGCGCTGGCCGTGACCTCGTGGGGGCTGTCACCCGCCTGGCGCAGCTGCTTGACCTGGCCGCGCTGCAGGGTGGCGACGTGGATGGAGTCGACCCAGACGTCGGTGTCATCAGCGCTGGCCGTGACCCGGTAGTGCTGACCCTCCTCGTCCCAGCGCGGCGGGGCGATGACGAAGTGCTCGCCGAGCTGGCTCAGCGGCGGCATCGGGTCGTGCATGTGGTCGCAGGCACTGGCGACGCCGCCGAAGATGGTGCAGGTGTTGCCGCCGAAGACCGCCACCGGCGCGCTGGCATCGACCGTCGTGCCGGTCAGGTCGGTAAAGAAGCGGTCGCCCTGGTACTTGGCCGTCAGCTGCAGGGTCTGGAGGTTACCGAGGGTGAAGCTCACGGCGCGGCCCTTGCGCGCGCCGCCAGGCAGCGCGGGTCCGGGGGCCAGGTCGGCGCTGGGGATGACCGTGACTCGGGTGCCATCCTGCGTGGCGACCACGACCATCTGGGAGCTCTGCGGCGTCTCGAAGCTGCGGCCGCGCTCGGCGTGGAAGGCGCTGACGATGTACTCGGTGCCGAGCTTGTCGGTTGGCAAGGCGAGGAAGCCGTCGGTGCTTCCCTTGATGAAGTTGAGCCCCTTGACGGTCACCGGAGCATCGGCGGTCACTTCGATGCCCTTGTCCTCGATCAGGCCGCTGTCACCCTGCCACACGGGCGGCGCGCCCGCGCCCGTCATCAGCTCGACCGGGATGTCGACGCGGGTAACCTCGTCGCGGTCGACCACGACGGTGGTCTCAGAGCCGGCGCCCGGTGCGCGCACCGGGGCGGCCGGGGGGGGGGGGGGGCTGTGGTAGAGGTCCAGGCGCTTGTTGGCGCGGCCCGCGTGGTCGCCGTTTTGGCCGTAGGCGAGCACGAAGCGGGTGCCGGCGTGGCCGGGTACCGGCTCCTCCGCCACGATCGGCAGCGGCTCGCCGCCTGGAGTGATGTACTGCACGACCGCGAAGCTCGGCTCGTAGGTGGCGTCGCCCGCGAAGACAAAGCCCACTTCTTGCGCGCCGGGTTGCTCGAAGGCGACGTCGACCGAGGCCACGCCGGTGGCGTCGGTGACGGCGAGATAGGTCTCGCCGCGACTGGTGAATTCGACCACCAGGCCGGCCATCGGGACTGAGGTGTCGTCGGCGTTGAGCAGCTGGGCGCTGAGCAGGGCGTGGCCGAGCTGGCTGGACAGCTGCGGCGCGAGCGCGACCAGGCGCGTGGGGGTGCGCGGTTGAGGAAAGAGGCACAGGCCGGCGTCGGGGCCGGTGCCGCAGGTGGCGCCGGTGGGGCAGCTGCCGCAGTCCAGGGTCTGGCCGCAGCCGTCGGCCAGCGGGCCGCACTCGTAGCCGGCTTCGGCGCAGGTCAGTGGCGCGTCCTCGTCGAAGGTCTGGACGGGGCCGGTCAGGGGATCGCAGCTGTCGATCGTGCAGGGGTCACCGTCGTCCACATCCAGGGGGCCGTCGCTCTCGCAGCGCGGCACGCAGACGGTGGCGGCGGTGAGCAGCTCAGCCGGGGACAGCGCGCGACGGGTGATGCGTAGCTCGTCGAGGTCGCCCTGGAAGTCGTCCTGGGTGTCGCCGATGAAGAAGGCCGATCCGATGGGCGAGTCCCAGGCCGGGGCGAGGCCGGGGATGTCGCGGCCGACGATGAAACCACCGTCGATGTACAGCTCGATGCGTGCGAAGGGCGTGCGGGTGTCCCGCATCACCAGCGCCACGTGACTCCACTGGCTATCAAAGATGGTGTGGGTGAGGTCCTGCCGGAAGCCGTCCGTGAGCGTGATGCTCGCCCGGATGGTCCCACGGCCGCCCGTGCGCGGCTCGTAGTAGAAGCCGTGCTCGCGGAAGAAGAAGTCGGCGGTGAGGTTGGTGCGGCGGAAGATGGGATCGGTGCCGCCGGTGACGGTGCCGTAGCGCGGACGCACGAAGGCCTCGATGGTGAGGTCGTCCTCGAAGTTCAGAGGAGGCTCGTTGCCGAGCTGGGCGTAGCCATTGGAGGTGCTGGCGTCGACGCCCACCTGACTCAGCGCGCCGCCGACGCCGTCGCCGTAGGACAGCTCGCCCACGACGGGCGCGTGCAGGCCGTGGGGGCCGCTGTCGAGCAGGGTGGTGACGGGCTGGCCGGCGCTGCCTTCCTCGAAGCGGTAGTGCAGCACGGTGGAGGCGTCGCTGCAGCCGCCGCCGCAGATGTCCGCGCCGTTGCAGAGATTGCCGTCGTCGCAGCTGGTGCCGGGGGCGACGGGCTCGTTTTGGACGCCAGCCGCCGGGTCGCAGCTGTCTGCGGTGCAGGGATTGCCGTCGTCGGGGTCGACTGCAGCGCCTACAGTGCAGGCGCCCTGGGCGTCGCAGCTGCTGGAGGCGGTGCACAAGTCGCCGTCGTCGCAG
>JAPPOT010000439.1 GCA_028817855.1 Myxococcales bacterium
GATGTGGATGGGACTGGTCGATCCCTCCGAGACGGCGTGGCGCAACGGCACCGTCACCCTCACCCGTGCGCCGCTGGTTCCCCCACAGCAGGATGGCGAGGCGGTGGATGCGGAGACGCACGGCGAGGTCGAGAAGATCAGAGACGTCGCAAAGCGTGCAAGGGCTGCTCGCTCGCACGGCGACCGTGCAGAGATCTACGCCGACCTGATCGCGACCTGCGCCCGCTGCCACCAGGTCGCCACGCCCCCTGAGCCGTAGGCGCTCAGCTCGCGGCTTCCGCCAGCTCGGCCGTACCCGGGGGCGGATCCATCGGCGCGGTGCCGATCTGCTTGCTGCCCAGCGACGGCAGCATGGCCGCCAGGAAGTACTGGCGGAACCAGTACCACCACAGGCTGCGCTGCTGCAGCACCGGATCGATCTTGTCCGTGATCTCGGCGTGCAAGCGCGGCGCTTCCGACCAGTGGGTGCCCGGGTGCTCGTGGTGCACCGTGTGGTAGCCGTTGTTGAAGAGCAGAAAGTTCAGCGACCAGCTGACGAAGGAGCGCGAGTGGTCGTGCTCCGAGTACGGATCGGTGTGCACGTGCTGCTCGTAGTTGAACAGCATGATCGTCCACAGCGCGAAGAGCGCCGGCACCAGCATCGACAGGCCCCACACGTAGAGCCCGGTCTTGACGCCGTGCAGGGCCACCGCGATCGACAGCGCGATCACGTGCCCGCCGATCCAGACGGCGCGCTGCATCTTGATGTTGCTCCACGCCTTGCCGCCGCGTTCCTTGGCCTTGGCGGCGTACTCGGCGATCAGGAACCCCTGATAGTACGAAGAGACGAAGGGATAGGTGATCGCGACCCAGAAGCTGTGCCGGTTGGTGTGTCGCCACGTGATGGTGGCGTCCCCCGGCGCGTTGGTGAACTTGTGGTGGTTGTTGTTGTGGGTCGGGATCCAGCCGAAGGTCGGATAGCCGTAGAAGATCGACAGCCACGAGCCGAAGGCCTGGTTGGCGTCCTTGCCCTTGAAGGTGCCGCAGTGGTTGTGGTTGTGGGCGATGACGCCGCAGGAGAGCGCGAAGTAGCAGCTCACCCACCACAGGTAGGGCACCAGCTCGGGATTCGCGAACTGGGCGATGACCACCCCGGGGGTGAGGACGAACACCCAGAACAGAGTCCTGTAGTCGGCCTTGTTGCGAAGCTCCATGGATTCCTCGTGTTCTCCAGCGAGTCGTCGGACGGCGTCGATCGGACGCCGCAGGCTGTACCCCACTTTGGAGCCGGTCTGCAACAGAGCGGCCTTGGCCAAGCGGCTTGATTTTCCAGCAAAATTGGCCTGAGCCAAGCCTACTTGAGGAAATCGTCCAGTTTCGCGGGTTTCTTGGCCCGCTTGCGGCGCTTCTCGCGGGCCTCCTCGGCCTTGCGCTTGCGGTCGGCGGCCTCACGCGCCTCGGGGTCCTCCGGCTCCTCCTCCGCCTCCGCCTCGTCGACATCGAAGGACATGTCGGCGCCGCCGCCATCGGCCGCGGCGTCCTTGGCCTTCTTCTTGGACTTCGAGGCCCTGTCCTTCTTGCCGGCCGACTTGGCCGCGAGCGCCTCGCCGTCGCCGTCGTCCTCGGCCGCCTTCTTGCCCTTGGGCTCCGTGTCCGCGATCGCCTCCTCGGACTCCGGCTCGTCCTCGACATCGGGCACGGGCACGCTCACTCGGCTGAACTCCGCGGGCGGGCTCGACTCGCCGAAGTAGTCATTGCCCCAACACGCGACCGTCCCGCTCAGGTTCTTGATCGCGCAGCTGTGGACCGAGCCCGCCACCACGGCCCAGTACTCGCCCTCGGGTGGTTCCGCCTGCCCATCGGTGTTTGCACCCCAGCAGGTCAGCGCGCGGCCTTCCTGCTTGATCGCACAGCTGTGCTCCATGCCCGCGGCCACCGCCACGTACTTCCCCTTCGGCGCGTCCAGCTGCTTGGTGCTGTTGTCGCCCCAACACTCCAGCTCGCTCTCGTCGTCCACCGCGCAGCAGTGGTGCGTGCCGCAGGAGAACTGCACGAAGTCGCCTGCCGGGGAGGCGGTCTGGTCGAGCTCGCCATCGCCCCAGCAATCGATGCTGGCGGTGTCCGTCAGGCCGCAGGTGTGGGCCTTGCCCGCTTCCAGTCTGACGAACTTGCCCCCGGGCGCCTGCGCCTGACCCTTGGCGTCGTTGCCCCAGCAGGCCACCTTGCCGCTCGGGCGAACGCCGCAGCTGTGCGAGTGCCCGGCCGCGAGCTCGATGAAGACTCCCGTAGGAGCTTCGGTCTGCCCGGAATCGCTGCGCCCCCAGCACTCCACGTGGCCAGGCTTGGGAGCCTCGGCGCGGATCGCGCACGCGTGATGAGCGCCTACGGCCACGCGCCGGTAGCTGCCCTTGGGCGCGTCCGCCGCGAGCTTGCCCCAACACGCGAGCGTGCCGCTAGCGCGGATGCCGCAGTTGCTCGATCCCGCGGCCGCCAGGTGCGGCTCGCCATCCGGCTCCAGCTCCGCGCCGCTCGTCCGCTGTGCCTTCTTCGGCGTCGTCTCCGACTCCCCACAGGCCACCAGTCCACAGCACACTACGACAACACAAGCCGCGCGGACGAGACCTCCACACACACGGACTGCCATCACTGCCTCCCTCATGTCCCCTGGATCATGGGTACCAGATGCGTGAACCTGTGACACCCTCACCCACCTGGGACAGACGCCACGCAACACCACGCAGACGTAATGCAGCTCACGAGTGGTGGCGTGTGACTGAGCGATGCCGCACAGCTATTGCGTGATGATGAATTCGACCACGTAGCGCCCGTCATTGCTCTCGCTGAAGCCATCGACGACGTAGTAGTGGGTTCCGGGCTCGAGCATCTCCTCCAGCTGGCTGTCCGTGCCACCCAGCCCGTTGTCGTCGTTGCAGGCGGCCTCGGCCTCCGGCACGCAGACCGAGGCGTCACCCTGGAAGCGATAGAGCACGGTGTCGAAGCCGGCTTCCGTGCGCGCGAGCACCCGCGAGGGCTGGGTCAGCTCCACGCGAAAGACTGCGTCGCGCGAGATCGCACCGCCGCCGCAGAGCGCCTGGTAGGTGTCGAGCTCGAGGGCCGTGTCGCCCTGGAAGATGCCGCCATCAGACGGCACGCGCGTCGCCGTCTGACACGTGCCGTTGCCGCTCACGCGAACCGGCGTGGTGCGCGGCAGGCTGTCGAGCTGCAAGTTGAACGGCGTCGCGCTACTCGACTCCACCACCAGGTAGTACTCGCCCGGCACCACGTCGCGGAGGCGCGTGTCGACGCGGGTGAGGGCCGAGCAGCTGAGCTGTGTGCCCGGCGAGCCGCAGTCGGCGCGGAAGTCGTAGGCCATGCGGGCGTCGCCACCGTCGATGCGCAGTCGCAGGTCTGTCGGGTCGTCAACCGTCACGCGATAGACGGCGTCGATCAGAAACAGTCCGCAGCCCCGCGCCAGGTCGTCGTCGGGCGAGCACCCGCACACCACGTTCACCAGGTCCTGCCGCTGCGCCAGCGTGCCCAGGAGGGGCTCGTCCGGCGCGATGTCGATGGGGTCACCACAGCCGGCGCCGGGCGGCGGCGGCGTGGGCGGCAGGATGGCGACGTCCAGGCTGAAGTCGA
>JAPPOT010000362.1 GCA_028817855.1 Myxococcales bacterium
AGCCAGTCGACCGGGCGGAGCATGCCGCGGGCGCCGCCGACGGGGGTGCCGGAGGCGTCGGGCTCGATGATGGCGCCGCGGATGCCGAGGGGCGCGAAGAGCTTGCCCTGGTAGTGGTCGTGGATGGCCTGGTGGCTGCCGCCGAGAAGCTGGCGCATGCGCAGCATGGCGATGTTGCTGAAGCCCGTGGAGTAGTTGAAGACGGTGCCTGGCTCGCTGGTGCGCGGGCGGTCCGCCGCCCAGGCGCCCTGGTCGGGCTGGGAGAAGAGCATCTCGGTTGCGTCGCTCGCGCCGCCGTAGCCCTCGAACCACGACAGGCCCGGCGCCATGTTGAGCAGGGCGCGCCAGGTGATGGCCTGCTTGGCGGTGTCGCGCCAGCGCGGCAGGCCGACGGCGTCGTCGAGGGCGAGCTTGCGGTCGAGCGCGAGCGTGCCGGCGATGAGCGCGGTGAGGGTCTTGGTCATCGACCAGCCGAGCTGGGGGCGCTCGCGCGTGTAGCCCTGGCCGTAGCGCTCGTAGAGCAGGTGGCCATCGCGCGCGACGAGCAGCGCGGTGGTGTGCTGCTGGCGAGCGGGATCGGGGTCGGGCTCGCCGAAGAGACCCTCGGCGTGCCGCTCGAGGGCGGCGCTGTCGCTGGCGCTGAGTCGCCCGGACTCGGGGGCTCCCTCCCCGGCCGGCCACGGGCGCGGGTTGGGCGGCGCCGCGGCAGCGGGGCGGAAGGGCTGGGCGCGGACCTCGGCCGGGTCGGTGCCCGGAGGGATGACCGTGCAGCCGAGACCGGGTCGATGGATCGCGCTGCGCGGATTGCCGAGCAGGGGCAGCCAGGTGCGCACGGCGATGGCGCGCTCGGGCGTGTGCTCGACGTTCCAGAAGCGCGGCAGGGGCGCGACCTTGGGCTCGATGTAGCGCGTCAGCACGTGCTCGTAGGACTCGCCGCTGTGCATGGTGCGCGTGCACAGCTCGTGGGCGGCGTAGCCGGTGCCGGCCGGGATGTCGCGGACGGACTTGCCGTCGGACAGGCCGGCGTAGGCGCCTGTGCCGAGCAGCAACGTGACCGCGCCAGCAACGGCCCAGGTGGTGCGGGTCATGGCCGGGCTCCCTTGCGGCCACCGGTGCGTCTGACGAACTCGCGCAGGGCGGAGGTGGTGCCGCGGCGGTCACCGGTGACGAGCAGGTCCAGCAGCAATCCGCGGATGAGCGAGAGCTCCATGCGCGCTTCACGCCTGGCTGCGGCGGCAGTGAGGCCGTGTTGCTGACGCATGGCGGCGGCGATGGCTTGCAGCCAGCCGTCGACGAACTCGTTCAGGAAGGTTGCGAAGCGCTTCCGGTCGGCGAGCGCCTCGCCGTAGAGCTGGAAGAGCACGCGCATCACCGAGAGGTTTTCGGGGGTGGTGAGCTGGGCCCAGACGTCGGTCAGCTCGGGCATGCGGCCCGCGGCGGTGGCGGCGGCGAGCTCGGCCTGGTCGCGGTGACGCAGCTCGCGGAGCACCGCGTCCCAGAACTCCGCCGCCGAGCCGAAGTGGTAGATGAGCATGCGGTGGCTGGGGGCGAGGGCGGGCCCGATGGCGCGCAGGGAGCCGTCGGTCAGGCCGTGGGCGAGCACATGCTCGACGGCGCGCTCGAGCAGGCGGACGCGCGCGCCGGGGGGTGTGGAGCTTGCGGCTTGCGGGGACGGCACGGGCAGGTATGTACCAGCTGGTACATAGACAGGCAAGGAGCCGGAGCCTCGCGCGAGGGCGAGAGCTACGGCTGGCAGGACCTGCGGTACTCGAGCGGGGTCTGGCCGCTCCAGCGCCGGAAGGCGCGCACGAATGCGCCGCACTCGGAGAAGCCGAGCAGGAAGGCGATGTCCTCGATCGTGCGGTCGTCGTGGCGCAGGTAGTGAATCGCCGTGCGGTAGCGGGTCTGCTTGAGCAGCTCGGTGTAGCTGGTGCCGTGCTCGGCGAGCTGGCGCACCAGCGTGCGGCCAGAGACCGCCAGGCGCGCTGCGGTGCGCTCGGCGCTGGCGTGGCCCGCGCCCATGTGGGCGAGGATGTCGGCAGCGACGCGGGTGACCAGGCTCTCGCCGGGCGCGAGCTCCTCGAGCAGCCGCTCGGCATGCTCGCGCAGGACACCATGCAGCGAGGCGTTGCCCGTCTCGAGGGGCTCGTCGTCGCCACCGGCCGGCATGTTGAAGCCGTTGAAGGGCGCGCCGAAGACGACCTCGGAATTGGGAAAGACGGCCGCATAGACGGAGACGTCGGCGGGGCGTGGGTGCTCGAACCAGACCTCCATGTCCTCGGCCTCGCGGCCGGTGTGCATGCGGATGGCGAGGCTGTAGGCGGCGACCTGGAAGTCGGCGGTGACACGGCTGATGGGCACGAGGCTGCCGAGGATGAGGTGGGAGCGGTCACCGACGCGCTCGAGGCGGAAGTCGGCGGACTCGCTGAGCACGCGACCATAGCGGCAGGCGGCGCGCGTGGCCTCGTCCCAGGTCGGCGCGGACATGGCGACCCACTCGAGGGCGGCGAAATCGCCGACCTCCGAGAAGAGCGCCGCGCGCAGGCCGAGGTCCGGATCGCCGAGCACGCGCGCGGAGTCGTCGATCAAGGCGGCGGCGTCGAGCACCGGGACGCGGTCCTCCTGCTCGACCAGGGCGGCGACGCGGTCGCGCAGCTCCGGGTGCTTGGCGTCGGCCCCGAGCAGTCGCAGCAGCGGGCGCAGCAGCAGCGGCGAGCAGGTGTAGTCGGACGGCGGCTGCGCGGCGCGGGACACGGCTCCATGATGCGCCGTGGAGGGCAGCAATCGCAATCGCGCGAGGCGCGCGCGGGAGGTTGGCATGGCGGCCGGGTGGCTCAGCGGCGCATGCCGCCGTCGACCATCAGGTCGTAGATGTGCTCGCCGAGCATGTCGTAGCCGGCATCCGTGGGATGGATGCCGTCACGCAGGGGCATGGTGCCGCCGGCAACCTCGTCGGGGTCGACCAGATGGCAATCGACCGGTGAGGACTGCTCGCAGAAAGGAGCCAGAGCCTCCCAGGCGTACTCGACGGGCGCGGGACCGAGCGCCGTGCCACGGCTGTAGTTGACGATGATGATGTCCTCGACGCCGTCGGCCGCGAGCTCGGCGGCGAGCTCCTCGTAGCGCAGGCCGATCATGTCCATCGTGTCCATGCAGGATTGCCCGAGCGCGGGACAGTCCAGTAGCAGCAGCGGGTTCTGGAGGATGTCGTTGCCGCCGCCGGTCACGACGACGGTCTTGATGTCCGGGTTCTCGGCGCGGGCGGCGGCGTACTGGCCGGGGATGGCCTCGTCGAGCAGGCGCGTGCCGGGGACGCCGTAGGCGCGGTAGGGCTGGCCGCTGGCGGCCGCCAGGCTCTGCTGGATGCCGACGGTGCCGAGGTTCATCCAGGAGTCGCCGATGGCGATGACGTCGCTGCCATCACCCATGCCGAGGTCGGCGGCGGGGTCGTCCGCGGGGTCCGCGGGAGCGTCCGGGCCGGACGGTGTGGTGTCGTCGCCGGTGTCTGGCTCGCCGGCGGGGTCGTCGCTCGTCGCGGGCGCGTCGGGGGCGGCGCCCATGCCGGCTGCGCCGCCGGCCGCCGTGGGATCGCCGACGGGAAGCATGTCCATGCC
>JAPPOT010000110.1:0-10312 GCA_028817855.1 Myxococcales bacterium
CGGTGTTGGCGCTCGTCGCGCCCGCGCCGAAGGCACCCGCCGAGCCCACGCCCCAGACGAAGCCGTCCACGTCGATGCTCACGCCCTTGACTGCCCCCACCGCGAACGACGCCACGTGGGCCAGGGTCTCGGCGTCGAAGCCATGCAGGCCCACGTCGCCGAAGTCCGATCCGCCACCGACCCAGATCTTGCCGGCGCCGTCGGTCATGCAGCCGTTCATGCCCAGAATCGGTCCGCCGCTGCTTGTCGCCCAGGTCTCGTCGGCCGGGCTGAAGCGCGAGATGCCGAGCGAGCCGCACACGAAGACGCGCCCCTTCTCGTCGATCGTGAAGCCGTAGCCGTTGCCGAGCGGCTCGATCTGCCAGATGCGCACCGACAGGTCGACCGCGTCGACGCGGATCAGCTGGGTCGTGTTCGACACGAAGGTCCAGAAGTTGCCGCCCGAGTCGGAAGCACCGCCGTACGGGCCGTAGTTCTCGATGATCACGCCCGCGAACGGGATCGGGAAGCCGCCCGCCAGCCCGCCGCCGATGAAGTCGGTGCCGGTCAAGCCCGGGATCGAGACCATGTCCTTGATCGCACCGGTGAGCCCGTTGAGGCGGATCACGTCGATCGTGCAGTCGAGCGGTCCGCAGAGCGCGCCATTGGGTGGCGCTGCCGCGGCGGTCCACACGTCAGCCGGTGCATCGGGCGCGGACGGTGGCGCCCAGGCCACCGGGCGGTTGCTGAAGTAGTTCAGCGGGGTGTGCCAGGCCACGCACTCGTCCTCGCCCCAGGGCCGGATGTCGGTCGCGCCCGTGGAGGTGTCGATCATGCCGTTGCCGTTCTTGTCCTCGCACTTCTCCTGCTTGGCATAGATCTTCGTGATGCCGCCGCCGTCGCCGCCGGGCGCGTTGCTGGCGCCGCCGCGGTTCGCCACCGCCACATCGCCGTCCTCCGCCACCGTCGTGCGCGAGGGCAGGCCGGTGCCGGTCGGGCTGGTGTAGTAGCGGCCGAGCTCGGTCAGGGTGCGTGTGTCGAGTTTGGAGACGGTGCCTTCGAGCGTGTTTGCGATCCAGATGTACGAGAAGTCCACCTCGCCGCCGCCGGTCCGGCCCGCTTCCGGGTTCAGGATCGGGCGGTCCCCACCACCGCTCGTGTCGGTGTTGCCGAAGTCCTGATCGCCCGTGGGCGAGTTGCCCTGGTCGGCCGGGGTGGCGTTACCGAAGTCGTTGCCGTCGCGTGCGGCGTTGCGCCCGCCGCTGCTGCTGCCCGTATCACCCTCGGCCGAGCAGCCGACCATCGCGATCGCGAGGCACGCGACTAAGCCCAGCACTGCGCGCGCGCCGCCCGTAATCCCTGAAATCGACATCCAACCCTCCCGAACCAGTCCGGGCCCTTACAAGTCCAACCTAGCATGCCGGCAGTTTGCACTCCTGCCGCCCACAGCCCCTGCGTAGTCACAATTCCGAAAAACGGCTCATCTTTCTCCTACACCTGCGCACGCTTCTACACATCCCAACATCGCTCACGTGACGCGGGGTCAGTTCTTGTCCCAGCGCTTCACGTGCGGCAGGTCATCATCCAGCCAGTAGGCGTCGTCCTCGGTCACGACAAGGACCTCCTCCCACTTCACGCCCAGCGGGCCCTTGCCGATGTGTGGCTCCACCGCGTACAGGCCGGGCGCTGCCTTCTGGTTGCAGGGGTCGCCTCCATTCCAGATCGGCCGCGGGTGCTCCGGGTTCTGATTGGCCGCCTGGGACTCCTTCAGCAGGAAGACCAGCGCGGCCGGTCCGAAGCCGCCGAAGGGCTGCACCTGCTCGGGGTCACGCCCGAGTCGCTCGATGCGATGCCCGAGCACCTCACCGGGGTAGATGCGGTGGCGGTTCTCGTAGCCCTGCTCGTCGATCAACGCATCCACGTCGCGGTAGATCTCCTGCAAGGTCTTGCCAGCTTTCACGCCCTCGACGATCAGCGAGCGGTAGGGCTTCAGATCGTCGAGCATCTTCTCGACCTCGGGGTTGTCGCCGAAGACGAACGCGTAGCCGATGTCCGAGGTGTAGCCCTTCTCCGTGGGCGCCACGTCGAGGATGACCGGCATGCCCTTCTCGAGCTTGCGATCGGTGGGGGCGAAGTCGCCGCCGCCGAAGCTGCCGCCGTCGTTGGCGAAGGCGGTGCGCTCGGCGAACCAGGCGAAGGGCTCGTGGAAGTACTGCTCGACCCCGTGCTCGCGCAGGTAGTCGTCCATCATCTTGCAGACTTCCTTCTCGGTCATGCCCTCCTCCAGATTCGACTCGACGTGGGTCACGCAGTCGTAGGAGAGGCGCTGGCACTTGCGGAAGGCCTCGAGGTCCTCGGTCGTGAAGGGGAATGCGGCGGTCTCGCTCATGTGCGATCTGTAGCCCAGCCCGGGGACGGGGTCACGGGTCGTTTGAGGGTCATTTAAACGCGGAATTGCGTGAGATCCTCAGGCGTTTCCGTATTGCTGGAAGAGCTTCTTGTCCGCCGCCTTCAGGTAGGCCTCGCGGCCATCCACGGTGCCCGCCTTGACCAGCGCCATCAGGGCCGCGTCCATCGTCTGCATTCCGAGCGAGCGACCGGACGCGATGACCGAGTTGATCATCGCGGTGTTGCCCTCGCGGATTGCACCGGCCAGGCCCGAGGTGCGCACCAGGATCTCATGGGCGCCCACGCGCCCGCCGTCCGCGCGCCGCACCAGGATCTGGCTGACCACGGCGGCGAGCGACTCGGCCAGCGAGCCGCGCGCCTGCTCCTGCTCGTCGTTGGGAAAGGAGTCGATGATACGGTCGACCGTCTTGGCGGCGCTGTTGGTGTGCAGGGTGCCGAAGACCAACACCCCCATCGCGGCAGCCTCGACCGCGAGCGAGACCGTCTCGTAGTCGCGCATCTCGCCCACTAGCACGACGTCCGCGTCCTGGCGCAGGGCGGCCTTGAGCGCGCTGGCGAAGCTGTCGCTGTCGGCGCCCACCTCGCGATGGGAGATCACCGCGTGCTTGTTCTCGTGCACGAACTCCACCGGATCCTCGATCGTGACGATGTGGCGCGCCTCGCTGCGATTGATCAAGTCGATGATCGCCGCCAGCGTGGTCGACTTGCCGCTGCCGGTGGGGCCAGTGACCAGCACGAGACCAGACTCCAGCGTCGCCAGGCCGGGGACCACGTCCGGTACGCCCAGCTGCTCGATCGGGATGATCTGGTCTGGCACCATCCGGAACACGGCGGCGACGCCGCTGTGCTGCACGAAGTAGTTGCCGCGAAAGCGCGCCACGCCGTCGAGCGCGGTGGCGAAGTCCAGGTCGTGATCGCGCTCGAAGCGCTCCCACTGCAGCTCGGTCACGTGCGCCTTGAGCATCCCGCGCAGGGTCGGGTCGTCCAGCACCGGTGCGCCGGGGATCGGCGTGATCTGGCCCGACGCCCGGTACATCGGCGGGCGCTGCGCGGCCAGGTGCAAGTCCGACGCGCCGATGCGCTTGAGCTGCCGAAAGTAGTCATGCAAGTCCGGCATCTACTTGAACCGCTCCTTGCGCATCGCGAGCTTGCGCGCGGCCTCGGTCGTGACGGTGCCCGCCGAGACGAGCTCCGCGAGGGAGTCGTCCAGGGTGATCATCCCGGCCGCCTTGCCCGTCTGCATCACCGAGGGCAGCTGGTGGGTCTTGCCGTCGCGGATCAGGTTGGCCACGGCGGTGTTGACCATCAGCAGCTCGATTGCTGGCACGCGCCCGCGCCCGGTCGCCATTGGCACCAGCCGCTGGCTCACCACCGCGCGCAGGGACTCCGCCAGCATCGAGCGGATCTGCTCGCGCTCTTCCGCCGGGAAGGTGTTGATGATGCGACTGATGGTCTGCCCGGCGTTGCCGGTGTGCAGCGTGCCGAGCACCAGGTGCCCGGTCTCGGCCGCGCTGATCGCCAGCCCGACGGTCTCGCGATCGCGCAGCTCCGTGATCGCGATGATGTCCGGATCCTCGCGCAGGGCTGCGCGAAGCGCCCGCGCGAAGGAGCCCGTGTGGTCGCCCACCTGGCGCTGGTTCACGAGTGCCTGGCCGGGCGGGAAGACGTACTCGATCGGGTCCTCCACCGTGAGGATGTGGTCGGGGCGCTGCTGGACCAGCACGTTGAGCAGCGAGGCCAGGGTGGTCGACTTGCCGCAGCCCGACGGCCCGGTACACAGCACCATGCCGGTGCGGTGGTCGCACAGCTGCGCGAGTCTCGCCGGCAGTCCCAGCTGCTGCAGCCCCGGTGGTGCCTCCGCGATCAGGCGGAAGACCACATCGAGCCCGCGCTGCTGCCGGTAGACGTTGACGCGGAAGCGGCCGATCCCGGCGATGGCGTGGGCGAAGTCCACCTCGCCCCGTTTGCGTAGGCGCTTCCACTGGTCGTCGGTCATGACCTCGGCGATCACCTTCTCCGCGGCCTCCGCAGCCATCGCGCCGCCGCCCAGCGGGCGCAGCACACCGTCGATGCGCAACATGATCGGCGCGCCGCTGTGGGCGTGGAGGTCGCTGGCGCCCTGCTGCATCGCCATCGTCAGCGCCTTGCCCAGGTAGGTCTGCGCCGCCGGTGAGCTCGTCGCCGGGCGTTGCTCGGCGGCGCGCGGCGGGGGCGTAGTGAGCATGGGCGCCGCGGCCTGGGCCGGCGTCGGCACCGCGACCGGTGCGGGTGCGTGCCCGGCGAACCCGCCGAACATCGTGCCGCCCGCCTTGCCGAGAACCTGCTGGGCCTGCTCTGCGCTCATGCCCGCGGCCTGGGCTGCGGCGGCCATCGCCTGGGCGGCGAGCTGCTGTGCCTCGGGGGCGGTGCCCAGCATGGTGCCGCCCATCGCGACCGGTTGCGGCGCCGCAGCGGGCTGCGTGGGCTGGGTCGCGGGAACGGGCTCGGGTGTGGCGCTGCGGAGCGGTGGTCTGCGGTCCTCCAGCTGTCCGACGTCCACTCGGTCGTCGCCCTCTGCAACGGGAAAGGCGTCCAGCTCGGCGTCGCCGGCCGCGGCTGGCGGTGCGGCCGTAGGAGCCTGCGCCAAGGGCAGGCCCGCGCCCAGCATCGTCCCTCCAGCGGCGCCACCCGCATGTGGCCGCGCGGCAGTCGGCTGTGGCACCGAGGCTTGGGCCCAGCGGTCGGCCTTGCGCTTCTTCTTCTCCGCCGCGCCGCGTTCGGCCTCCTCGTCGTCGCCGGGCGCGGTGTCCGCGAGCGCCATCCCGGGTGGCTCCTCCTCCGGCAACGGGTCCGGCCGCGTATCCGCCAGCTCCATCGGCGCGGCCGGTGCGGGGATCGCGGCTTGGCCGCGGGCGATCGCGTCGCCGGCCGTGGGCGGCAGGTTTGCGGGCGCCGGGGCGGGGGCCGCTTCCCACTGCTGCGCCTTGCGCTTGGGCGCTGTGCCGACAGCGCCTGGCCGGCCGGACGCGGCGCGCGGATCCGGCGTCGCGACGCGCTGCTCCTCCCGCGCACCGGCGCGCGGCGGCGGGTCCGCTGGCTGCGGGCTGCGACCGGCGCGACGCCGCTCGAGGATGCGCTGCTGGAGCGTGCCGATCAGCTCTGCCTCTTCCGCGGTGATGAAACCGAGCTGCACCGCGATCTCGCCGATTCGCCCCGCGTTGGCGCCGGTCTGCTTCTTCACGCAGCTGTTGACCTGCTCGCGCGTCAGCAGCTGAAGCCGCACGGCGATCTCACCGAACAGGCGGTCGCGAGGATCCATCGGAGGTTAATGATAGCGAATCTGCCCATCCGGATGTGCTCCCGTGCGGGCGCCGTGTGCCTGGCGGCCGTGTCCGCAATGTAAGTGCGGGTCGTAGAGAGGGACGCAGGCCGTGCCCGTGCCTTCTCACTTCAGCAGCTCGAGCCCCCCGCCCGCCTCCTCCAGGTAGCCCAGCAGCCGCCGCGCATAGCGATCGATGGCCAGGCCTTGCATGCGCAATGGCCGGCGTCGCCCCCCGCTGCCCTGCTCGTACATCAAGAAGGCGTGCTCGACGCGGTCGAGCACCACCTTGCGTTCGCCGTCGTAGGCCGCGATGCGATCGTTGTAAGCGCGGTAGTCGCGCCCGTACTGCCAGGTGTCGCTCAGCAGCAGCCGCGGCCCGTCGCCGGTCACGAACGCGGAAGGCCCGCCCTGTACGAGCGGCGTCAGGTTGCGGCCGTCGAGCCCGGCCGGTCCCGGGGTCTCGGTCAGCGCCAGGATCGTCGGCATCAGGTCCACCAGGCTGACCGGTGTGTGTACGTCCTTCGGCGTCCAGCCCGGCACCTTGGCCAGCAGCGGCACGTGCAGCACGTCGTCGCTCAGATCCGCACCGTGGCTGCGGTAGCGCTCGAAGAACTTTTCGCCGTGATCCGAGGTCACGAAGACCGCGACCGGGTCCTCGAGCTTGTCGACGGCCTCGAGCACGCGCGCCACCTGCTTGTCCGAGTGGCGCACCTCGTGGTCGTAGCGCTGGGCGAGGGAGTCGCCGAACTTCTTGATGCCCGGATAGTGGGAGCTGGGCGTGTGCGGGCCGAAGAAGTGCACCCACAGGAAGAAGCGCTTCCCGTCGACCGAGAAGCGCATCAAGCTCGACGCCATCGTCGCCGTGGTCGCATCGTTGCGGCGCGAGCGCCGTCGCTTCGACTTGCGCAGCCCCTCAGGATCGTTGGGCTCCACGTTGACCTCGCTGTAGGTGTCGAATCCGCGGGAGGCGCCCAGCTTGCTCGAGAGCATTTGGGAGAAACCGTCGTCCACCACGGCCAGCGTCTTCATCCCGCGCCTCTGCAGCCAGTGCGCGAGCGGCTCGTTCGGATCGTTCCACGCCAGGGGAAAGAGCTTGGACAGTTTCTCGCCCTCCACCAGGTCCCCGACAGGTGCGCGCAGCATGCGGTACTTGTTGGTCTCGTGGTAGGCCGTCCAGCGCAGCCGCCGCGCGTAGCGGCCGCGCATCATCGAGCCCACGGCCACGCTGGTCCAGGCGCCGGGGGTGTAGGCGCGATGGAAGCGAACCGCGTCCTGGGCCCACTCGCGCACCTCCGGCATCGTCTCGCCCTTACCCCGGCCGAGTACGCGGTCGGCGCGCAGCGTGTCGATCGTCACCAGCACGACGCTCATCGGCGCCTCGCCGCTTGGCACCGGCACCTGCTCCGGCGGCGCGGGCTTGGCGCTGCGGTCGCCGAAGACGCAGTTGTCGTCGACCCCGTTGTCCGGGATCTCGGTTGCGCCCGGGTTCACCCCGCGATCGAGCTCGTCGCAGTCGCCGCCGCCGAGCGCGAGGGAGAAGCCATCCCGGTCCAGGTCCAGGATCCCGCGTGCGGTGCGCAGGATCATCGCCGGCCAGGGGCGGCTGACAAAGGCCTGCATCGTGTCGGCATGGCTGTCGCGGACGTAGCCCACGGGCAGCGCGAAGAGCACCAGCAGCGTCAGCCAGCCGTAGCGACCGAGCTGCGGCACGCGCAGGGCGTCCTGCCACAGCAGCAGCGCGCAGGTGAGCACGATCAGGGTCGCGACCCGCAGCGCCACGTGGGCTTCCGTGTACAGCCCCACGTACATCGTGTGGTCGACGTGCCCGAAGGCGGCCGCGGCCGCGACCAGGAGCACGGTCGCAACTCCGCGCAGCCACGGACCGCGGGACGGCAGCCACCCCTGGGGGTGGTGCGCGCTCGGCTGCATGGCCACGAAGACCGTAGCCAGGCCCAACCCCCAGGCGCCGCCGCCCACCAGAGTCCACTGAGCGAGCGCGTCGTAGCGGGTGCCCAGGCGGGCGAAGGCGCCGAGGCTCCCGGCCAGCGCGATACCCGTGGCGACCCCCGCGAGCACCCAGCCCAGCGAGGCGAAACGGAGGCCCAGCAGGCCCATCAGCAAGTGGGCCAGCTGGGCCAGGAGGCCTGCGAGCGCGCCCAGCAAGCCGATCAGCAGCAGGCCCGTGACCCCGTACAGCCTCGTGTAGGGACCGGGCACGGTCGCGCTCTCCACGGCGAAGAGCACGAGCAGCGCGGTGATCGCCGCCACCGGGTAGGGCGGCATCCGCGCAAGCGCGCCCAGGAGGGCGTCCTTTAAACGAGCAGCGCCGCCGGCCATCGATCCGCTGCGGAGCCTACACCATTGTCACCGCCCGGGGTCGTCGTCTTCGTCCAGCACGGCGGCCCGTGCGGCCAGCTTGGCCAGCAGGCGGTCCAGCTGGCGCCGCTCGCGACCGTCCAGCACCGACAGCAGGCTCTCCTCCAGTCGCTCGGCCCGCCCCGCGATCCGGTCGTGCATCTCGCGCCCGCGCCGGCTCAGGCGCAGCAGCGCGCGGCGCCGATCGTCGCGGTCGGTGCGGCGCGTCAGCAGCTTCTTGTCCAGCAAGTTGGCCACGGCCCGGCTCACGGCCACTTTGTCCATCGCGGTGCGCTCCGAGACCAGCGCCGCCGGGGTGGGCTCGAAGCGCCCGACCACCGCCATCACCCGCCACTCGAGCACCCCGATGTCGAAGGGCTCTGCGTATTGCCGCGACAGGGCCCGGCTGACGGTGTTGGTCAGCACACTCAGGCGGTAAGGCAAGAAGCGCTCGAGCAAGAAGGGGCGAGCGTCGTCGGGCGCGGTCGGCGGTGCGCTGGACATTAGTTACAGATGAAACTAAACTACTGGAGATGAAGGTCAAGGCCCAGCTGACCGAGGAAAACCCCATGGGCACGGACGGCTTCGAGTTCGTGGAGTACACCGCGCCCGATCCCGTCGAGCTCGCGCGCCTGTTCGAGACCCTCGGCTTCAGCCGCGTCGCGCGCCACCGCAGCAAGGACGTGGTGCTCTACCGCCAGGGGGACATCAACTTCATCATCAACGCCGAGCCCGACAGCTTCTCCCAGCAGTTCGCGCGCGACCACGGCCCCTCGATCTGCGCCATGGCCCTGCGCGTGGCCGATGCCCGCGCCGCCTACGAGCGCGCGCTCTCGCTCGGCGCCAGACCCCACCACGGCGACATCGGCCCGATGGAGCTACACATCCCCGCCATCAAGGGCATCGGCGACAGTGCGATCTACCTGGTCGACCGCTATGGCGAGCGCACCATCTACGACGTCGATTTCGTCCCGGTCGAGGGCCGCAGCTTCAGCCAGCCCCCGCCTCCGCCTGCGGGTCTCTCGGGCCGCGCGGGGCTGCTCAATATCGACCATCTCACCCACAACGTGGAGCGCGGCCACATGGACGAGTGGGCGGGCTTCTACGAGCGCCTCTTCGGCTTCACCGAGCAGCGCTTCTTCGACATCCAGGGCAAGCACACGGGGCTGCGCAGCCGCGCGATGGTGAGCCCGTGCGGCAAGATCCGCATCCCGATCAACGAGTCCGCCGACGACAAGTCGCAGATCGAGGAGTACCTGGAGGCCTACGGGGGCGAGGGCATCCAACACCTGGCCCTGAGCACCGAGGACGTGGTCGCGACGGTCGCAGCGCTGCGCGAGCGCGGCGTGCGCTTCCTCGACACCCCCGACACCTATTACGAGCTCCTCGACGAGCGCCTTCCCGGCCACGCCCAGGACGTGCCGCGCCTGCAGGAGCACAAGGTCCTGCTCGACGGCGCGCCGCCTCGGCTCCTGCTCCAGATCTTCACCGAGACCGTGATCGGCCCGATCTTCTTCGAGCTGATCGAGCGGCGCGGCGACCAGGGCTTCGGGGAAGGCAACTTCCAGGCCCTGTTCGAGGCCATGGAGCTGGACCAGATCCGGCGCGGAGTGCTGTCGGCGTGAGCGGCAAGGTCCCGGGTTGGCCAAGCCTGCCGCGCGTGGCGGGCACTCCACCGCGCCAGGCCCATCGCGACCTGCCGGACGGCACCTACGAGCGCGAGTTCGGCGCCGAGGGCTTCGGCGGGCCCGCGACGCACCTGCTGCATCGAAACCCTCCGACCGGCTGGGTCGACTGGGAAGGCCCGCTGCGCCCCCGCGCCTTCAGTCTGGGCGCCCTGGGTGCCACGACCGAGTCCCCGTGGGACGCGACGCCGGTGCTCCACAATGCGCACTTGCAGCTGCGCCTGTGGCGTCCACGCGGCGCGATGGATCACCTGGTGCGCAATGCCGACGGCGACGAGCTGCTCTTCGTGCACGCAGGGGAGGGCGACCTCTTCTGCGACTTCGGCCACCTCCTCTACGCGGAGGGCGACTACCTGGTGCTGCCCCGTGGCACCCAGTGGCGGCTCTCGCCCCGGCAGGCCAGCACGCTGTTGCTGATCCAGGCGACCAACACGGCCTACCGCCTGCCCGATCGCGGGCTCGTCGGCCAGCACGCGATCTTCGATCCAGCTCTGCTCCAGGTGCCTGCGCTCGACGAGGCCTTCCGAGATCAGCAGCAGGGCGCCCAGGCCGAGCGCCCCTGGCGTGTGGTGCTCAAGCGCCG
>JAPPOT010000110.1:10322-11184 GCA_028817855.1 Myxococcales bacterium
GCCGCGATCAGCGCAGCACGGTCACCTTCCCGTTCAACCCGCTCGATACGGTGGGCTGGCAAGGCACGCTGTTGCCGCTGAAGATCAACTGGCGCGACATCAGTCCGCTCATGAGCCACCGCTACCACCTGCCGCCGAGCGCCCACGCCACCTTCGTCAGTGAGCGCTTTCTGGTCTGCACCTTCGTGCCGCGCCCGATCGAGAGCGAGCCGAGCGCGCTCAAGGTGCCGTTCTTCCACGCCAACAACGACTACGATGAGGTGCTCTTCTATCACCGCGGCGACTTCTTCAGCCGCGACGGTATCGAGCCGGGCATGCTCAGCCTGCATCCGGCCGGCTTCGCCCACGGCCCGCACCCCAAGGCCCTCGCCGCGAGCATGGCTGGGGGCAAGAGCCACACCGACGAGGTGGCCGTCATGATCGACGCGCGTGACCCACTCGATGTGGCGGAGTCTGCAGGTGCCGTCGAGTGGCACGACTACGTCAAGTCCTGGAGCGAGCAGCCATGAAGCTCGCGAGCCTCGCCCGCGGCGGTCGCGACGGGACGCTGATCGTAGTCAGCCGTGACCTGCGGACGGCCGCCGCGGTGCCGAAGATTGCTGCCACGCTGCAGGCTGCCCTCGACGACTGGGAGCGCTGCGAGCCCGAGCTGCAGGACGCCTACGAGCGCCTCAACGCCGGCGGCATCGACACCAGCTTTGGCGTCGACGAGCAAGAGCTGGCCGCACCCTTGCCGCGCGCCTACGCCTGGCTCGACGGCAGCGCCTACGTCAACCACGTGGAGCTCGTGCGCAAGGCGCGCGGGGCCGCGATGCCCGGGAGCTTCTGGACGGACCCGCTGATGTACCAGGGCGGCTCCGAC
>JAPPOT010000110.1:11194-52686 GCA_028817855.1 Myxococcales bacterium
TTCTCGGCCCCCGCGCCGACATCGAGCTACTCGACGAGGCCGCCGGCCTCGACTTCGAGGCCGAGCTCGCGGTCATCACGGGCGACCTGGCCGCGGCAGCCGGCAAGCACGAGTCCGCTGAGACCATCCGCTTGATCACGCTGGTCAACGACGTCTCCCTGCGCAACCTGATCCCGGCCGAGCTCGCCAAGGGCTTCGGCGTCGTGCACGGCAAGCCGCCCACCGCACTGGGGCCCGTCGCCGTCACACCCGACGAGCTGGGGGACGCCTACCGCGACCACAAGGTGCACCTGCCGCTCGTCAGTCACCTCAACGGCGAGCCCTTTGGCCATCCCGACGCCGGCACCGACATGACGTTCGACTTCGCGACTCTGGTCGCCCACGCCGCCCGCACCCGCCCGCTCACCGCGGGCACCGTGATCGGCTCCGGCACGGTCAGCAACCTCGACCGCAGCAGGGGCTCTTCCTGCATCGCCGAGCGCCGCATGCTCGAGAAGCTGGAGACCGGCGAGCCCAGGACCCCCTTCATGAAGTCCGGTGACCGCATCCGCATCGAGATGGAGCACCTGGGTGCGATCGACCAGCGCGTGATCTAGTGTCCTGAGTCCGTAGTTCGTGAAATATGTTCGAGGCGAGTTTCGGGTTCTCGCAAGGCGCCAAGCGCAGGCGATGCAGCGCATCGTCGAGCATTGGCGACTCCGCGAGGTTCCGGAAGGCGCCCGAACATATGATGCGAACTACGGACTCGGGACACTAGAGCCCGTCAGCCCATCTCAACGCGCCAGATTGCGACGCTCGGCGGGATCGGCGACGAGATCGTAGATCTCGGCGGTGCCCACCGCGCGGTCGACGATCAGCTTGCGCGGCCACTCGATCCTCGCGACCTTGTCTCGGCCGAAGCGCTGACACTCCGCCACGACCGGACGCGGCTCTAGCGACTCGCCGCGCAGGAGCGGCGCGAGTGAGCGGCCCACCATGGGCGTGCTGCTCGCCACGCCCAGCAGGTCGAGCACCGTGGGCGCCAGATCGATCAAGCTCACCGGGCCCGGCTCGCTGCGGGCCTTCACCGCGGGAACGTGCAGGACGAAGGGTACGCGAATGATCTCCTCATACACGGTCGTTCCGTGAAACGCGCCCCCGTGGTCGCCGAACTCCTCACCGTGATCGGCGTGCAGCGCGATGATGCTCTGCGCCAGCAGACCGCGCTGCTGCATTCCGTCGAGCAGCCGACCGATCTCCCCGTCCACGTGGCGCAGCTCGGAGTCGTAGCGGACCTCCGCGGGGGCGTTGGCCGCGACATCGCCGTGGGCCTCGTAGGGCGCGTGGGGCTCCATGTAGTGCAGCCAGAGGAAGAAAGGACGTGCCTCATCCCGTCCGTCCAGGAGCGACAGCGCGCGATCGGTGAGCGAGAGTGTCACCTGCCCCATCCCGTCCAGACCCGTGCCCCCGCCCGCGCGAATCACGTCGGCGTCAACGACCTCGAACTCGCGCGTGAGCCCCGCCTCCGGCAGATAGAAGACATAGGGCGCCACAGTGAAGGTCTGGTAGCCCGCTGCGCGCAAGAGCCCCGTGAGCGTGGGTGTCTCGTCGCGTATCGGCGTGGGCGTGATCCCGCGCTTCGCGAGCGGGTTTTCGATCAGCACCCGGGCGCTGCGCTCGATGAAGCGCAGATCCGGGGTCACGCTGGTCGGTGTGAAGTGCAGCTGCGATGGGAGGCGCGATGTCAGCGTCGCGCCCATCGAGTGCAGCGTCCAGCACGAGGGAGCGTAGGCGTGTGCGAAGCGTAGTCCGGAGCTTCCGAGTCGAGCGTAGACCGAGAGATCGCGGTCGTGTCGGAGTGCGTCGACCGTCAACAACAGGAAGTGCTTGCCAGCATGATCGCCCCGCGGTCGCGGCAGCTGCTGCGGAGCGAGATCGCCCACAATCGGATCGGCCCCTACCGGTTGCTCGGGCCGCAGCGCGCCCGTGAGCGTCCTGAGCACGAGCAGCGCGTGCGCCGTGGTGGTGGTCTGATCGAGCGCGCTGTGGCGCAATGGAGGTCGCGTGGCGATCAGCGTGACGCCCCAGGCTCCGCCAACCAGCCAGAGACTGAAGAACGCCAGGATCGCGAAGCGCGATGGAGCGCGCCACTGCGGCAGCAGCAGCACGAGCAGCGCCGAGACCCAGACCAGCAAGGCGAGGGTCAGCAACAGGTGCAGTGATAGATAGAGTCTGGCGAAGAAGAGCGTGTTGAGCGCAAGCAGCCCAAGGGCGACCGCCGACCCGAGCACCCACGCGACTACTCGGGCATGGGGCCGGGCGAGCGCTTGCACGAGTCGCGCGCCCGCCGGCTTGCCGCACAGCCACGCCCCGAGCACGCCCAGCGGAAGAGTGCCGACCCAACAGAGCGCTGCGCAGGCTCCGAAGATCGGCGGCCACAGCGAGACCTCGACCTCGTGGTGCGCGAGCACGGCGAGGTCCAGCGCCGCGAGCCCGAGCGACCCCAAGACCGATGTCGTGAGACCTCGTGCGACAGGTGCTGGTGTCCAATGCTCGGTCGCGGCGGGCATCGCCCGCATCCTACCGCAAGCCGGGCTGAGCCCGCGCACCCACCAGCGCCGCGACCTCAGCGATCGCCACGCGCCTTGACCGGGTGCAGCGCCACGTCGAGGGCAGACCGCTCAGTCCGCTTCCATGGCGCTCGAGGGCCGCGCTACCGTCGCAGCCGTGCCCGCCCACGCGTCGGTCGCCATCCGCCGTGCCAAGGCTGAAGACACCAGGGTCGTCGTGCGCGTCTACATCGACAGCTGGAATGGCGGCTTTGGGCACCTGCTGGGTCGACGCGTGGTCGATGATGCGTTGGTCGGTCGCTGGGAACGGGACCTCGTCGCGCCGCCGCCCAGCCACTGGTGGGTGGCCGAGCGCGGCGGCGCGATCGTGGGCGTGGCGGGCGTAGGCGCCTCCAGGGATCCGATGGACCCGGCGCTGGGCGAGCTCGACACCCTCCACGTCGCTCCGGACAGCTTCCGGACTGGCGTCGGCCGGGCGTTGATGGAGGTGGCGCTGGGGCAGCTGAACCGCGACGGCTACGCGGAGGCTGTCCTGTGGACGGTGAATCACTATCCGCGCGGCCAGCGCTTCTATGAAGCCATGGGCTGGAGGCGGGACGGGCGCACGCGGGACGATGGCCGGCAGCTGATGTACCGCCACCCGCTCGGCTAAGCGCGGTCTCCCGGTCCCTGAACCCAAGAGTTTTCAACCGGGTGCCCCCATGGTCCCACAATTCACTCCGGACCCGTCCCCGGAGGCCCCATGCCCGCTGCCCGCACGCTCCTGACCTTTCTCGCCCTCCTCGCCGTGCTCGTCCCGCTGCCTGGCTGCGGGGACGACGACGGCTCCGGAGCCGGCAATGGCGCGGCCGCCGACGACTCCGACCCGGACGGCGGCTTCGACAACACCGAGCTGGTGGGCGACGCCGGGCTCAAGCTCGACGGAGGCCCCTCCGCACCCGTCTCGCGCTTACCTGGCGGCGACACCGTCGCCTTCGACGCCTGCATGCATTCCGGGTTGTGAGGGCCTGGGCGACGACGGCGTTCTCCTCAGCGATGCCGACACCACTCTCGGGAGCTGCGACGGCAGCTACCCGAGCTTCCTCACCTACGAGGCGGCCACGCACAGCCCCACCGAAGTCGCCGACGACTTTGCTCGCATCGCCTCGCTCGGCACGTCCGGCTGCGGCTTCGAGATGCAGCTCGAGGCTGCGCTCAAAGCCCTTACGCCCTCGGACTCCGAGGTCATGTTCATGGGCAGCATGGCCCACCCGGGTGCCGGGGTCGGCCACGGCGACGCGGCCAACGACGGCTTCCTGCGCCCCAACGATCCGGAGGGGCCGTCGGTGCTCGGCGTCGTCGTCGTCACCGATGAGGAGGACTGCTCCTCCTTCGACACGCGCCACTTCACACCGGACATCTTCCTCGATCCGAGCAGCGAGCTCGTGATGCAGGGGCTCAACCTGCGTTGCCACCTGAACCCGGACAACCTCTACCCGGTCAGTCGCTACGTCGACGGGCTCAAGCGATTGCGCGAGGGCAACGAGGACCTGGTCGTCTTTGCGGTGATCGCCGGTGTGCCGACCGACCTGGTGGACGCGGACGCCCGCGGCGCCGGCGACTTCAGTGATCCGTCGGCACGAGACGCCTACTACGACGGCATCCTGGCGGATGATCGAATGCAAGAGGTGATCGAGGCCGGCGACCCACTGCTCGCCAACCTCGAACCCTCCTGCCAGACGGACAACGGTCGCGCCTTCCCGCCGCGCCGCCTGGTCGAGGCCGCGCGCGGCCTCGGCGAGTCCGGCATCGTCCAGTCGATCTGCCAGGACGACTTCGGCCCTGCCTTCGAGATCCTGATCGAAAGCCTGGCGGCCCGCGTCGAGGACCTCTGCATGATCGACTGAGCGCGGCTGCCTAGATCTCGCGGATCGAGCCCACGCTCGTGAACTCCGGGATGTCGCATAGTACGATCGCGGTGCCGAAGGTCGGCATCGAGACGTCGTTGAAGGTCAGCCAGCTGCGGATCGGCGAGCTGATGGTGCCGCCGATGGATCCGCTCTGCACGGGGGAGACGGTGTTGAAGATGCCGAACTTGTCGGTGGTGATGAGGTTGCAGTACAGCGCCTCATCGCTGTCATAGGCCTCGTAGTAGACGCGCGCGCTGACCGAGCCGGAGTTTGTCTGGGTCGGCACCGGGCAGGTCACCTCGATGTGCGGGCCCATCCAGTTCTGGAAGCCGTTGCCCCAGATATAGCCCGTGTCGAGATCGATCAGGTCATCGTTCTGTGTGTCCACGACGCACTCCGCGCCGCCGCGGGTCTCCAGCGCATAGGCCGAGGTGGCTGCGAGCCCGATCAGGATGGAAGCAATCAAAATTCGCATGGGATGAACCCCCTTGTCGGTGGATGTTTGAGGGAGGTGATAGCTCGCCGCTGGCCGGCGACAAGATGCGACTTTTGTCGCACTCTGCGACAATCGTCGCACTACCGCGGCGCGTGTGTTCGTTCTATCCACCGTCCATGCACGCCACGCTCAAGAACCTGCTGCTGATGGGTAGCTGCGCTGCCCTCGGTGCGCTCGCCATGTCACGGATCCAACCGACCCCGTCCGTGGAGCACGAGGGTGGGGCGGTCGACGTGCTGCAGACGCAGGTCGCCGCGCTCGAGCGCCGCCTGTCCGGTGCGGAGGCCAGGCGTGCGATGCTCGACGTACCGCGCCCGGTTGGAGCGGCCGCGCTCGAGGGAACCGTCGCCGCACCCGGTGGCGCCGAAGACGCGGCAGGCCCGTGGCAGCCGCCAGCCAAGATCGACGAGGAGGCGCCCCAGCCATTCGACGACGAGCCCTCCGCACGCATGGTGACGCTCGGCGAGCGCCTCGCGGCGCAGCACATCGACAGCGGCTGGGCGCGTGGCACCGAGGATGCACTGCGCGGCGCGGCCGCCGAGCTGGCGCCGCAGTCCGAGCTGGTGGAGGCCCGCTGTGGCTCGACGCTGTGTCGGATCGAGCTCAAGCATGCCGATCCGATGTCCCACAACCGGTGGGTGCTCGGTGGGGTGCGTAGCGGCCTCTTCGGTCACGGCGCGGCGACCGAGGTGTTCGCCTCCGACGATGGACATCTGCACGGCGTCGTCTTCATGGCGCGCGAGGGCCACGAAGACGCGCTCGCGGTGAACTAGCCTCTCCTGTTTGACCGCGCCCGGCAAGCTGAGGACGCCCAAGGTGCCGTCCTGGAACGGGAAGGGGACCGAAGGCCCGTCCTTCTCAAGCGTGCCCGTTCTTGGTAGGCACATGGCCGATGGTTGTGCGCGGTTGGCTTCTGGTCCTGGCGATGGGTGTGCTCTCGTGCTCGGACGACTCCGGCGGCGAGGCGCGGTCGCGCGGCGCGATGGTGAGCATGGACCAGCTCGCCTACGACTGCGAACAGACCGTGCAGTGCTTGCTCGCGATGGGGCAGGACGTGGGCGCCGATCCGGTGGGATCGTGCATGCGCTCGAGCGCTGCGGCGATCGACAGCGAGAGCGCCGCACAGGCGTTCGAGGCCAACGTCGCACGCTGCAGCGCGTTCGTGGTCTGCGACTACTACAACTGCGTGATCGCCGACGGCGGCGGCTTCGGCCAAGCCCAGAGCGATCGGGTTCAGCGCCTGTGCGATGCGGAGGCGGAGTGCGCGCTCACCCAGCCGCCCGCGCGCCGAACGCAGCAGGCCTGCGTCTCCGAGGTCGGGGGATGGCTCGATGCAGCCGTCGAGGCCCAGCGCAACCGCTGGGTCACCGTCCACGACGGATGCAGTGGCGGCGGCTGCGCTTTCAGCAGCTGCTTCGAGACCGCCTGGGGCGGCCCCTATCCGTGACGGCTGCGGGGCGTCATCACGCCTTCCCGCACAGGGACACATACACAGGTCCAAGCCGGATTGGACCCCACCTGGCCCGGCGACTTGGCCCAGCAGTGAGTCTTCTCCTGCGTCAGGTGTGCTCCCAGCGGAAAAGATCGCTCTAGAGCGGGCTCGGAAACATGAGCTATAACTCGGATGCTGCGCCAACTGTGCTCTATGTCATCGAAGTGGTGACAACCGGCGCTATGCTCCCGCGCCGGAGGGGTAAGCCGTATGTCTCGTGCTCTTGACTTGAGGTCGATCATTGCCGAAGCGCCCAAGCTCACGGCCACCACGCTGCAGTTTGGGCTGGCCGCGCTGCTGGTGTGGGCGTGGCAGCTCGAGACGCGCGTCTTCGTGCGCGTCTTCGCGCTCGCGGCGGTGGGCTTCCCGCTCCACCACCTGTTGCCGCTGCGCTATCGCCTGCCCTTCTTCGTCGTCCTCTCGGCTGGCTCGATCGCGCTGGTGCTGGGCATGCTCAACGCCGTTTGGCTGCTCGGCCTCGGCTGCGGCTTCATCGCGATCGCGCACCTGCCGGTGCCCTTCTGGCTGCGCGTCACCTTGCAGTTCATTTACGCGGGGTTGCTCGGCGCGTGCCGTGTCGATCTGCTCGCCTCGGGCATCCCGGGGGCCATCTGGCCGATCCTCGGCTCGATGTTCATGTTCCGGCTGATCATCTACATGTACGACCTGCGTACGAAGTCGGCGCCCTTCAGCCTCGCTCGCGGGCTCGCCTACTTCTTCATGATCCCGAACGTGTGCTTCACCCTGCTGCCGGTCGTCGACTACCGGACGATGGCGAACTCGCACTACCCGGACAAGCGCGACCCCTACGAGATCTACCAGCGCGGCGCCGAGCTGCTGCTACGCGGCGTTGTGCACCTAGTGCTCTACCGCATCGTCTACCAGTACGCGCTCAACGACCCGGCCACGGTCACGGAAGCCGGCGGGGCGGCGCGCTATCTGGTGTCCACCTTCGCGCTCTACCTGCGCATCTCCGGCTACTTCCACCTGATCGTCGGCATCCTGCAGATGTATGGCTTCGATCTGCCGGAGACCCACCACCTCTACTTCCTGGCCAACAGCTTCACGGACTTCTGGAGGCGCATCAACATCTTCTGGAAGGACTTCATGCAGAAGATCTTCTTCTATCCGGTGCACTTCCGGTTGAGCAGGAAGATCGGCCCGATGGGCGCCATGGCGATCGCCACGGTCTACGCCTTCATATGGACCTGGTTCCTGCATGCCTACCAGTGGTTCTGGATACGAGGCGAGTTCCCGCTCACGCTGCAGGACGCGCTCTTCTGGGGCGGCCTCGGCGTGGTCGTGCTCGCCAACCTGCTGTGGGAGATCAAGTTCCCGAAGAAGCGCTCGCTCAAGCGCGTCAAGCCGACGCTCAAGTCGCAGCTCAGGCGGGCGCTGCAGACGATCGCCACCTTCCTGACCATCGTCTTCATCTGGAACATCTGGTCGTCGCCGGACATCGGTAGCGTGATGGGGCTCTACGCAAAGCTCGCGATCATGGATCTGGGCGACGCGCTGTGGATCTTCGGCGGTCTCTCGATGCTCGGGCTGGCTTCGGTCATTTGGGGCGAGAACCGGCGCGGTGAAGGCGCGCAGCTCTGGTTCCAGAAGGGTGTGCGCGGTGACAAGGACGCGGGCTACTGGCCCTCGGTCCAGCGCGTCGCGGTCGGGGGCGGTGTCCTGCTGCTGCTCGCCACCATGCCGCAGATCGCAAGTGCGATCCCGGCCGGCACCGAGACGATCAAGCGCCTCGCCTCGCGCACGCTCAACGAGCGCGACCGCAAGATGTTCATGCGCGGCTACTACGAGGACCTCACCGACGTCGGGCGCTTCAACCCGGAGCTGCGCAGCCTCTACGACAAGAAGCCGGCCAACTGGGACACCAGCCCGGCGGCGGTAGAGACGCCGGATACCTTCCCCGGCTACGACTACGCGCCGAACATCGACGCGCCTTTCAAGCGGGCGCGCCTGGTGACCAACCAGTGGGGCATGGTCGACCGCGAGCACTCGCTGGAGAAGCCCGCCGGCAGCTACCGCCTGTTGTTGGTGGGCGCCTCCCACCCGGCCGGCACCGGCGTCGAACCCGACGAGAACTTCCCCCACCTGCTCGAGGTCGGGCTCAACGAGCGGCTCGCGAAGGACGGCCGGACGATCGAGATCCTCAACGCCGCGGTGCCGGGCTACGGTCCCGCGGCCAAGCTGCTGCGCGCGGAGAAGTTTGCGAAGAAGTTCGACGCCGACGGCATCCTCTACGTCGCCATCGACGACTACTTCTGGGCGACCGGCGAGCTGTCTGCCGCACTCCAGAATCCAGAGTCCTATGGCATTCAGCCCGGGCTGGACCTGGCCGCCCGCGCGGGGGTCGACAAGGATACGACCAAGGCGGCCGCGGAGGTGGCCTTGGTCGAGCACCTCGACGATCTGGTGGCCATCTACTATGGGCGCCTCGCCGAGCTGCACGCCGGCGACCTCGAGGTCTTCTCCGTGATCATTCCGAACCCGGAGCAGCGGCATCAGGACAATCCGCGAATCGAGCGCATGCGCGGGGCCATCCGCAAGGCGGGGCTGCCGCTCTACGATGCGTCCTCGGCCTACGACGAGGTCTCACTGAAGTCCCTCTGGGTCGCGGACTGGGACAAGCACCCCAACGCCGAGGGCCATCGTCTCGTCTTGGGCGTGCTGCTGCCGCAGCTGGTCGAGCCGGTAGCGGCTGCGATGAAGAAGCGCTTCGCCGCAGGGCCGCAGTGAGCGGAGAAGGCCGCAGCCGGGAGCCCGCACGGCGTCCCGCTGCCCGAACAATCACGGCAGGCTGATCATCGCCATGTTCTCGCTCGAGGGCCAGTTGGAGACCTTGAGCTCGGTGGTCTGGCCTTCCTCGTTGGTCCACTCCACGTCGACCCAGCGCGGCTCGGTGGCGTCGATGAAGACGTCGGTGCCCTGCACGAAGCCGAAGGAGAAGGGGGAGCCGAGCTCGCTCTCGCCGTTGCGGTTGGCGTCGTACATGAAGAGGCCGACCACGGAGGCGTTCGGTCCGGCGTTCTCCGCCGTGAGCACTTCCTCGCCGTCGATCTTCAGGCTGTTGCCCCAGTCCGGCCGGAAGACGCCGCCGATGTAGCGGCCCACCAGCACCATGTGGCCCGGGTCACGCACCACGCGCGCGGTGGAGCTGGCTGCGACGAGCGGGTTCATGGACTCGACCAGGAAGCGGGTCAGGTAGTTGCTGCGCTCGAAGGGGCTGGAGTAGCCGTAGCCGAGCAGCTCGCCGCTGGCACCGCTGACGCGCACCTCGTAGCGCACGCCGCGCCGCACCTGGAAGTTGAAGCTGCCGTCGTCGCCGACCGTCACGCTCACCACCGGCTCGCCGCGCTCGCGCGGATCCTCCAGCGTGTCCACCTCGAAGAAGTCCACCACGCCGCCTCCGACCGGCTCGTTGTCGCCGAAGGTCACCAGCTTGCCGGAGAGCGTCACCATCTCCTCGCCGCACTGGACGGTGGTGTACTCCGGGTCCTCGCCGTAGAGGTACTTCCACATCGTGACGAAGGCGTTCTTGGAGCCCGCGATCGCCACATGGTCTTCCTCCACGAGATCGACCTGCTCGACGTTGTCGCCGCTCGCGTGGTTGCTGCTCATGCCCAGGTCGTTGGGGCCGGAGATGCTCAGCGTCGGGACGCCGTGGCCGGCGCAGCCTCCGGAGAGGTTGACGTAGTTTGCGACCTTCGCGCGGCGGTCCGGATCGCTCAGGTAGCTGCAGGCGTGCCCCGTGCCCTGGGAGTGGCCCATCAGCTCGACCTGGTCGAAGCCGGTGCGCTCGAGGGTCTCGTCGATCAGCGCGGCCAGGTCCGCGGCGGGCGAGCCACCGAGGGAGTTGTACTCCACCGCGACGAAGCGATCGGCGCAGTAGCCGTTGCTTGCGAACATCAGCGCCGGCTTGGAGATCTCGGTGGCCGAACCGAAAGTCCCGTGGATGAACACGATCGGACGCAGGCTGTCGTCGCAGGCGTCGTCGGGCACCACGTTGTCGCACTCGATCACCTCGGCCGCGGTTCCGTCCGCGGCGTTGCCCACGACACCGTCGCCGGCGCCGTCGCCGTTGGCGGTGTCGCCATCGCCATCGCCATCACCGGCTGGCGCGCCATCGCCGGAATCGACTGCGTCGCCGTCGCCGGAATCGGCGCCGTCGTCGTCAGGCGGCTCGTCCCCACCGCTGTCGTCGCCGCAGCCCGCCGCCAGCAGCAGCGCCAGCAAGGCCCCCAAGAGCGTCCTCTCCAACCCGTTCACAGCGTCACCTCCCGCAATGCCTCGCTGTATAGCGGGCGCACCATCTGGTGAGAAGCGTGCGAAGACACAAAGCAGAACTACCCTTTTGAGTCAGGCTGGCGGAATCGGTAAGAGATGCCCCGTGGCTCCCGCTCGATCCGGCAGCTTCCCGCGCGCTAGCGTCCCTCCCACGTGTCCACTGTCGAGCTGACCATCAACGGGGAGTCGCAACGGGTGGAAGTGTCACCCGAGACTCCACTGCTGCGCGTGCTGCGCGACCACCTCGACCTGACGGCGACCAAGGAGGGGTGTGGGCTCGAGCAATGCGGTGCATGCACCGTGTTGGTCGATGGCGAGGCGCGCATGTCCTGCAAGCTGCCGGTCGGCGAGGCCGCCGGCGCGGCGATCACGACCCTCGAGGGGCTGGGCACGCGCGAGTCGCCGCACCCGTTGCAGCAGGCCTTCATCGCCGAGAATGCAGCCCAGTGTGGCTTCTGCACCTCCGGCATCCTGGTTCGCGCTGCTGCATTGCTCGAGCGCAACCCGGATCCGAGCGATGCCGAGATCCGCACGGCCCTGCGCGACAACCTCTGCCGCTGTGGTGCCCACAACCGCGTCGTGCGCGCCATCCGCCGCGCAGCCTCGGGGGGTGCACCGTGAGCGACGCCCCCGAGCGACCGCTGCCCTTCAGCCTGGGCCAGAACCCGAACCTGGACGACTGGATTCGCGTGGACGCCGAGCGCACGGTCACGGTGCGCACCGGCAAGGTCGAGCTGGGGCAGGGCATCACCACCGCGCTGTCGTTGATCGCCGCCGAGGAACTCGACCTGCCCCTGTCGCGCATCCGCATCGAGACCGCGGACTCCGCGCGCGCGCCCAACGAGATGATGACGGTCGGGAGCATGTCGATCGAGCAGAGCGGCAGCGCCCTGCGGCAGGCCGCCGCCGAGGCGCGCCGGCTGCTGCTGGACGCGGCGGCGGCCCGGCTCGAGGTCTCCCGCGACGGGCTGACGGTCGGCGACGGCGTGGTCGTCGCCCCGGGCGGCGAGCGCGTGAGCTACTGGGAGCTGCAGGGCGGCCGTCCCTTCGGCGTTCCGGTCACGGCCGCTGCCAGCCCCAAGGCCGCGGCCGAGCATCGCCTGGTCGGCAAGCGGGCGCCGCGCCTCGATCTCGAGGGCAAGGTCCTCGGCAGCGCGCGCTTCGTGCAGGACCTTCGCTTCGACGACATGCTCTACGCCCGTGTCGTGCGCCCGCCCAGCCGCGACGCGACCCTGGCCGAGGTCGATGACGCGCCGGTGCGTGCCATGGAGGGCGTGGTCGAGGTCGTGCGCGACGGAAGCTTCCTGGCCGTGCTCGCCGAACGCGAACAGCAGGCGATCGAAGCCGCAGCCACGCTCCGCGAGCACGCACGCTTCGACGGTGCCGCGCCGCTGGGCGACCCGGAAGGTCTGCACCGACGCATGGCCGGCAACCTCCGCGGGAGCTATCCGCTCGTCGACGGCACGCCGATGGAGCAGCCGGTGCCACCCCTGGAGGTGCCGGAAGGCGCGGTCCACACGGTGCAGGCCAGCTACACGCGGCCCTACATCATGCACGGCTCGATCGGGCCATCGGCGGCGGTCGCGTTGTCCGAAGGCGACCACCTGACGGTGTGGAGCTCCACCCAGGGGCCGGCCCTGCTGGCGCCCTCGATCGCGCTGGTGCTCGGCGTCGCGCCCGACGTCGTGCGTGTGATTCACGTGGAGGGCCCCGGATGCTACGGCCACAACGGCAGCGACGACGCGGCGATGGACGCTGCCCTGTGTGCGCGCGCCGTGCCCGGGCGTCACGTCAAGCTGCAGTGGTCGCGCGCCGACGAGCACGCCCAGGAGCCCTACGGCCCCGCGATGCGCATGGACCTGCAGGCGAGCCTGGACGGCGGCGGCCGCGTGGTGGCTTGGAGCCACGACGTCTACAGCAGCACGCACATGGGCCGCGCGATCCCGTTCGGGCGCCGCTCGTCGCTGCTCGCCGCCAACCAGCGGGCCGAGCCCCTGCGAAGGCCCAGCCCGAGAGCGGCCCTGCGGCCCCAGTCCGGCATCCACCGCAACGCCGACCCCTACTACGCTTTCCCGCAGCCCCGCGTGATCAAGCACCTGTCCGCGGAGGCTCCGCTGCGCACGTCGTCGCTGCGGGGCCTGGGCGCCTTCGGCAACGTCTTCGCCGCCGAATCGATGATGGACGAGCTCGCGGTCGCGGGCGGCCTCGATCCGGTGGCGCTGCGCCTCTCGCACCTCGAGGATCCACGCGGGCACGCGGTGATCGAGGCCTGCATCGAGCGTGCGGGTCCGCCCCCCGGGCGCGGGCCCGACCCGCAGCGCCCGCGCGGTCGCGGCTTCGCCTACAGCCGCTACGAGAACTACAAGTGCCATGCGGCGGTGCTGGTCGAGCTCGAGGTGGACCTGGCGAGCTTCGAGATCCACCTCTTGCGCGCCGTGATCGCGGCGGACTCCGGACAGATCATCGACCCGGATGGGCTCGACAACCAGCTCGAAGGCGGCTTCGTGCAGGCGGCGAGCTGGACGCTCCTGGAGCAGGTCGGTTTCGATGGCGATGCGATCACCTCGCTAGACTGGGAGAGCTACCCGATCCTGCGCTTCGACCAGGTGCCGGAAGTGGAGACCGTGTTGATCGATCGGCCGGACGAGCCCTCGCTCGGCGCGGGAGAGGCCACCACCGGGCCCACCCCGGCTGCCATTGCCAACGCGGTCTTCGACGCGACCGGCGCGCGCCTGCGTGAGACACCCTTCACGCCCGCCCGTCTGCGCACGGCGCTCTTCGGCTGAGCGGGTACCGACGCCCGCTCTAGATTCATGTCATGGCCTATGAAATGAATTCCATGAAACGTGTCAACGGGGCCCGCAGCGGTGCACGAGCCGCGGCCCGCACTCTCCGACGGCAGCACTGCCGTCGTGTCGGAGCGGCCGGTCAGTCGTAGATGTAGAAGCCCCGCCCCGTCTTGCGCCCGAGCCAGCCGGCGGCCACGTGATTGCGCAGGATGGTCGGCGGTCGGTACTTGTCCTCGCCCAGCTCACGGTGCAGTACCTCGGCCATGTAGAGCACGGTGTCGAGGCCGATCAGATCGGCCAGCTCCAGGGGGCCCATCGGATGGTTGAGGCCGAGCTTGGCGCCCCGGTCGATGTCCTCCGGGGTACCCAGGCTTTCCTGCAGCGCGAAGCAGGCCTCGTTCAGGAACGGGATCAGCATGCGATTCACGATGAAGCCGGGCATGTCGCTGGCACCGATCACCTCCTTGTCGAGATGCCCCGCCAGCGCACGAGCCGCGTCGTAGGTGGCATCGCTGGTCTGCAGCCCACGGATGATCTCGACGAGCCGCATGACGGGTGCGGGGTTCATGAAGTGCATGCCGATCACCTGCTCGGGCCGTCCGGTCGCCGCTGCCAGCTTCGTGATCGGGATGGCCGACGTGTTCGTCGCGAGCACGGCATGCGCCGGGGTGCAGGCGTCGAGCCGCGCGAAGATGTCGCGCTTCACACCCGCATCCTCGGTGGCGGCCTCGACCACGAAGTCCGCCTGTCCGAGCAGGCCCTCGTCGCTGCCGGTCGCGATGCGCCCGAGGATCGCGTCGCGTTGATCGCTGGCGAGCTTTTGCTTCGCGACGCGCGCGTCCAGTTGCCGGCGGATCCTCGACATACCCGTCTCTGCCAGGGCATCGCTGGTGTCGAAGAGCTGTACCCGCAGCCCGTGGCTGGCCGCCACCTGCGCGATACCGGAGCCCATCTGACCCGCCCCGACGATCCCGAGCACCTTCACGTCCATGGCAAACCTCCGACTCAATTGGGCCCGAGCACGGCTGGAACCGCAAGCTAGGCGCGAGGTCGGCGTCGCCGGCGCGCACAAAAAAGGTGAGTGCGACAAGGAACAACGCGGCGGTGGGCTGCGGGTCATGCCGGGTCCTTGTCCACGTCGCGGCGCAGGTCGCCGCATGGGGGGACGCGTGTGCAGCGGGCTCTGACGCCGCGCCTGCGTCCGAGGCCGGTGCCGACTCCGCGGCCGCGTCGGATTCCGTGTCGGATTCCGTGTCGGGGTCTGTGTCCGAGTGACCAGGGTGTTGCCCATGGCGACGTAGTCGCTGCCGGCGCCATGACCCGCCCAGGGCTCGGTCCGCTCGCCGGTGATGGCCTCCGTCGCTTCTCCGATCGCCACGACCGCCAGTTGTTTGCGGGCCGCCTCCGGGGTCTGATCGGACGCCAACATGTCCACGAGCACACGTCCGCCCAGAGTGGGCAGACGCCACAGCTGGGACGCGCCTTGCGCCGAGCTCGCGGCCCAGCCGCCTTTTCCTGCGCCGCAGGGCTTGCGCCCGGTGAGCGCCGACACATGTTGTGGGTGCTGGCGCCGCGCCCGGGTGCGGACCCCCTCCAGTACCCGGTCCCAGCGCAACGGTGCCGCCATGGTCCGGCGGGTCGCCGGGGTGGGGCCCCTCCCGCCCGGCGGCCCGGCCGGCCCCCCATATGCCGGCGTTGCAGTAGCGCACCTGCCAGCAGAGCGCGGGCCCGATCTGGCTATTGGCGCTCCGACTCCGCGTCGTCTACCGTGGTCGCCGATCGGGGGAGTGGTCGCGCGTGACGGGGAGCGCGTGGCAAACCGGAACTCAGAGGGAGGCGGCCATGTATCTGCACTTCAATCTGCGCAACATCAAGTGTCTGAAGCAGAGCGACAAGCTGCTGGACAAGGAATCGGAGTTCTTCCACACCTACCGCGTCTACATTGGCAGCGCCGATCAGGACGTTCAGCTCACCCAGGGCTTCAGCCTCGGGGCGCCCATCGACGATGGCTACGCCCTCGAGGAGGGACAGCAGAAGACGGTCAACGACCCCAGGTTCACCGTGCAGCTGCCGGACGTCGACGATGGCGCCACCATGCGTGTCGTGCTCGACCTCTTCGCCTGGGAGTCGGACTCGGCCAACACTGAGGAGATCAAGAAGCTCTTCACCAACGAGGCCTCGGCCAAGCTGATGGAGATCTACAAGGCGCAGGACAAGAAGAAGAAGAAGACCTACGAAAAATTCATGGACTGGGTGCAGGATGGTGACAACGAGGTGCTCGGTGCGCTCATCACCACTGGCATCGTGGCCTCCTCGGTGGTGACACCGTACGTCGCCGTCGCCAAGGCCGCCACCAGCATCCTCGGTTGGGCGCTGGAAGCTGCGCGCACCGACGGCGACGATCCACTTCCGTACGCTCGCATGGAGGTGCTGATAGCGCGCACCGACGGCAAGCTGCGCTACCGGTGGATCTTCAACAACGGCGCCGAGACCTGGTTCGAGGAGGAGCGCCCGTGGATCCGCGGTGCGTGGCGCGCCGAGGAGGCCAACAACGACAACATCCTCGACCATACCTACGGCATCCAGATCGTCGAGGCCAGCCCGGACGAATTCCAGTAGCAGGCCGCGACGCTAGTCAGCCGCGCCGTAGCGCTGCAGGTAGGCATCGAGGCGCAGCTTCCTCCGCGTGTTGCGGCTGCTCATGTAGCGCACAGTGCCAAAGATCGGTCGCTCCGGGCCCCAGGCGCGATCGTAGCGCCCGAGCACCCAGGCGATGCCCGCGTAGGAGCTCGGATCGCGTCCGTCGAGCGCGTAGCGGTTGTTGAGCTCGACCATCACCTCGAAGGCCTCCTGCGGGCACGCGGTCCACTCCAGGATGCGCTTGCCCCACAGCATGCGCAGGTAGCCGTGCATGGTGCCCTCGGTCCGCAGCTGACGCTGTGCGGCGTTCCAGACCGGGTCTCCCGTCTCGCCAGCGGCCAGTTGAGCCACGCCGTGCAGCGCTGGGCGCGGATCGGATGCGTGCGCCTCCAGCGTCGCGCGCGCCCATCCAGGCAGGGAGCGGTACTGCGCGTAGTAGGGCAGATGGGCCGCTGCGTTGAGGGCGAGCTCGCGCCAGGTGAGCAGCTCGTCGAGAAATGCCTCCGTGTCTTCGGGGGCGCCCCAGAAGCCTTCGCGCTTGCCGGCTCGGGCTGGCTCAAAGCGATGGGGGTGGAGCTCGAGTGCTCGAAGGACCTCGTGCGTCGCGATGTGGCCGAAGTGCAGGTACGGGCTCAAGCCGCTACCGCCCTCGTCGTCGGGATGGTTGCGCTCAGCCCCGTAGGTCCCGACCCCCGTGGCGACGAACTCCGCGAGGCGCGCACGTGCCCCGCGCGAGCCCCCGCGCGTGCCGCACGGGCCAGGCGAACCGCTGAATGGCAGCTCCGACGTCACAGCCTCCAGGTCCTGCAGCTGCGCAGGGCAGAGCGCCGGCCAGCGCTCGCGCAGCTCCACGGGCGTGGTCAGCGGGGGCAGGGCCGCGCAGCGCAGCGGCGCCGCGCGAGGCCACGCCGCGAAGCTCTCCGGGGCGAGCTCGTGGAGGACGCGTCGAAAGCCGCGGGCCGTGGCGTGCGGCTTGCTCGTGCGGCGCAGTGGCAACAGCCCGTGGCCATCCACCTCGACCATCGCCACCTCCAGGCGTGGCGCGAGGGCATGTGCGATGCGCTGCGCCGGCGAGGCCGGTAGCCCGTCGGCGACGACCGCGCACGCGCGCGCGCCGAGCGCCTCGACCAGCTGGCGCTCGTCCTCTGCGGTCGGTGCCAGCCGCGCCGCGTAGCAGGCCGGTCCCCGGGCGAATGCCGCGGCATTGTCCGCCATGCCCTCGAGCACGAAGCGGTGAAACCGGCCGCTGGCCCAGGGTTCGTCTTGCCGCAGCGTCTCCAGCACGAGGAGGGGCTTCTGGTAGACGCGGGCCAGGTCGCGGGCGTGCTGGAGCGCGAAGTTGTAGCGGGCTCGGCGCTGGCCCTGCATCCAGTACAGCACCCACTTCCCACCCGGTCGAGGGGGTGCCTGGTTGAGCTCACGAAGCCGCACCGACGGCACCGTCTGCGCGGCGTGCGGTGCGTGCTCGGGCAGCCCGGCGAAGTCCATGCGTCCTCCTGCTGCCAACACATGGGCCTTCGAGCCGCCCTCGCAAGGTCCAATCCGCGGCGCCAGGTGGGGCCTAGTTCCGAGTGACCTTGCCCTGGATGCGCCGCTCCTGCCCGATGGCGTAGAGCACTGGCACCGTCAGCAGCGTCAGCACGCCGAGCGCGACGCCGCCGACCGTGGGCAGGGCCATTGGGATCATCAGATCCGCCCCGCGCCCGCTCGAGGTCAGGATCGGCATCAGCGCCAGCCCGGTGGTCGCGGTGGTCATCAGGCACGGGCGCAGGCGTCGCTGGCCGGCGGCCACGACCAGTGCGTGTACCTCCTCCACCGCGGCGGGGGTCGTGTCGCGGAAGCGCTGGCGCAAGTAGGTTGCCACGATGACCCCGTTGTCGGTGGCGATGCCGAACAGGGCGAGGAAGCCGACCCACACCGCCACCGACAGCCGCGTCTCGCGCACGTGGAAGATCTCGCGCAGGTCCAGTTCGAAGGGCGACAGCGCCAGGAACCCGGGCTGACCGTAGGCGGCGAGCAACAGAAAGCCGCCGGCGGCGGACAGGGCCACCCCGAGAAAGACCATGAGGGCGGTGCTCGTGCTGCGGAACTGCAGGTAGAGCAGCAGGAAGATCAGCGCGAGCGCGACCGGCACCAGCCACGCGAGCCTCGCTTCCGTGCGCAGCTGGTTTTCGTAGGTCCCGGCGAAGCGGTGGCGCACACCGGCGGGCACCTCGATGGCGCCCGAGGCGATGGCGGCATCCAACGCAGCCTCGGCCGCACGCGCCGCCTCCACGTCCGGCACGCCATCGGCTGCGCCGAAGGTCACGTAGGCCGTCAGGGCGGTGTCCTCGGAGCGAATCATCTGCGGCCCGCGGACGTAACGCAGCTCTGCCAGATCTCCGAGCGGGATCTGCTGGTCTCCTGCCGTCGCCACCAGCACGCGCCCGAGCGCCTCGACGCTGTCGCGCTCCTCGCGCATGTAGCGCACGCGCACGCCGTAGCGCTCGCGGCCCTCGACCGTGGTCGTCACGGTGCGACCACCGATCGCGAGCTGGAGCGTTCGCTGCACCCGCTCGATCGACAAGCCGTAGCGCGCGATCGCCTCGCGGTCGATGTCGATCTCCAGGTAGGGCTTGCCCACCACCCGGTCGGCCAGGACCGTGGCGGCGTCGATCTCCTCGACCCCGGCGAACAACCGCTCGACGGCGAGCGCAAAGCGCTCCAGCTCGACGAGGTCCTTTCCGTGGATCTTGAGCCCGATCGGTGAGCGCATGCCCGTCTGCAGCATCACGATACGGGTCTCGATCGGCATCAGCTTGGGCGAGCCGGTCACGCCCGGCATCGCAGCGACGCGCGTGATCTCCTGCCAGATGTCGTCCGGGGAGCGAATGTGGTCGCGCCAGTTGCGGTGAGGCCGGCCCTCCGGATCCTCGATCAGCGCCCCGGCTGCGTCGCGCTCGAAGCGATCGGCGCTCGCGTCGTACTTGAAGCGGCCGATCTGCCCGTCACTGCCGAGGGCGTACTCCGGGTGGTAGTTGATCACGGTCTCGACCATCGAGATCGGCGCCGGATCGAGCGGGCTCTCGGCGCGGCCGATCTTGCCGATCGCCTCGTCGACCTCGGGGATGGCCGCGATGCTGGTGTCGATGTGCTCGATCATCTCGAGCGCTTGCCCGAGCGATGCGTGGGGCGTGGTCGAGGGCATGTACAGGAAGGAGCCTTCATCGAAGGGCGGCATGAAGTCCGACTCGAGCGGCTCCACGTGACCGGGCACACCCAGCCAGACCGCGACCCCGGCCGCCAGCAGCGTGGCGTTGCCGGCGAGGAAGACGACCTTGTGGCGCAAGCACAGCCGCAGCATGGGCTCGTAGGCGCGGGTCAGCAGGACGAAGCCGCCGAAGGCGATCGCCAGGAGCACGAGCACGAAGAGCGCGTTGGCCAGCAGAGACCAGCCATGGCCGAGGGGCCGCCACTCGCTGGCGAGGCCAACTGCCGCTACCAGCGCCAGCACCTGGACGGCGAGCCCGCCGGGGCTCCGCGGCCGGGGCTCTGCTTGCGCTCTACCGCGGAGCAGGAGATCGGCGAGCACCGGCATCGCAACGACCGTGACCGCGAATGCCGCGATCAGGGCGAAGGTCTTGGTGTAGGCGAGCGGTGTGAAGAGCTTGCCCTCCGCAGCGGTCAGGCCGAAGACGGGAAGGAAGCCAAGCACGGTGGTCAGCACCGCCGTCAGCACCGCGGGGGCGACCTCGCCCGTCGCCCGCTTGAGCGCGGCGACGCGTCCACCCTCTTCGGCATCGCGCAGGTGCTTCATCATGTTCTCGCTGAGCACGATGCCCATGTCCACCATCGTGCCGATCGCGATCGCGATTCCGGAGAGGGCCATCACGTTGGCGGCCACGTCGAAGGCGCGCATCGCCACGAAGGTGGCGAGGACGCCCAGCGGCAGCATGAGCGAAACCAGTAGGGACATGCGCAGACTGCGCATGATCAGCAGCACCACGACGACCGTGATCAGGATCTGCTGCAGCAACGTGTCGGAGAGCGTGCCCAGGGTCTCCTCGATCAGCGCGGTGCGGTCGTAGAACGGCACGATGGCGAGCTGTGCGACGCGGCCGTCCTCGGCGATGCGCTTCGGCAGCCCCGGGGCGAGCTCGGCGATGCGCTCGCGGATCGCGGCGATGACCACCAACGGGTTGTCGCCAAAGCGCACCACCACGACGCCGCCCACGGCGGGCGCGCCGTTGCGGTCCAGGGCGCCGCGCCGCTGTGCGGGGCCGAGCATCACGCGGGCCACGTCGCGGACCCGGATCGGCGTGTGCTCGCGGCTCGCGATCACGACCTGCTCCAGATCCTTCGCCTCCTTCACGAATCCCAGCCCGCGCACCACGTACTCCACGCGGTTGACCTCGAGCGTGCGGGCGCCGACGTCCAGGTTGGCCTCGCGCACTGCCTTCGCGATCTGCGTGAGCGTGACGCCCGCCGCCACCATGGCCTCGGGGTCCACGTCGACCTGGTACTCGCGCACGTGCCCGCCGATCGACGCCACCTCCGATACGCCCGCTACCGCTTGCAGCGCGTAGCGCACGTTCCAGTCCTGCACGGAGCGCAGCTCGTGCTGGTCGAAGACCCCGGGCGCAGTGCTGCCGTCCGGGAAGCGTGCTTCGATCGTGTACCAGAAGACCTGCCCCAGGGCGGTGGCGTCGGGCCCCAGCGCCGGGCTCACGCCCTCGGGCACGGTCTGCGGCGGCAGCGAGGCGAGCTTCTCGAGCACGCGCGAGCGCGCCCAGTAGAAGTCCACGTCATCCTCGAAGATCAGGTAGATGCTCGAGAAGCCGAAGACCGAGGAGGCCCGGATCGAGCGCACCCCGGGAATGCCCAGGAGGGCGGTGCTGAGCGGATAGGTGACCTGATCCTCCACGTCGCGCGGGGAGCGCCCCGGCCAGCGCGTGAAGACGATCTGTTGGTTCTCGCTGATGTCCGGCAACGCGTCGACCGGGATCGGATCGCGCGGTAGGCCGCCCAGCTCCATCCGGAAGGGCGACACCGCGAGACCTGCCAGTACGATCAGACCGACCACGATCGCGGCGACCAGGCGGTTGTCGATCAGGAAGCCGCTGATCGTCTCGAATAGGCGCTCGGCGGCGCTGGGAGAGCTGCGTTCCATGATCTAGTGGTCGTGATGATGGCCAGCGTGGGGATCGGCGGGCTGCGACGTCGGCTCAGCCTTTGGCTGCGTTTTCTCCTTCGCCCTTGCTTTCACCTTTGGCTTCGTTTTCTCCTTCGCCCTTGCTTTCACCTTTGGCCTGGGCGCGCCCTCCGTGCCCGCGCCTGTGCCTGCAAAGCCATCCCCGACAAACTCTCCGCAGGTCAGCATCGCGGCGCCGTAGAACGGATTGCGCAGCTCCCCGTCGAGCTGTAACCACGTTCCTCCGAGCGAGTTTTGGGCCATCGGACAGTGCGCTTCGCGCAGTGGTCGATCGAGGGGATTGCCATGGGCGCGCACGAGTGCCAGCACCGCCCTGCCCATGCGCTCGAGCGGCCCCCGCGCGCCATCCAGGTCTGCCGCCTGGGCGCTGCCGTGCGCGGCCATCGCGAGCTGCTCGTTGGTCGCTGCCGCGGCCTGAGCGAGCGCGGCGGCCGCCGCGCGCGTGCGCGCGAGGTCGTCGTCCGCGAGCGCCTGCTGCATCGCGAGATAGCCCTCCACGATGGCGCGCATCGACTCGGCGTTGGCCGCGGTTGCCCCATGGGCCCGTGCAGCGTGCGCGTCCCCGTCTGCGGCCATCATGCTCGCGCCGCCACGCAGCTGCAGCTCGGCGTCGATCGCGAACGCCCCGTGGGTGACCACGCGCTCGCCGGGCGACAACCCGGAGAGCACCGGGTAGACCGGTCCGCGCCGCGCCGCCAGCTCGACCTCCCGCATCTCGTAGGTCGGCTCCACCGCCCCGGGAACCTCCACGTAGACCACCGAGCGCCGTCCGGTGAACAGCGGCGCGGTGTCGGGAATCACGAGCTGGGCCTGGGCCTGGACCGCGTCGGCATCGATGCGCGCCTGGGCGAACATGCCGGGGCGCAGCTTGCCCTCCGCGTTCGCGACCTCGACCCGCACCCGCGCGGTGCGCTTGCCGTGGTCGAGCACGGGATCGATGAATGCGATGCGCCCCTCGAAGGGCTCGCCGGGCAGCGAGCGGACCTCGACCGTCACGGTCTGGCCGACCTCCAGGTGCGCCAGGTCTGACTCGTAGGCGTCGATCTGCACCCACAGTCGATTCAGGTCGGCGAGTTGGAAGAGGGGGGTGCCGGCCTTCACGTACTGGCCCTCCTCGACCAGCCGCTGCAGCACGGTGCCGCGAAAGGGCGAGCGCATGGACACGTGCTCCGGTGCGACCCCTGCCTGCTCCACGCGCGTGATCTCCGCCGCCGGCACGCCCAGCAGCCGCAGGCGCGCCCGCGCTGCCTCGAGCGCGCTGCTCGCCAGCTGGCCCGTGCCGTGCAGGCCGTCCGCGAGGCGCGCGGCCTGCTTGCTGGCGGCGACCAGATCCCCGAAGGCGCTGTAGATCTCGGGGCTGTAGAGCTTGGCGATGACCTGGTTGCGCCCGATGCGCGCGCCCGTGACGCGGATCTTGAGCTGGTCGATGCGCCCATCGGTCCACGCGGTGACGGTGCGCCGGCGCGTCTCGTCGTAGTCGACGTGGCCCAGCAGGTGCAGCTGGCTGGGGGAGCTCGCACTGCCCACCTCGCTCGTGCGCACCCGCGCCAGATCCCGCGCGCGTGCAGACAGCGTGACGCGGCTGTCGCTGCTTTCGTCTTGCTGCGACTCCAGCGGGATCAGGTCCATCCCGCAGATCGGACACTGCCCTGGCTCGTCGCGGCGGATCTGGGGATGCATGGAGCAGGTCCAGACGGTCTCCTCCGGCCCCGGCTCCGTGGCCGTCGCCTCGGGTTGCTCGGTCGGAGCCGGCGCCGAGGTCGTGCGCCCGATGAGAAAGGCGATTAGTGCGATCGCCAGCGCGCCCGCCCAGCGCAGCGCCCGTTTCTTGCGGAGCTCGCTCATGGTGCCTCCCGCCTCGGCACGGTGGCGCCGACCGCGTGCTCCAGGTCCGCCCAGGCGACAGAGTGAGCCGCTTCGGCTGCGACCTGCTCGAGTCGGATCTCGAGCAGGTCGCGCTGGGCCAGCAGCACCGAGGCGATCGTTGCGCGCCCTCCAGCGTAGCTGCTGATCACACTTTCGTAGGCGGTCAGCGCCTGGGGCTCGAGCGTGCCGCGGTGGAACGCGACGCGGCGGGCGCTGTCACGCAGCGCGACCAACGCCGCATCCACGTTCGCGCTCGCCCGATCGCGCAGCCCATCCGCCCGCGCGCGTAGGGCTGAGGCCTCGGCGCGGTGGGCCTCCGCCTCGCGGTCGTAGCTGTCGAACCACAGAGGCAACGACACGGAGACCATCGCCACGATCGGGTCCTTGCCACTGTCCGGCACACCTGGCTGGCTGGCCTCGCCGGTCTCGATGTAGTCGATGCCGAGCGTGAAGCTTGGCAACCCCTCGGCCTCGGCGCTGCGGCCGCGCTCGTCGCCCGCGTCAGCGAGCGTGTCCATTGAGGCGATCAGCGGATGCTCCCCGGCCTGGGCGCGCAGGGAGCCCTCGTCGGTGCTCGGCAGCGCAGCGGTCACGTCGGGAAACTCCAGCTCGAGCTTCGCGTCGGTGGGCAGGCCGCAGTCGGCGCGCAAACGTGCACGTGCCGCTGCCATGCCTTCCTTCAGGCCCACCAGGCGGTCGCTGCGGCGGGCCAGCGCGAGGTCGAGCTGCGTGAGCGCGGCGAGCGTGGTTCGGCCGGCGGCCAGCTGGGCGCGTGAGGCCTCCGAGAGCTCGCGCAACAGCGCGAGCTGGTCGCGCTCGATGCGTGCCTCGTGGTGCAGCCTCCACAGTCGGTAGTAGCTGCGCACCACGCGACGTCGCAGCGCCAAGCGCGTGGCCTCGAGCTTGCGGTGGGCCGCCCGGGCGTGCGCGCTCTGTGCCTCGGCGCCTGCGCTCAGCCGTGTCGGCCACGGGATCGTCTGGCTCAGGCCGAAGCGGTGGCGCTGGGGCCCCACCCGCGTCTCCACATTGCGGATGAAGTAGCCGTAGGTCAGCTTCGGCTCCGGCAGCCGGCGGCTGCGCGCGATGTGCAGGGTGCTCGCGCGCGCCTCCTGGTAGGCCGCCTCGAGCTCGGGGCTCTCGGCCATCGCGTGCACGAGCAGGTCCTCGAGGCTGCGGGGCGGGCCCGCCTTGGGCGCAACTCGCCTCCCCCCGGCCGTCGCGGGGCTGGCCGGGGCGAGCGCGTCGAGCTCGCGCTGCGCCTGCATCTCGCGGCTCCCCGCGCAGGCGCAGAGGCTCACCGCGAGCGCGGTCTGTAGGGCCCATTTCGGTGGGCGGCCGATTCTTTCCATGGTCTCTCCTCATCACGGCGCACGCGCTCGCCCTGCAAAGGGCGCACACGCACGCGCCGAGCACGCGTTGCAGCTCACCGCAGGACGGGGCGGCGCTGCCACGGCGCGCAAGGGGGCCGCGACGAGCCACGCACCGTCGGCGAGCTCAACGTCGCAGGACGACCGTCTGGATGTGAACGAGCTCTGGCGGCGGCCGCGCAAGGACGACTGCCGGTGCGGGCTCCGCGGATGGTGGGCGCGTGAGGATGGCCTGCGGGCTCGCCACGGCGCCGGGGATCTCGAGCGCGGCACCCACCGCACCGGCCGCGGGCTCTCCGTCGCGTTGCGCGTTGCGATCCGGTTCGGCGCAGCCGCAGGGAGGCGTTTCGATCACCTCGTGTTGCGGCGCCTCGCCCGCGTCGTGGGCGCAGCAGCACTCGTGCTCATCGAGAGCGAGCGCAGGGCACACGGGAGTCGCGAGCGTGACCGCAGCGAGCGCGAGCGCAGCCGCGATGCGGACCCCGGTGACCGTCTGCCAGGTGCAACCCATCGCATTCATGGTATCCGCGGCCCGGCGACGCGCAACCGATCGAACGCTCAGCTCCTGCGCATCTGCACAGGAACACAGGCGCTTTCGGTGCCGGTTGACCGTGCCTGTGGGCATCCGCTACAGCCCTCCCAGCGTCTGCGAGGGCGCCGCCTATATAAGGGGTCATCATGCGGAGCTTTGCGGATCGTGTTGCGGTGGTCACGGGTGCTGGAGGCGGCATCGGCCGGGCGGTGAGCCTCGAGCTGGCGCGGGCCGGTTGCCATCTCGCGATTTCGGACATCAACGAGGAGGCGCTGCTGGGCACCGCGGAGGAGATCCGTACGCTTGGTCGCAACGTTTGCACCCACCGGGTCGATGTCTCCGACAAGGCCCGCATGCAGGCCTACGTCGACGAAGTCGTGGACTTCCACGGTGGCGTCAACATCCTCGTCAACAACGCGGGCGTGACGGTCGCCGCACCGTTCGAGGACCACACCATCGAGGACTGGGAGTGGATCGTCGGCATCAACCTCTGGGGCGTGATCTACGGCACGAAGTTCTTCCTGCCCCACCTCAAGGCGGCCGACGAGGCGCACGTCGTCAACCTGTCGAGCGTCTTTGGGCTCGCAGGCATCCCGGCCCAGACTAGCTACTGCGTGACCAAGTTCGCGGTGCGCGGCCTGAGCGAGGCGCTCTGGGTCGAGCTCAAGAAGGACAACATCGGCGTCACCTCGATCCACCCCGGCGGCGTGCGTACGGACATCGCCAAGTCGGCGCGCACGACGGACGACCCGGAGCTCAAGAGCCAGGCGGTCGAGATCATCGAGCGCTTCTCGGTCACGCCGGAGCACTGCGCCAAGCAGATCGTCAAGGCGATCAGGAAGAACAAGATGCGCCAGCTCGTCACGCGCGAGAGCTACCTCATGGACTTCCTCAAGCGTCTGTCCCCCGTGCTGCCTCAGCGCATGCTACGCGCGGGCTACGAACGCAACCTCATCAAGGGCGCCTGAGCGCGCCGAGCAACGCGGCCACCCCCAAGGGTGGCCGTCCCGAGGCTCGTGCATATGTCTCGCGCGGGAGGTTGCATGACACCGCGCAGAGTGCTTTCGCTCATCCTGGGCTTGGGCCTGGTCGGCAGCTGCGGCTCTTCACAGCAGGCCGAGGAGCCAGCGGGCGAAGCATCCGGCGGTGGTGAGGACGCCAGCACCCTGCGGGGCCACATGTCGGCCAACTTCAATCTGGCGCTGACGGCGCGCGACGGCGTGATCGCTGGCAGCATGATCCAGGCCCGCGAGGCGGCGGTGCAGCTTGCCGAGCAGGACTACTCGGTGCTGCTGCCGCCCAACTGGATGCCCGGCGTCGAGCGCATGCAGAGCGCGGCGCGCGAGCTGACCGGCGCCGAGGACGTGGCATCCGCCGCCGGCAGCGTCGCGGAGCTGGCTGCAGCTTGCGGTGCCTGCCACGCCGAGCGCGGACTGGACCTCAGCAGCAGCCACCCCAGCCCGGCGCGCGACTTCGGCGAGGCCGAGGACATGCGCGAGCGGATGCAGCGCCACCAGCGCGCTGCGGACAACTTCTGGTACGGGCTGAGCGTGCCCTCGGACGGCGCCTGGCAACAGGCCGCGCAGATGTTGCTCGACGCGCCGATGAGCCCGACCGACGAGGAGGGCAAGGCCGTGCGCCAGGAGCTCGCTTCCCGGGTCGACGCCGTCCGCGCCATCGCGCAGCGCGCCCTCGAGGCTAAGGGGGAGCAGGATCGCGTCCAGGTCTACGGCGAGCTGCTCTCCACCTGCGCCTCCTGCCATCAAGGTGGCGCCTGACCGCAGAGCGACCGCCTCGACGATCTCGTCCACCGTCGTCGTCGCGTCGTGGCGCCATTGGTCAAGCGGATCCTGGGCCAGCACACGGATGACGGCCTTGTCGCCGTACATCATCGGTGCGGTGGCGAGGCGGTAGTCGTGTGCCGGCCTCGGCTTTCGATGGTGAAGCGGCCGTCCTGGGGTCGGCGTTTGTCGGAGATGTCGAGGCGCGCGAGGATCTTCAGCCGCGACATCAGCTGCGGCAGCATCGCGACGGGTTGATCGACGCGGCCTTCGAGCTGGCCTCCGCCTTCGCCGACCACGTCGCGCTCTTCATCGTGCAGCAGGGCATGGTGAGGGCGCACGCTGTACCCTCGCCGGCGAGGAGCACTCGATCGAGGGCGTGCTGGTCTCGCTGGACTCACCGAGCGTGCTCAGCACGGCGGCGAAGCAGGGGGAGCCGACTCGCGTCGATCCCCGGAGAGCCACGAGCGCCTGATCATGGCCCGCAAGAAGGGCTGAACAGGCCGCCAGCTGGCTGCCGGCGATGTGTTTTCAAATGGTTGTCGGTCGCCCGCAGAGGCCTTGACCGACGCGCCTGCGATGATCAGATTGCACCCGTCATGGCTACCGAGAGCGCGGCCAAACCGCAGAAATTCAAGGCGGAGGTGAGCCAGGTCCTGAGCCTGGTGATCAACTCCCTCTACTCCAACAAGGACATCTTCCTGCGCGAGCTGGTCTCGAACGCGGCAGACGCCCTCGACAAACGGCGCTTCGAGAGCATCGCCAAACCGAAGCTCACGCCGGAGGGGCACGAGCCCCGGATCCGGCTCATCCCCGATCGCGAGGCCGGCACGCTGACGATCTGGGACAACGGCATCGGCATGGGCAAGGGCGCGCTGGCCAAGGATCTAGGCACGGTGGCGCGCTCGGGGACGAAGGAGTTCGCCAAGAAGCTCGAGGAGGCTACGCAGCAGGCGGAGCAGGGCGAGCTGAGCTTGATCGGTCAATTCGGCGTCGGGTTCTACAGCGGCTACCTTGTCGCGGACTCGATCGACGTGGTCAGTCGCGGGGCCGGGAGCGCGGACGCTCATCGCTGGAGCTCGGACGGGCAGGAAAGCTTCACGATCGAGGCGACCGAGCGCGAGGAGCCTGGCACGTCGGTGGTGCTCCACCTCAAGGACGAGCAGAAGAAGTACTTGGAGGAGTACGAGCTGCGGAATCTGGTCCGCACGTACTCCGACTTCATCGACTATCCGATCGAGCTGCTGGTCGACCGCAAGGGCGGCGACGACGATGGAGATGACGACGGGGACGAGCCCCAGGGGCCGCACTTCGAATCGATCAACCGCGCCAGTGCCTTGTGGACGCGCCCGAAGAGCGAGATCAGCGACGAGCAATACGAGGAGCTCTACAAGCACCTCTCCCACGACTGGGAGCCGCCATTGTGCCGCGCGCACTTCTCGGTCGAGGGCACCCAGATGTTCACCGGGCTGCTCTTCGTGCCCAAGCGCGCTCCCTTCGACATGCTCGCGCCCCAGGGTGAGAGTGAGCATGGCGTGCGCCTCTACGTGCGGCGCATCTTCATCATGGACAACTGCAAGGAGCTGCTGCCGCGCTGGCTGCGCTTCGTGCGCGGCGTGATCGACAGCGATGACCTGCCGCTGAACGTGTCGCGCGAGCTGCTGCAAGACTCCGCGATCGTGCGGGTCATCCGCAAGCAGGTGATCCGGCGGGTGCTCGATGCGCTGGGCACGGTGGCCAAGGACTCTCCCGAGCAGTATGCGGTGTTCTGGAATACCTTCGGTGCCGTTTTCAAGGAGGGCCTGCACTTCGATGCGGATCAGAAGGACAAGATCGCGCCCCTGTTGCGCTACGAGAGCAGTGGCAGCGAGGGGCTGACGTCGCTGCCCGAGTACGTGGAGCGCATGGCCGAAGGGCAGGAGAAGATCTACTACGCCCTCGGTCCCAGCTCCGAGATGCTGCTCAAGAGCCCGCACCTGGAGGGCCTCAAGGCCAAGGACTACGAGGTCCTCTTCATGACCGACGGCGTCGACCAATGGGCGGTGGAAGGCCTGCAGGAGTTCGGCGGCAAGCCCCTTGTCACCGCCATGGAGGCGGACGTGGATCGCGGCGATGACGGCAAGTCCGAGGACGCCGACAAGGAGGGAGGCGAGCTGTCCGAGCTGCGGGAGCGCTGCAAGCAGGTGCTCGAGGAGCACGTCAGCGAGGTGCGGGTGTCCAGCCGCCTGACCGACTCCCCTGCCTGTCTGGTGCTGCCCAAGGGCGGCCTACCCGCCCACTTGGAGCGCATGATCCGCAGCTACCAGCAGGACCTGCCCACCCAGAAGCGCATTCTGGAGCTGAACCCCAGCCACGCGCTCATCAAGCGCATGGAGAGCGTGCGCGCCGATGAGCCCGAATCGGACAAGCTCACCGAGTGGATCGAGATGCTCTACGACCAGGCCCTGCTGAGCGAGGGCAGCCCCCTGCCGGACCCCACGCGCTTCGCGTCGCGGGTGGCGACGCTGATGGAGCAGCAGGGCTAGGGCCCGGGCGCGGCCCGTCCGCGCACGTGAGGCACGCTAGCCCTGCATCGCAGCACGTGATGCGCTCGATCGGGGAGACCCACAGCGCGCACATCGAGCGGGTCCGCAGGTCAGCTACAACGCCCCGAGCCCCGCGCTCATCAACGGGTGGTCGGGTGCGGGTGCGGGCGGAGCTCGGGTATGGCTAGCTGTAGAGCGCCTCGAGGTGCTCCTTGTACTTCTCCATCACGTTGCGGCGCTTGAGCTTCAGCGTGGGCGTCAGCATGTCGTTGGCGGTCGTCAGCTCTTCGGGCTCCAGCAGGAACTCCCGCACCGCCTCGAAGCCCTTGAAGTCGCGACTGCAGCTATCGATCTCGCGCCGGAAGAGGTCCTGGGTACGGCGGTCCGCCAGCAGGGCCTGCGCGTCGGTGGGCACACCATTGCCCTCGGCCCAGGCCTTGAGCGAGGGCATGTCCGGCACCACGAGCGCCACGTTGTAGGGCTTGTTCGATCCCCAGATCACGCACTGGGCGATGTACGGGCTCAGCTGCAGCTTCTCCTCGAGCGGCGCAGGGGCCACGTACTTGCCGGTCTCCAGCTTGTAGAGCTCCTTCACCCGGCCCGTGATGTAGAGAAAACCGTCCGCGTCGATCCGGCCCAGGTCACCCGAGCGCAGGCCGCCGTCCTTGGTCAGGGTCTCGTCCGTCACCTGGGGCAGGTTGTGGTACCCGCGCATCACGCCGGTGCCGTAGATCAGGATCTCGCCCTCACCATCGCCGGCGCCGGGGGCGTCGTAGTCGAGCTTGACGTCGACACCGGGGACGGGCTTGCCCACCGAGCCGAGCCGGCTCGCCCCGGGGCTGTTGGCCGTGGTGCAGCCGCTGGACTCGGTCATGCCGTCGCCCTCGGAGCCCTGGATGCCGAGGGTGTCGATGACCTCGGCGACCTCCGGCGACAGCGCCGCCGCCCCCGAGAAGGCGAAGCGCAGGTCGCCACCGAAGCGCTCGCCGATCTTGGAGAAGATCAGCTTCTCTGCCAGCGGCAGTGAGACCCGCTCCCCGAGCGACAGGGCTTGCCCCTTCTTCGCTTTGGCCTTGGCCGACAGGCCCGCGTGGAAGATGTTCTGGATGACCTTGGGCCGACCCGCGACTTGCTTCTGCACGCCGTCATAGATGCGGTTCCAGATGCGCGGAACCGCGAAGAGCATGGTGGGCTTCACCTCCGGCAGGTACTGCAGGAGATTGTCGACGTCGTCGCAAATCGCGATGGTGCCGCCGATCGCGATCAGCGTGTTCAGCTCGACCGAGCCACCGAAGACATGTGCCCAGGGCAGGAAGGCCAGCGAGCGGTCGCCCTCCTTCACCGGCGCCGTCTCCAGCAGGGCGCTCACGTTGGCCGCCAGGTTGTGGTGGCTCAGCTCGACGCCCTTCGGATTGCCGGTGGTGCCCGAGGTGTAGATCAGCGAGGCGAGGTCGGCGTCCGCGGGGCGGGTCGGCTCGACCGGGGACTCGCCGCCCTTGCGCATCAGCTCGGCGTAGGTGGGGCCGGTGAAGTCCACGACGTGCTCGAGCTGCGGGCAGTCCCCCTTCAGGCTCGTGACGCGCTGGGCGATCAGCTCGCCCGCCACCAGGCAGACCTTGGCGCCACTGTCCTGGAGGATGTAGGCCCACTCCTTGTCGAGCTGGGCCTCGTACATCGGTACGTAGATCGCGCCGCGGGTGTAGGTGCCGTAGGCGCATACGGCCCACTCCAGCCGGTTGTTGCTGATGACCGCCACCTTGTCGCCGGGTCCCACGCCGAGCGCGGCGAGCCCGCCCCGGGCCCGATCCACCTGCTGGCGGAACTGCTTGTACGTGGTCCACTCCCAGCCGCTGACCTTGCGCGTGCCGAACAGGGGGCGGTCGGCGTAGCGTGCGGTGCACTCCTCGAAGGAGGCGACGAGGTTCGTGTAGCGCGGTTCGTAGGCCATGGCTCGGTGGTCCGGACGCTCGTGCGCGACTCGTACGGCGCGAGCCTACTACGTCCCGATCGGGTATCGCAGCCAGGTCACACCCATTCCAATTTGGAATAGTTTAGAGTCAATCCATTCCTCTTGGAATGGGTTAGCTCTGCTCCAACAGTCCCTTGAGCTGATTCGGAGGCACGGCGTACTGCGCGCCGCAGTAGTCGCAGCCCATCTCGATCACCTCCTGGGCATCGACCAGCTCCTGCAGCTGCTCGCGGCCCAGGCTCGCCAGCGCGCCCACCACGCGCACGGCGCTACAACGGCACTCGAAGCGCAGCGGGCTTTCATCCAGGCGCGTGAACGGCATTCCGTACAGCAGCTCGTCGAGCAATGGTCCCGGCGCCCCATCCCGGTCGGTGATCAGCCGATCGATCCGCTCGAAGTCGCGCAGGCGCTCGGTCATCACGGCCAGCGGACCGCGCCCCACCTCGGGCAGCAGCTGCACGATGTAGCCGCCAGCGGCTTTCACGGTCTGTTCCTCGAGCACGCATGCCACCGCGATCATCGAGGCCACCTGTTCGGACGACGCCATGTACCCCATGAGCGCCTCGGAGATGCCTCCGCCTTCCGGGATGCTCACCACGCCGCGATGGATCTCGCCCGTGTAGAGCGTGCGCATCATCTCGAGCACGCCGCCCTCGAGCACGACGTCCTCCAGGCCGTCGGTGCGGGTCAGCAGTCCGCGGTTGCCACCGCCGGGGTCGGCGTCCGCTACCAGTCGCCCGCGGCCGTCGCGGGTCTGGAACAGCCCCTGGACGCGGTGCTTGGGAGCCATCGTCTCGCGCACGATCGCTGCGCCAGTCACGAGCTCGCCCAAGTAGCGCCCGTTATCGCCCCAGGCCTGCTGGGCCTGCAGCACCCGCTGCACGGTGTCGGTCGTGCGCGTGATGACGACCCGGAAGGCTCCGTCGTCGGTCATCGCGCGCAGCACACTGTCGGCTGGCCGCTCGGCGCTCATGGGACCGCGTAACTTGCATCGCGTGAGCGGCTTGCGCAACCAGCTTCCCGGCCACTCGGCCGGTTTTCTGCCGTCGTGTTTCGGGCGCCCGGGTGGCAGGAGTTGGTCATTGCATGGGCAACGGCGGTTCGTCTGCCCATGGTCTTTTATCGCCAGGAATGGGGAGCGTACCTTCAGCGTCGGGTGTCCGAAGGTAGGGATTCGTCTGATGTCGGCTGGGTCGGGTGCAGGGGTGAGCGGGGTCGATTCCGAAGTCGGAGCGGGGGGCGGCAACCGGCTGGACGGGCGGCCGTGGTTGTCCGGTCACGGTCGCGTCCCTACCCTGCACGCGGTGCGTTACCACTTCGGGGAGTTTGAGCTGGACGCATCCGCGTTCGAGCTGCGTCGTGGCGGTGAGCCGATCCCGGTCCAGCCCAAGGTATTCGATGCCCTCCACTATCTGGTGCGCAACCGCGGGCGGATCGTCTCGCGCCAGGAGCTGCTCGAGGCCCTGTGGCCAGAGGAGCACGTCAACGACACGGCCGTGCCATGGACCATCATGCATGCACGCAAGGCGCTCGGGCAGCGCGGCACCGACAAGGCACCGGTCGAGACGGTCCGCGGTCGCGGCTATCGCTTCGTCGACGAGGTCCGCATCCAGCGTGTGGGCGCACCCTCGGGCGGTGGCCCGACGACGTCCGCTCCTGCGGACCGCGCCTCGCTGCCTGCGCTGGCCGAGCCGGATGAGCCCCTGATCGGTCGCGACGCGGAGCTGACCCAGCTGGGCACCGCCCTCGACCGCGTGCTAGTGGGCCGCGGTCGCATGATCGTCATCCGTGGAGAGGCGGGCGTGGGCAAGAGCCGGGTGGCCACCGAGTTGCTGCGCTTCGCGGTCCATCGGGGCGTGGGTACCCTCCTGGGGCGCTGCTACGAGGGCGAGCTGTCACCGCCGTTCTGGCCCTGGATTCAGCTGCTGCGTGGCACCACGCGTGAGCCTGCCCCGGGTGGTGAGCTGAGGGATGAGATCGGGAGCCTACTCGAAGAGCTCTCCGCGATGACCACCGAGGCGCGCGGCGCGGAGGACGCCGGACGCGCGGCGCGCTTCTGGTTGTTGGACCGCGTCGGCCGTGCCGTGCTGCGCCTGGCGCAGCAGGCGCCGCGGGTGCTCGTGGTGGAGGACCTGCAGTGGGCTGACGAGCCCTCCCTGCAGGTACTGAGCTTCCTCGCTGCCGAGCTCGGCACCGCGCCGTTGCTGATCGTGGCGACCTGTCGGGAGGCTGCAGCCGCCGGGGAGGGGGAGAGCCCGACGCTGCGCCGCCTCGTGCAGGGGGCCGAGTGCATCGAGCTCGGCGGGCTGAGCGAGGAGATGACCGTGCGCCAGGTGCGCGAGCTGACCGGGGTGACGGACGCGCTGGCCGAGATGGGTGGGCGCTCGATCGCGCACGTGATTCACGATCGCACCGGCGGCAACCCGCTGCTCGTGCGCGAGGTGGTGCATCACATGCTGCTCGCGCATGGCGCCGAGGGCTTCGCCAGCGCCACGGCCCGCGATGTGGCGGTGCCCCAGGCTGCCCAGGAGCTGCTGCGCGCGCGGCTCGAGGAGCTGGCGCCCGACGCCGCTCGTGCGGTGGCCGCCGCGAGCATCTTTGGGCGGAGTTTCCCGGTCTCGCTGCTCGCTGCGGTGCTGCAGCGCCCCGTCGACAGTCTCTTCGCCCACCTGGAGCAGGGTGTCGTCGCGGGTCTGCTCGTGCACGACGAGCGCCGCGGGCACTACCTCTTTCGCCACGACCTGCTGCGAGACGCGGTCTACGGCGGCCTGCCGCCGGTGGAGCGGGCGCGGCTCCACCGCGCTGCGGCGCGGGCGCTGCGCGCGGACGCGGGGGCCGTGCCTCCGGCCCAGATCGCCTTTCACCTCTATCACGCGCTGCCCCAGTCCGATGCGCAGGAGGTGCTGGAGTGGTCGGAGCGCGCGGGTCTCGCGGCCAGGCGCGCCTACGACTACGCCGACTCCGTCACCTTCTTCACCTGGGCCCTCGAGGCGCGCACCTTCCTCTCCGACGCCCAGCCGCGCAGCGATGCGGAGCTGCTGCTCGAGCGCGGGGCCGCGCGACGCTTTGCGGGTGACAGCAACGGGTCGCGCGAGGACCTGCAGCGCAGTGTCGCGATCGCGAAGCGGTACGGATTTCTGGATCTGCTGGTGCGCGCGGCGCGCCGCAGCCACCCTGCCATCACCGTCGGTGGGGTCAACGACCCGGTCGCGCTCGAGGCGCTCGAGCATGCCCGCGCGCTGCTGAAGCCAGACGACGCTGCGCTGCGCGTGCAGGCTCTCGGACAGCTGGCGTGCATCGCGCCCTACGCGGCCGACATGGAGCAGAGCAAGCGCCTGAGCGGTGAAGCGCTGGATGTAGCCCGGACCCTGGACGATCCCCGCCTGCTGCTCTTTGCGCTGCGCATGCGCCTCTACTCACTGTCCGGACCGGACGATGGCGACGCGCTGATCGACACCGCCGCCGAGATCATGCGGCTCGATGGCGAGCCCCCGACCTGGAACAGCGGCGAGGCGACCGAGGCGCTCGAGAAGTGCCACCGCGCGCGCGGCGACATGGTCGCCAGCCGTGGCGCCCGCGAGCGCTTCCGCGAGATCGTGGAGCGCCTGCGCCTGCCCGAGGGGATGCTGCGCTACGAGCGCGAGTTGGCGCTGGACGCCTTCCACGCCGGCGACCTCGACGGCGCGGCGGCTCGGGCAAACGCGTGCCTGGTGCGCGCCAATCAGATCGGCGCGGGCTACGAGCGCCTCTTCAACGGCATCATCTCGCTCATGATCCTGCGCGAGCGCTCCGGGCTCGCCGACATGCCCGACAGCTGGTTCCCGGAGGCCTCGGGGCCCTTCGGCACGATGGCGGTCTATCGTGCGAGCTGGATGGTGGTGTCCTTCGAGGCCGGTCGGCATGCGGCCGCCGAGCGCGTGTACCGCGGGCTGATCGCGGACGATTTCGCCTCGGTCACCCGCGACGACACCTACACCGCCTCGCTCGCGCGCATCGGCATCGGGGCCGTGCAGCTCCAGGATCGCGAGGTGGGCCGCAAGCTCTATGAACGCCTGCTGCCCTACGCCGACCACAACACCGCCGACGGTCTCGGCTTCTATTACGGCAGCGCGGCGCACTACCTGGGCATGCTGGCGCAGCTGATCGGCGAGCCCGGGCTGGCGCGGGAGCACTTCGAGCACGCGCTGCGCTTCAACCAGCAGCTCGAGTACCCGAGCGGCATCGCCCGCACGCACCTCGGCGTCGCCACCGTGCTCAAGGAAGGCGGCGCGGCCCACGATCTGCGCGCCAGTGCCGACCATGTCCGACGCGCGCGAGAGATCGCGGCCCGGCACGGCTTCGGGCCGATCCTCTCGGCCTGCGATGCCGTGTGAGCCCCTAGCCAGACGCGTCGAGCAGGCGCTGGGCAGCCTGGTCGCCGGAGCGCACCGCGGCGTCGATGCCGGAGCCGTGGAAGGCGGAGCCCGCCAACAGAATGGGCGTATCCGCGAGCGTGGCTTCGAGTGCTGCGACCGCCGCGCGGTGGGCGTCGTTGAAGACTGGCAGCGCGTCCGGCCAGCGTGACACCCAGCTGCGCAGCGGCATGCCGCGCACCGGGATCACACGCCGGAGACCCGCCAGGGCACGGGCGCACCAGGCGTCATCGTCGAGCGCGTCCGGCCCCTGCAGCTCTTCGGCCTTGGGGCGGAAGAAGAGGCGCACCGAGACCTTCCTCGGGGGCGCCCGGTCGATGAACTTGGCGCTGGTGAAGGTGCATGCGCGCAGGCCGTCGCGCTGTGCGTCCAGCGCCACCACGAAGCCGGTGCCGTCGAGGGCGTGCTCGATGGCGGCGCGCTCGAAGGCCAGCTCCACCGTCACGCTCGAGAGCGTGGGGGCCGAATCCAGCGCGGCGGCCGGGGCACCGCAGGCGTCGGTCAGGAGCGCGGCGGCGCCGCGCGCGTTCGTCGCCACCACGACCGCATCGGCGTCCAGCGAGCGCCCGTCCGGCAGCAAGACGCGGGCGCCGTCATCGGTCGGCTCCACCCGCTGCGCGGCCGTGCTCGTCCGGACCCGTACGCGTCCGTCCAGGTTTCCGCGCAGCGCCCAGATCAGGCTGCCCATGCCGCGGCGCAGGGAGCGAATGCCCTTGCCCAGGTCGTCCTTCGGGACCTGGAAGCCCAGGAAGGTCGCCGCCTCCCCCGGTGCCAGCTCGCGCAGGGTCTGACCGTCGAAGCCGTAGCTGCGCATGACGGACTGGCCGATCAGCTCGTCGGGCATGCCCTGATTCGCTGCGAGCCGCGGCACGGCCTCGCTACGGAAGACGAAGCCCTCGGCGCCGCGCTCGATCACGAAGCCATCGCTGAGCTCGGTGAGGATCTGTCCGCCCAGGCGATCCCGCGACTCGATCACCGTCAGCTCGCGGTGCTCGGCGAGGCGGGCAGCACAGGTCAGCCCGGCCAGGCCTCCACCGATCACGATCACGCGCATGGCGGGACTCTACTGACAGCGGCCGGGCGCGCCATCCCCTGTCACCCACCTCACGGGAAGCAGACTTCGTTACTCAGTTAATCTAGGCGATGTCAATTTCATGAATTTCCAGCCACTCGCTTTAGGCGACACCCGAAACATCCTATGATTTCCATTAATTAAGCCAGATTTTTCACACTGAAAAACTAGGCCTGTGAGTAGCGAAGTTGCTGGGTTTGGGTTGACAGGCTGAGCCTGGGCTCGTTTAACTGTGTGCAGGGGTCGTACAGGAGGGTGCTGTACGGCGTGGTCTTCAGGGTTGGGTGTTCGGAGGTCGGGCGTGAAGCGCTATCCCTGGGTGAAGTACGTAAAGAAGAGCCAACCTGAGCTCCGCTACGAGTCGCCGATCTGGCTCGGCAACCACAGCAACGGCGAGTACTTCCACACGCAGACGCCGTACGAGCGGAAGCTGCGCGAGGAGATCCTCAAGGCGGGCGACGACAAGGCGCGCAAGCTCAACATGGACCGGCGCGAGTTCATGGCGAGCGCGGCGGGCTACGTGACCGCCCTGAGCGTGATTCAGTCGGCCTGCTCCTCGACGGAGAACGGCGACGGTCCGACCGAGACCGTGCCCGGCGGCGCGGTGGTGGTGACCCCGCCCTCGAACGGTCCCGCGCCCGGGGCCACCCCGATGGATCCGGGCAACACGACGACGCCCGGCGTGACGCCGCCCGCCGACGACGGAACCATGACGCCGGTCGACGGCACCGGCGGCAGCGCTGCACCCGCCGACGGCCCGATGTCGATGCCCGGTGGCGGCGATCCCGCCCAGCCGGGGCAGTACTGCTTCGCCGACACGGGCCTCGACCCCACCATGTGCGAAGACGCGGCGCGCGCCGCGCTCCAGCCCCCGACCTTCATCTTCGACGCCCAGACCCACACCTTCGACGACGCGCCCGACGCGGCGTGGCGCAGCACGCCGGTGGCGGCGGGCTTCAACTCCCAGCTCCAGGGGTTGCTCGGCTTCTCGGGCTGTCCGGACGTGGGCGCCGACCCCGCCTCCTGCGTGGGCCCGGCGGACTACGTGCGGCTGATGTTCCTCGACAGCGACACGACCATGGCGGTGCTGTCGTCCTGGCCCTACGCCCCGGGTCCCGCCAACCCGAACAACGATCAGTTCCTCGCCGCCACGCGCGAGTGGATCAACGTGGACCTGGCCAAGTCCTTCCGCGTGACCAACCACGCGGCGGTGACGCCCTTCTCGCAGCCCTTCATGACCGCGCTGGCCGACGGTGTCGGCGGCTGGAAGCTCTACCCGGCGGCGCCGGGCAACGGCTACAAGATGGACGACGCGACCGGGCGCAGCTTCATCGAGGCTGGCATCAACGCCGGCGTGAAGACCTTCTCGATCCACAAGGGCTTGCCGATCGCGGGCTTCTCGGTGGAGCACAACCTGCCCGATGACATCGGGGTGGTGGCCAAGGACTACCCGGAGGCCAACTTCATCATCTATCACTCGTCGATCTGCGCAGGCCAGATGGGCGGCGGCTTCACCTGCACGCCGATGGAGGGGCCCTACGTCGACGGCAGCACGGCCAACACCGACGCGCTGATCACCTCGCTGATCCAGAACGGGATCGGCCCCAACGAGAACGTCTACGCCGAGCTCGGCGGCGCCTTCAGCCAGCTGATGGGCAACCCGACGGTCGCCGGCCAGTGGCTGGGGAAGCTGGTGCAGTACGTCGGCGACCAGAACGTCGTCTGGGGCACGGACTCGATCCTGAGCGGCAACTCCCCCCAGGGTCAGATCAACGCCTTCATGGCGCTGCAGCACCCGATGCTCACGGCCGACGTGAAGTCCAACATCCTCGGGCGCAACCTGGCGCGCCTCTACTGCGTGGATCCAGACGAGGCGCGCTGCCAGGTCGACCAGAGTCTGCTCGCGCGCGAGAAGCGCGTGCTCGATGAGGAGTTTGGAAAGTATCGCTGGGCGCTGCTGGGGCACCAGCGGCCGCTCGGACCCACCACGCGCAGGGAGTTCCTTCGCCTGCGCCGCTTCTACGACAAGATGGGGATTCCGGGGTGATTTGGATGGTGGCCGGTGTGAAGCCGTCGGGTGCCGGAGGTCGACTATGGGTATGACGAGAGCTCTATGGGTGGTGCTTTGCCTGTCCGCGCTGATCGCCTGCAGCGATGGCGGCGGTGGCGGCGATGACTCCGCTGGAGGCGCGGCGGTCGTGACCACGCCTGGCGGAAGCTGCACCGCCGGACAGATGATGCCGTGCACGTGCGCGGACGGGGCTGCCGGAATGGCGAGCTGTCAGCTCGACGGCACCTTCAGCCTGTGTAGCTGCACCGGCGCCGCACAGGGGGTCAACCCGATCGGCGCCGACCCCGCGGCAGGGCAGACCGGGATGGCCGGCGCGGCGCCGCCGCCACCGGTCGACCCCGGGGCCGTGCCCGGCGATACGCCCGGCGACGCACCACCGGTCGAGCCCGTGGGCGCAATCGAGGTTCCGCCCGAGGACGTGGCCGCGTGCAGCCCGATGGGCGCGCCTCCGGCAGCGGGCGAGGAGGTCACGGTGCTCGAGATCCGCACGAGCGACGTCGTGGCGGGCGGCTTCGCGGCCCCGGGCGGGACCTACTACGGGTGCTTCTGGATCGAGATCGATCTGCCGGAGAAGCACCACATCATCGGCTGGGAGGGTGCGATCGGCGGCGATCGGTCGGTCCACCACCAGCAGGTCTCGGTGGGCGAGAAGCCGTTCTACCTGCTCGAGCAGGGCGGCCTCTGCGGTCTGCCTTCGGTCGAGTTCACCTGGAACGGCGAGAAGCCCACCGAGTGGACGCCGTCCATCGCCGGCTACCCGATCGGCGGCCCGGAGAACGGCGGCAAGGCACGCTTCGTCTGGCAGACGCACTTCGAGGGTGCCGCCACCAACTACGTGGGCGGGTTCAACGCGGTGCTGACTAAGAACCTGCGCAAGTACGATGCCGGCAACTTCCAACAGGGCGACGTGGCCGGCATCCTGATCCCGGCCATGTCCCAGGCGACCCACGTGGCCTCCTGCACGCCGGAAGAGACCGCCGCGAAATTCGCGCATCCGATCTATGCGTGGAGCACCCTGCTGCACGCGCACCTCACCATCTCGCACATCAAGAGCGAGCTCTTCCGCGACGGCCAGCTCGTCCACACCTTCGACGATTGGGTGCCCGGTCCCTTCGGCGCGCTGGCCGAGCAACAGTTCAAGCCGATCAGCCCGTGCTTGCAGATCCTCCCGGGCGACGAGATCCGCACGACCTGCGAGTACACCAACAACTTCCCCTTCGACGTCACCGGTGGAGAGGCGACAAATCAGGAGATGTGCTCCAACTTCTTCACCTACTTCCCCCGCCTGCCGGGCGCGGCGAGCAATGGGTTCTGCGGGACGATCGACTCGACGGTCGGCCTGTGACGTGACCCGGACGTCCCGGCCAGCCACGCGGCTGGTCGGCCGAGCGGCAGCGGCACCCGGTCCGGGCTCAGGGCTGGGCGCCGCTGACGATCCAGCGCCCCACCAGGTCGCGTTCCATCTCGTTGAGCGGGACGCCGGGGGGCATGATCTGCCCGCCGCCGCTGACCTCGGCCTGGGTGCCGTTGACCTTGAGCCAGAGGTAGCTGTCGTTGAGGCTGCCGGGCACGACCAGCTGCATGGTCGGCACCTGCTGGGAGGGGGCGGAGACGATGTTGCCGTAGGCGACGCTCGCCTCGAGCGAGAACGGCGCTCCCAGGGTCATGTAGTTGGGGCCGGTGTGGCAGTTGCAGGCGAGCTCGAAGAGGGGCTGCACCTCGCCCGCGTAGCTGACCGGCGCGACTGCCGGTGCGCCTGCCGCCCCGCCCTTGCTCGAGCTATCGTCATCGCAGGCACCCAGTGTGAGGCACGCGCTCAGGGCTGCGCCGCGTGCGATCGCATTCTTGATCTTCCTCATCGACTGCACTCCCGAACCAACCCCACGGTGGTTTCTACCATCGCGCTTGCGGGCCGTCATGTGCCCAGTCTGTTACCTTGTCCAGCGCAACCATGAAGTCGCTGGCGCGAGCATCGGTTCTCCTGTGCGTGGGCAGCATGCTGTCCGTGACCGGCGCGCGTGCCCACGAGTCGGCGGCCACCTCGCCCGAGTTCGAGGACCCCCCGTGCATCACGGTGATCGACCGCAACGCGCAGCCGGTGGTGGAGTTCGAATACAGCGTGCCGCTCGACGACGTCGAGCTCGAGGAGGGCGACATCCGGGTCGCCGACGCCAAGACCCATCAGTTCTTCGCCTTCCGCGGGGCCATGTTCCCGCGGGGCTTCGCCTTCGAGCTCTACGACTTCGACGACCGGACAGGGGAGCCCATCCTGCTTCCCGAGTGGATCTCGATCGCCGACGCCAAGCGTGCCGCCAACGCCAGCAGCGAGCTGGACGGCACCGGCTTCAGCGAGTCCGACGTGCCGCCCGGCACCACGCTCGACGATGTCCCGGGGCTCGACGGGCGCTGGCTGCGCATCACGGCTGACGATGCCCGCGTACCGATCACGATGGAGCAAGCCGAGAAGGGCTTCGCCTGGGACGTGAGCGAGGTGTAGACCGAGATCTACACCGTGACCGGCTTCGTCTGGAGCCCGCCCTACAACGCCTGGGCGC
>JAPPOT010000753.1 GCA_028817855.1 Myxococcales bacterium
GTCTGGACCCGGGCGGTGCCGATCCGCGCCACCGCCGGCACCGCCCGGGTCCAGACCGAGACCGAGTACGACAGCTTCGGCAACACCACCATCTCCACCCGCTACGGCTGCATCGAGGGCTGTCCCGGCGGCGGCGTCGACGAGGTGCTCACGGGCGAGAGCACCTTCGCGCTGCACCCCGCCGACGACTCGGGCTGGCTCTACCGCGAGCAGAGCTCCTTCGTCAGCGGCGACCAGCACACTGGCAACCGCCAGGAGATGAGCCACGAGTACGACAAGCGCGGCCAGCTGCTGCGCAGCTTCGGCGCGCTCAGCGGCACCCTGCCCCTCGACCGCTTCCACGAGAGCGGCGCAGCCATTGCGCCGGCGCCCGCCGACCAGAGCGATGGCGCCGGGTCCACCGTCCAGCTCCAGGTGGTCGAGCACGAGTACGACGCCTTCGGTCATGCCCTCTTCTCGCGCACTGCCGGCGGCGGCTGCGGCAGCGGCGAGCTCGACCCCCTCTACGCCCAGCTTCCGACGATTGCCCGCGCCTACGCGGGCGAGCAGATCGACCCGGAGACCGGCTGCGGCGACAAGGTCTTCGAGAGCCAGGCCAGCTACGACCGCGGCCTGCAGGCGCCGATCTCCAGCACCGACGCGAACGGCTCTCCCAGCCAGGTCGAGTACGACGGCTTCGGGCGCCTGGTCTCCGCCACCCACGCCGACCCCGACAGCCCCGAGCAGCTCGCGCCTCTGCCTGCGATCGTCGTCGCCTACGAGCTGCCCGAGGACGCCAGCGTCACGCCCTACTCCCACGTGGTCGCCTTCACCCTCGACGGCCTCACCCACGCGGACAACAGCTACGCGGAGGCCCATGCCTGGAGCGACGGCCTCGGACGGACCATCGCCTCGCTCTCGCCCGCGGACCCGGCCGCCGGCGACGGAGGTGCCTGGGTCGTCTCCGGCGACGCCGTTTACAACGCCAAGGGCCTGCCCGCCCAGACCTGCCTGCCCTGGTTCACCGACGTCGGGCCCGACCAGTACCCGAGCCAGTTCGGCCTGCCGATCCCGAGCGAGTGCAAGACCCAGGAGTACGACGCCTTCGGCCGGCCGCTGAACAGCTACGACGGCTGCGGCGACCTCAAGGCCCACATCGACTACCACGCCATGTCCCAGGACGTCTGGGACGCCAACGACCTCACCGACGGCACCTACGTCAGCGCCAGCCACGACGGCCACGGGCGCGGCACCGAGCGGGTCGAGCGCATCGTGGTCGACGGCTCGATGGAGCTGCGCCGGCTGATCAACGAGTACCTGCCCACCGGCGAGGTGGAGCGCGTCACCCAGCGCCGGGACGGCAGCCCCGACGTCGTGCGCTGGATGCGCTACGACAGCCTCGGCCGCATGGTGCTCAACGTCGAGCCCAACACCTCGAGCGGCTTTACCGACGACCTCGGGGCCGACGCCGACAGCATCCAGGCCTACCGCTACGCCTACGACGACGCCGGCCTGATGGTCGGCTACAGCGACGCCCGCGGCTGCGGCGCCAACTTCCACTACGACCTGGGCGGGCGCCTGCTCGCCACCGACCACTCCCCCTGCCTCGACCACCACGCGGCATACACGGCCCCGGACCTCGGCAGTGGCGACGGCACCGAGGCCTTATTCATCTATGACGAGGCCGACCCCGACAGCGCGAGCATCGTCGACGACGAGGGCACACCCTTCGAGGTCGACGAGGGCCAGCTCTGGGGGCGCCTCGCGTCGGTCTCCGGCCCTGCGGCCAAGGCGGTGGTGCGCTACGACGGCCTCGGCAGGCCCACGGGCAGCGCGGTACGCATCCAGCGGCCCGGCCCCCACGACAGCGACCTGTCCGAGCGCTACGCGCCCCGCTGGTACGTCACCACCCAGACCCTCGACGCCGCCAACCGCACCCGCACCGCGACCACCGGCGTCACCGTCGACGAGCTGAAGGGCGATCACTTCGGCGCTCCCACGAGTGAGCTGCGCTTCGAGTACACCGCCCGCGGCCTGGTCGCCCACGTGGACAGCAGCTACGGCCGGCTCTTCGACGGGGCCGAGTACAGCGCCGACGGCCTGCTGCAGAACACCACCCTGGGCGACCCCGGTCAGACCCGCCGCGAGTTCACCTACACGTGCCGCCGCGAGGTCGACACCGTCCTCACCAACCGCGGCGCTGCGCCGCTGTGGAGCAACGGCGACTACGTCTCCGGCACCAGCGCCCAGGACCCGACCCAGCAGATCTCGCTCGAGCACGCCGAGTACGAGCGCGACGAGGTCGGCAACATCACCCGCGTGCTGGACCTGCGCGACGAGAGCGAGTGGCCCGACAGCGCCAAGCCCGTCACCCGCAGCTTCGAGTACGACGACCTCTACCGGCTCACGCAGGTCACCTACGAGCACAGCGGCGGCGACACCTGGAAGTCCCCCTACGACCGCGAGAACCGCGACGTGGAGCTGGGCACCACCGACCCCAGCCGGCCGCTGCCCAGCCCCCACCAGAGCTTCTCCGGCCGCGTCCAGTGGCAGAGCTACAGCTACGACTGGCTCGGCAACATCGAGGAGGCGGGCGACGATCGCGACGGCTTCTGGGACCGCTCCACCGGGGATCGCGCCCACGGCACGGCCAGCGCCGGCCCGCACCGGCTCCAGAGCGCGACCAACCGCGCGACCGGCTCCGCGTCCCAGGGCGACCTCGACATCGCCTACGACGCCGCCGGCAATCTCACCGACCTGATCGTGCGCCGCGACGGCACCTGCCTCCCCGTCGGCGCCTCCTGCTACCAGCGCTTCCACTACGAGTGGGACGAGGTCGGCCAGCTCTCCCGCGCCCGCCGCTGGGACCTGAGCATCAGCCCCGATGAGCGCACGCCCCACGGCACCGCGGTCAGCGACCCCTTGCCGGTACGCGGTCCCGACGCGGAGCTGCTCTACCACTACGACGCCGGCGGCAGCCGGACGCTGAAGACCGCGCGCGACGCCGCGTTCAACGAGCGCCACACCGTGTATGTCACCGGCGGCCTCGAGCTGCGCAGCGCGGTCTTCGACACGATCGCCGGTGACTACGTGCTCGACCCCGAGCGCATGACCCTGCTGCTACCGGCGGGTCCGGCCACCGCGCGCGTCATCTACTCGACCGAGAACCTCCCCCACAACTCCGACCCGGTCAGCGACCCGCGACAGCTCCAGCACGTCTTCCTCGAGCTCGCCGACCACCTCGGCTCCACCAGCTTCATCATCGACCGCGACACCGGCGAGCTGGTCGAGTTCTCGACCTATCAGGCCTACGGCGCCATCGAGACCGACTACCGCCCGCCCGGCTGGGACGAGTACCGCGAGCCCTACAAGTTCGGCGGCAAGGAAGAGGACATCGAGGTCGGGCTGCTGTACTTCGGCGCCCGCTTCTACTCGCCGTATCTCGGCGTTTGGATGAGCCCGGACCCGGTCACGATCCATGACCTGGGGTCGGACACGAACCCGTACTCGTATGTGGCGGGGCGGCCGATCATGTCGGTGGACCCGGATGGGCGCGAGGTGCTCTCGCTGCTCGGGGCGGTCGCGATCGGGGCGCTGATCGGTGCGGCGACGAGCGCGGTGACGCAGGCTGCGGC
>JAPPOT010000883.1 GCA_028817855.1 Myxococcales bacterium
CAGCGGAACCTAGCAGCTACACAACCGAAGCAAAGTACGTACCACCCCCAAACCCCGCCGAAAAACACCGTCCCAAGACACTCAACACCCCCCCCACCGACCCTCGCCGACGGTCGGCCAAACCCGATGCCCATCGCGGCACCATCCACGTGTCCGTCGCTTCCAGTCAGCGACCCACCTCGCGTGGGCGAGGTAGATGGTGGTCGCCGGGGCCAGTGCGATCGCGCCTCCTGCAGGTAGAGGCATCCGCGCTCGCCGCAGGTGCCTGCCGGTGGTCGGGGTCAGTCCTCGTCGAACTGGCCGGCTGCATCGAGGGCGTCGAGGATCTCGCCGACGGCAGCCTCGAGCCGCATCTGGTTGAGCTCGCCGCGCCCGGCCGGCTCGCTGGGCGGCTCGAAGCCGTCGAAGTCGCCCTCCGGGCGGCGCTCGCGGCAGACCGCTTCGTCGGTGTCGACGAAGACCTCGAAGAACTGCCCGTCGTCGAGTCGCTCCGCCACCTGGGCGCGCTCGCTCGCGAGCTTGCTCGGGAAGGCGCAGATCGTGATCAGCCCGGCGTTGGTGCAGGCGCGCGCTGCCGAGATCATCGAATCCAGGTTCTCGCGGAAGGGGTCGATGACGTGCGCGGTGCGCCCCTGGTCGAAGAGCTTGCGCTCGAGCGCGTAGGCCAGCGCCCAGCGGCCCGAGCCCGGGTGCCCGGTCAGCCAGACCGTGGCGCCGCTCTGCCCGAAGCGCTCGCGGCGCTCGCGCGGGCTCACCTGGGTCTTGGGCGTCAGCGCGGAGCCGGCGCGCACCTCCTTGAGGGCCGCGTCCAGGTCCTGGGCCTCGCCCTCGGGCGGCCGGATCATGCCCGCGCCGACCGTGTTGTTGCTCAGCGAGTCGACCAGCACGAAGGCGCCGGTCTCGCGGTTGCGCTTGTAGGGGTCGAAGTAGAGCGCCCGGTGGCAGGTGATGCGCACGCGCGCGATGTCGTTGAGCTTCAGCGTCTCCGCCGGCTCTTCCTCCAGCGTCGTGAGCTCCATGCGGGCGTCGATCTTGTCGACCTGGCAGCGCAGCATCTGCGAGGTGTGCTTGATGATGTAGCTCTTCTGGGTGTCGAGCGGCTTCTCGTGCATCCACACCAGGTCCGCGTCGAAGCTGCGCGCGACGAACGGGCGGTTGTCGGGTCGCACCAGCATGTCGCCGCGGCTGACGTCGACCTCGTCCTCGAGCCGGATCGTCACGCTCATCGGCGCGTGGGCCCCGTCGAGCTCACCCTCGTAGGTGTCGATCGCCTTGACCTTCGAGGTCTTGCCGCTGGGGATCACCATCAGCTCGTCGCCCTTCTCGACGATGCCGCTGGCGATCTGCGCCGCGAAGCCGCGGTAGTTGAGGTGCGGCCGCAGCACGTACTGGACCGGGTAGCGGAAGTCCTCGAGGTTGCGGTCGGCCGCGATCGGGACCTCCTCCAGGTAGCCCATCACGGTCGGGCCGTCGTACCAGCCCATGCGTTCGCTCGAGCGCACGCAGTTGTCGCCCTTGAGCGCGCTGATCGGGATGAAGGTGACATCCTTGAAGCCGAGGCCATCGGCGAAGCCGCGGAAGTCCTTGCAGATGGTGTCGAAGGTCTCCTGGGCGTAGTCCTTCAGGTCCATCTTGTTGACCGCCACGCACAGGTGCGGGATGCCGAGCAGCGAGGCGATGTAGGCGTGGCGCCGGGACTGCTCGAGCACGCCCAGGCGCGCGTCGATCAGGATCACGCCCACGTTCGCGGTCGAGGCGCCGGTCACCATGTTGCGCGTGTACTGCACGTGCCCGGGCGTGTCGGCGATGATGTACTTGCGCTTCTTCGTGGTGAAGTAGCGGTAGGCGACGTCGATCGTGATGCCCTGCTCGCGCTCGGCCTTGAGGCCGTCGGTGAAGAGCGACGGATCCACGTCGGCGCCGTCGAGCTTGCTCGCGCGCTTCACCGCGGCGAGCTGGTCGTCGTAGACGCCGTGGGCGTCGAGCAGCAGCCGCCCGATCAGCGTCGATTTGCCGTCGTCGACCGATCCCACCGCCACGAAGCGCAGCAGCTCCTTGGCCTCGTGGGCCGCGAGGTAGGCGCGTACGTCGCGGCGGATGAACTCCTCTTCCTCGCTCATCGGCGCGCCGCGCTCTTCGATCTGCTCCGACATCAGAAGTACCCCTCGCGCTTCTTGGTCTCCATCGAGCCGTCCTCGTCGAAGTCGATCAGCCGGCCCTGGCGCTCGGAGTGGCGCGTGAGCAGCATTTCCTGGATCACGTCGGCCAGGTTGTCGGCCTCGCTCTCGATCGCCCCGGTCAGCGGGTAGCATCCCAGCGTGCGGAAACGCACGGTCTTGAGCATCGGCTTCTCGCCCGGCTCGAGCGGGATGCGGTCGTCGTCGACCATGATCAGCGTCCCGTCACGCTCCACGACCGGGCGCCTGGCGGCCAGGTAGAGCGGCACGATCGGGATGTCTTCCAGGTAGATGTACTGCCAGATGTCGAGCTCGGTCCAGTTCGACAGCGGGAAGACTCGGATGCTCTCGCCCTTGTTGACCTTGGCGTTGTAGAGGTTCCACAGCTCGGGCCGCTGGTTCTTCGGATCCCACTGCTGGAACTTGTCGCGGAAGGAGTAGATGCGCTCCTTGGCGCGGCTCTTCTCCTCGTCGCGCCGCGCGCCACCGAAGGCCGCGTCGAAGCCGTGCATGGTCAGGGCCTCGACCAGGGCCTGGGTCTTCATGATGTCGGTGTACTTCTTGGACCCGTGGTCGAAGGGATTGATGTTGTCCGCCTTGCCCGCCTGGTTGGTGTGCACGATCAGGTCGAGGTTGTTCTCGGCACAGAAGCGGTCGCGGAACTCGATCATCTCCCGGAACTTCCAGGTGGTGTCGATGTGCATCAGCGGGAACGGAACCTTGGACGGGGCGAAGGCCTTGAGGGCCACTCGCACCAGGACCGAGGAGTCCTTGCCGATGGAGTAGAGCATCACCGGCTTTTCAAACTCCGAGGCCACCTCACGGATGATGTGGATGCTCTCGGCCTCGAGCTGGCGGAGGTGGGTCAGTCGCTGCGGGTCGATCTTCATCGATTTCGTGGGGTTTTTGGCGAGCCCTGAGATGCCTCGCCGGGCCAACATGGGGCCCGGTGCGCAGGCGGTCTACCCCCTGGGGGGCCTCTTTTCAACTCGGCGGCCCCCTCAGGGGTGCGGCGCCGCCATCAGGGCTTGGACCTCGCGGTGCAGGTGGCCGTTACTCGCGATCAAGTGCCCGATGCTCAGGTCCACCGGGCCACCTTCCAGATTCGTGACGGTCGCCCCCGCCGCCAGGGCGATGGCGGTGCCCGCCACCGTGTCCCAGGCGTTCAGGGTGCGCTCCCAGTAGGCGTCATAGGTCCCGTCGGCCGTCAGGGCCAGATCCAGGGCCGCCGAGCCGCAGCGGCGGACGTCGCGCACGCAGGTCAGCACGCGGGCGAAGGTGTCGCGGTTGTCCTGGGCCGGGTCCTGCCGGGCGGCCGGGTGGAAGCCCGTGGCCACCAGGGCGTCGGCCAGCTCGTGGGTCGTCGAGACGCGGCAGGGCTCGCCATTGCGCTCGGCCCCCGCGCCCGGCACCCCGCGCCAGGCGGTCCCGAGGG
>JAPPOT010000272.1 GCA_028817855.1 Myxococcales bacterium
ACGATCGGCTGGCCGTTGCTGATGCCGCCCTGGACGCCGCCCGAGCGGTTGGTGGGGGTTGCGGGCTTGCCGCCCGCCCCGGGCACGAAGGGGTCGTTGTGCTCGCTGCCGCGCAGGCGCGTGCCCGCGAAGCCGCTGCCGATCTCGAAGCCCTTGCTGGCCGGCAGCGACATCATCGCCTTGGCCAGGTCTGCCTCCAGCTTGTCGAAGACCGGCTCGCCCAGGCCGGCCGGCACGCCGCGGGCCACGCACTCCACCACGCCTCCGAGCGAGTCCTGATCGCGGCGGGCCTCGTCGATTGCGGCGATCATGCGCTCGGCGACCGCCTCGTCCGGGCAGCGGGCGATGTTGGCCTCCACCCTATCGAGGCTCACGGCCATGGGATCGATCTCCGCCTCGACGTCGTGCACGCTGCGCACCCAGCCGACGACCTCGATTCCGAGGCCGGCGAGCAGCTTGCGAGCGACGGCCCCGGCCGCGACGCGACCGATCGTCTCCCGCGCGCTCGCGCGGCCCCCGCCCTGCCAGTTGCGGATTCCGTACTTAGCCTCGTAGGTGTAGTCCGCGTGCGAGGGGCGGTAGACGTCTCGCATGTGCTCGTAGGCCGCGGGGCGGGCGTCCTTGTTGCGCACCAGCATGCCGATCGACGTACCCAGGGTCTCTCCCTCGAATAGGCCCGAGAGGATCTCCACCTGATCGGCCTCTTGCCGGGGTGTGGTCAGGCGGCTCTGGCCGGGCTTGCGCCGGTCCAGGTCGCGCTGGATCTCCTCGACGCCGATCGCCAGTCGCGGCGGGCAGCCGTCGACCACCACGCCGACCGCGCCGCCGTGGGATTCGCCAAACGTACTGACACGGAATGCGGTGCCAAAGCTGCTGCTCACGGGTGCCTCACTGGGGCCGGAGTATGGGACAGCGGGGCCGCCAGCGCCAGCGTCGGTTGTGGGGCCCTCGGGATGCGATGGAAGGGCCTGCGCGCACTGCTATAGTGCCCAGTCCATGCCCCACGAGAATGAGCAAAGCCCCCTGCTCGCGATCGAGCATCCGATCCCCTTCGACCAGGTGCAGGCCGCGGATATCGAGCCTGCCATCGGTGCGCTGCTGGCCCAGGCGCAGGCCGGGCTCGCCGAGCTGGAGTCGAGCACCGAGGCGTGCACGTACGACAACACCCTGGGCGCGCTCGAGCGACTGACCCAGCGCCTCGCCCGGGCGATGGGCGTGATCGGCCACCTGGAGTCGGTCGCCACCACGCCCCCCCTGCGCGAGGCCTACAACGCCGTGCAACCGAAGGTGAGCGCCTTCTACTCGAGCATTCCTCTCTCCAGCGGCCTGTGGGACCGGCTCCAGCGCTTCCGAAAGAGCGAGGAGGCCGCTGCGCTCGACCCGACCCGCGCGCGCTTCCTGACCAAGACGATCGAGGAGTTCGAGCGCGAAGGCGCAGCCCTCAGCGACCCGGACAAGGAGCGACTCAAGGCGCTGAACGTGGAGCTGTCGGAGGTGACGACGCGCTTCGCCCAGAACGTGCTGGATTCGACCAATGACTTCGAGCTGGTCGTGGAAGACGAGGCGCGCCTCGCGGGGCTGCCCCAGCGCGCGATCGACGCCGCCCGTCACGATGCGGAGCAGAAGGGCGTTGCGGGCTACCGCTTCACCTTGCAGGAGCCGAGCCTGATGCCGGTGCTCACCTATCTCGACGACCGCGAGCTGCGCGAGCGAGTCTACCGCGCCTACTACGCGCGGGCGACCACGGGCGAGCGCGACAACCGGCCGCTGCTGGCGCGCATTCTCGAGCTGCGCGCGGAAAAGGCGAGGTTGCTCGGCTTCGATCACTTCGTCGATCTGGTGCTCAGCGACCGCATGGCGGGGACCGGCGCGAAGGCACGCGCCTTCCTCGCCGACCTGGAGGAGCGCTCGGACACGGCCTTCGAGCGCGAGCGCCGTGAGCTGCACGAGTTTCGCACCGAGCTGGAGAACGGCGGCGACGCGCCCGAGGTCGCGGCCTGGGACGTCGGCTACTACGCGGAAAAGCAGCGGGTGGCCCGCTACGACTTCGACGAGGAGGCCCTACGCCCCTACTTCCCGCTCGAGAGCGTGCTCAGCGGCCTGTTCGAGCTGGTGCATCGGCTCTACGGGGTCAAGGTGGAGGGGGCCGACGGGATCCCCGTCTGGCACGAGACGGTGCGCACCTACCGCATCCTCGACTCAGACGGCTCCGAGCTGGGCGTGTTCTACGCCGATCTCTTCCCGCGCGAGCAGAAGCGGGGCGGTGCGTGGATGAACGCCTTCATCACCGCCGAGCAGGGGGCGAGGGGCTGGAGCTCCCACGTGGGCTTGATGTGCGCAAACGTCACGCCGCCGGTGGGCGAGCGACCGCCGCTACTCGGCCATCGGGAGGTCGAGACCATCTTCCACGAGTTCGGCCACCTGATGCACCACATGGTTTCGCGCGTGAGCGTGCGGAGCCTGGCGGGCACGAACGTGGCGTGGGACTTCGTGGAGCTGCCTTCCCAGATCATGGAGAACTGGTGCTGGGAGCGCGCGTCGCTGGACGTCTTCGCGCGCCACCACGAGAGCGGCGAGCCGATTCCGGACGCGCTGTTCGAGCCGATGCAACGCGCACGCGCGTATCGAGGGGCGAGTGCGATGATGCGCCAGCTGGGGTTCGGCATGGTCGACCTGCAGCTGCACATGGACTACCAGCCCGCGCGCGATGGAGAGCTGATCGCGTTCAGTCGCGGCGTGCTCGGGCGATTCGCGCCCGCGCCGCTGCCCGAGGACCATTCCATGGTGACCAGCTTCGGGCATCTCTTCGCCCATCCGGTGGGCTACGCCGGCGGCTACTACTCGTACAAGTGGGCCGAGGTGCTGGACGCGGATGCGTTCACCCGCTTCAAGGAGCATGGCCTGTTTTCGCGCGAGGTGGGCGGTGAGTTCCGCGACAAGATCCTGGCGCGCGGCGACAGCCGCGACCCCATGGAGCTCTTCAAGGACTTCATGGGACGTGAGCCCGACATCGAGCCCTTGCTCGAGCGCTCGGGCATTCGTTAGCGCCTAGCTCTCCAGGTCGGACTTCGCATCCGTGTCGTCCGAGGGCTCCTCCTGAAGCTCGGGCGGCTTGGCGTGCGCGGGAGGGACATCGGCGAGCTGGTCGGCAATCGTGTGGCCATCGGCCCGCCGGGGCTCGATCAACACCCATGCGAGCGCGCGTAGGGGCCAGGCCTTCATCGCGGTGACGTGTGCGTACTGGCGCGCGAGGCCGTTGACGAGTGCGCGATCGACGCGCAGCGCGTAGGGCGCGAGCTTGGCGTGCCCTTCCGTGAGCAGAAAGTCGTGCCCGGCCGCGTGGTGCATGAAGAGGTCGGTCAGCGACGCCTTGGGAAAGCGCTGCACGTAGTCGCCCTTGGGGCGCGGCACGACGAGGCCATTCTGACTCGTGGAAGTCAGCTCCTGCTTGCGGTTGAAGATGCTGATGAAGTGGTAGTGCGTGGAGCCGTTGGCCATCTCGAGCAGGAAGAATACCGGCTGGTCCGTGTGTCGCCACGCGCCGATGAAGCTCTTCTGCAGGCTGCGGAAGGTGTATCCGCCAATCCACTCGAAGCCGAAGTGCTTGGCCCAGCGTCCATGGCTCTCGGCCATGCGATGTTGGTTGCCGTGGCTGGACTCGGGCGCGGGTAGCAGCAGCCGTGTCTCCCCTGTCCGCCGGATGTTCAGGTAGACGAAGGGGACGATCGACAACAGGCCGCCCAGCAGAATCAAGAAAATGACCAGCGCGGGATGCACGTTCGAATCGAACCTCGTCTACAATGGTAGTCCAGCGCGCGGTGTAGGTCAGCGTTGATCGAGGTTGGATACGTGGGACGCGCGGGTGCGCCGAACTCCTACGATGTGTGGCTCGTACGACTCGAGCGGAGGAACGCTGCGAGCGTGATGGCGCTCAGCAAGCTCTTCGGCGTCGACGGCACCGCTGCGCGTCACATCGTGGCCAACCTGCCCAGGGTCGTGGTGGTGGACCAACCGAGCGGCGCAGCGGAAGCGGTGGCTGCGGACCTCCGTCGCATCGGTGGTGTGGTGCACCTCACACGCACCGGCGATGCGCCCGACTTCGACGCCAAGTCGGTGAAGACCAGCGGAAGGCCCGGCGGGCGAGCACGTCCCGTGCGGCGCAGCAAGGAGCACGAAGCAGCGCGCGCCAAGCGCAGCCAGGAGGACGACGCGGCGTCCCTGCGCTGGCCAGACACGGCGGGTGCCGAGCCGTACGCCTGGAACCGCTTCCCCAACAAGTCAGCGCCGCCCGTGCCGGCCGCCGTTCGCAACTCCGCGGCGCGCGTGGTGGCCGTGCTGCTGGCGGCGCTGGGTGTACTCGGCGCTGGCGGTAGCGGGTGGTGGTTTCTCGTCGGTGAGAATCTGGGGTCCCGCGCGAGCGCTACCTGGCAGACGCCCGATGCGGGCATCGTCCACCCCGACGAGGAGCGCGGTGGCTCCGCGGTGGACGACGAGCTCGCCTCGGAGCTCGCTGCAAAGATCGACGAGGCGGCCTGGGCCGAGCTCGTGGATGCCGTCAGCAATGGGTTCGACGAGGAGGCGGAGCCACTGGAGCTCGCAGGCAGGCGTGTCGGCGCGACCTTCCGCGTGCGCGCGCGCGACACCCAGGCTCTGCTCAAGCAGCTGCAGGTCGACGTGCGGGACTTGGGAGGCTCGATCTTCCGTGTCGAGCGCGGTGACAGGGTCCGGCCCGACACGGTCGCCTTGGTGCCGCTGCCCGACCCGGCGCAGGTCGTTCGTCTGCTGGCAACCGCGGGTGAGAGGCAGGGTGTCTCCAACGAGGACGTGCAGGCGTGGATCGGCAAGCTCCACGCAGAGCGACCCTTCTTCCTCACCGGTGCCGGCAGTGGCTTCGTGGAGGGGCGCTTCGAGGTGCCGGTCCGCGACGAGAGCGTGCTGTCCGCGCCCCTCTACCGCTGCCCGGGGGCCGACGTGGAGGTCGAGGACGGCGAGCCCTCGGACGATGGTCGCACGGAGCAGACCGTGGCCACGCTCAAGGGGCTGCGCAAGGGCGAGCTCTTCAGCTGCACATTCCGCTGACGCGACGCTGGACCCTCACTTCGACGCGTCCTTGGTCGGGTCCTCGTGGATCACCCAGCGCGAGCGCGGATGCCGACGGCGCTTGGCGCAGCGCACCTCGCCCGGACGCGAGCTCACGTTCTTCCACCGGGCCTGCTTCACGCCGCTCAGCTTGCCGCTGCGGTGTCGCACGCCGGGACGGAAGAGCGGCGCGGGGTCGCAGTTCTTGCCGCCCTGAATGAGCTCGAAGTGCACGTGGGGCCCGCGGCTGATGCCGGTGCTACCGACCTCCGCCAGCACTCCGCCGCGCGGCACCTGCTCTCCCGCGGCCGCGAAGTTCACGGAGTTGTGCGCGTACATGGTCACCCAGCCGCCCGGATGGATCACCATCACCATATTGCCGTAGCCACGCACCTCGTCACCCGAGTAGCCGACGATTCCGGGCGCCGCCGCGCGCACGTTCCAGCCGATCTTGCCCATGATGTCCATCGCCAGGTGGTAGCCGCCCTCGCCGGAGCCGTAGCCGCGCACGAACCAGCCCTTGCTCACCGGCCAGCGCAGGGTGCCGGGGAAGCGACCGGCTCGGTCGGCCGCGCGGATCCAGCGCTTGTCCACCTTGCCGTGGAGCAGGGCCTTGGCGGCGGCACGGGTGCCCAGCCCCAAGCGTCGCGCGACGACTCCGGCACGGCGTTCCCGCGCCGACGTGCGGCGGCGCACGCGACCGCCACGGTCCTCCTCGACGCCGGGGATGAACAGTCGCGTTCCGTCGCGCAGCTTCGTCACGCGCTCGGCGGACAGGCCGTTGGCCGCCATGATCTCGCCCACGCTGACCTGGAAGGCGCCCGCGATGTCCCAGATCGTCTCGCCCTTGACCAGCTCGTGCACGATGCCGTCTCGCTTGGTCGGCTCCGCCTTCTTGACCTGGCTGGCCTTGATGCCAGGCACGATGATCGGCTGTCCGATGCGCAGGCCGCTGACCTGGTCGTCGGTGAGCTGGTTGCGCTCGAGCAGCGCGTCCATCGGCACGTCGTAGGTGCGCGCGATCGTCCACAGGCTCTCCCCACGGGAGAGCAAGTGGTAGGCGCCGTCCTCGAGCGCGGGCAGCTCCTCGCGCTTCTGCTTGCGGTCCGCGGCGGTCTCGACCGCGACCGTCTCGGCGGCGCCCGGGATCTTGATCTCCGACCCCTTGCGAAGCCGTCTCACGTCGCGCTGCCGCATGCCGTTGAACTCCATGATCGTGTCCACGGTCGTGCCGTAGGCGCGGGCGATGTCCCAGAGCGTCTGCCCCTCCTCGATCACGTGAACGACGGAAGGCTCCGGCTCGGGCTTGGGCGCCGCCGCGGGCTCCGGCTCCGGTGGTGGCGGCGGTGGCGGCTCCTGGCAGCACGCCAGCACGGCGCAGCCGAGCGACAGCAGCGCGAGGCCGAGGGGCCAGTGTCTCTGGGAAGTACGTCGGGCCCGCATGGCTCTCGCGCCCGGCGGCGCCGCCCTTAACTACCGCACCTAGCCCCCTTTCGCAGCCATCCTGTCGACCGCCTTGCGCCGGAGAAGGGCGCGTGCTCGAGTGCGCCATGCTTCCCGTCGCGCTCACGATCGCCGGCTCCGATCCTTCGGGTGGCGCAGGGGTGCAAGCGGACCTCAAGACCTTCCAACGTCACGGCGCTTACGGGACGGGGGTGGTGACGCTCCTGACCGTGCAGGACACGACCGCCGTGCACCGGGTCGATGCGATCGATGCCGAGCTCGTGGCCGAGCAGCTGGACGCGTTGCTGGCGGACGTGCCGCCGGCCGCGGCCAAGTGTGGTGCCCTGGGCTCGGCCGCGATCGCTGCCGTCGTCGCAGAGCGCCTGGTCGGCCGGCAGCTGCCCCTCGTGGTCGACCCCGTGCGCATCGCGACCCATGGCTCGACGTTGCTTGCGAGAGCGGCGCGTGAGGTCTTGCTCGAGCGTTTGCTGCCCGCGGCCGCGCTCGTCACGCCCAACGCGCAGGAGGCGGCGTGGCTGAGCGGCGAGCCAGTCGAGGACCAGGCGGGTGTCGAGCGCGCAGCCCGTCGGTTGCTCGACACGGGCGTCGGTGCCGTGATGATCACCGGCGGGCACGTACCCGGCCCGGATGCGGTCGACCTCCTCTGGACCGCGGAGGGCCCGCAGCGCTTGTCGGCGCCGCGTGTCGCGGGTCGCTTCCATGGTCTGGGGTGTGCGCTGTCGGCCGCAATCACCGCGCGGCTGGCCTGCGGCGAGAGCCTCCCCGCGGCCTGCGCGGCAGCGAAGCGCTGGCTGCACGCCGCGATGCTCCGCGGCCTGCGCCCCGGCGCGGGCCTGCAGGTGATCGATCACACCGCACCAGTCGATTGACCGATGACCGCGATTCCGGACGCCCCTGCTCGCTGAATGCGTGCATCTCCCAGCAAGGCAAGCACGTACTGCCGGGTGGCACAGCTACGAGCAGCACCACCCGCTCCCCGCCACTCGAATCGTCGAGGTTCGTTCAGGGGCGAGCGCGCCCGTAGGGCCACACCGGAGGCGTAGCCGGCTTCTCGGCGCTACGCGCCTGCGATGCCGGCTAGTCGACCGGATTGGCCCGAGGACGAAAGCCGCTCCTGGGCGAAGCTCGACGATTCCCTCGCCCCTTCGCATCCTCCCCCCCGTTTGAATCTACTTCAAGGGGGTGTTAGTCCGGGTTCATGTCGGGCAATGGACCACGGGTCGTGCTGGGTCGCAGCGGGGTGGAGGTGAGCCCCGTCGGCCTGGGTGCCAGCTTCGGGATCGGCGCGCGCGAGATGGAGCAGGCCTTCGAGCGCGGGATCAACTACTTCTACTGGGGGTCCGTCCGGACCGATCAGTTCGGCGAGGGAATGAGCGCGATCGCGCAGCGGGATCGGGACGGCATGGTCGTCGTGATCCAGACCTACGCGCGTGAGCCTGCCAAGCTCCGGACCGCGCTCGAATCCGGGCTCGCCAGGTTGCCGGGTATCGACCACGCCGACTTCCTGTTGCTGGGTGCCTGGGACGAGCCGCCCCCCGAGGCCATCATGGAGGCCGCGGTCGGGTGCAAGGAGGCAGGGCTCGCCCGTCACCTGATGGTCTCGTGCCATCGGCGGCCCACGTTCCAGAAGCACGCCGCGAACCCGCACATCGATGCCATGATGGTGCGCTACAACGCCGCCCAGGACGGCGCGGCGCGGGACGTCTTCCCGCACCTGCCCGAGCCCGCGCCCGGCCTGGTCGCCTACACGGCCACGCGCTGGGGCGACCTGATGAACGCGGAGCTCACGCCCGAGGGCGAGCGCACGCCGAGCGCGGTGGACTGCTACCGCTTCGCCCTGAGCTCACCCCACGTCGACATGTGCCTGGCCGGGCCGGCAAATGGGGCGCAGCTGCAGGCCGCGCTCGAGGCGCTGGAGGCCCCCGCCATGGGCGAGGACGAGCTCGCGTGGATGCGCCGGGTCGGCGTCGCGGTGCGCCCCAACGCGAAGAAGCGGATGGCCGCGATGGCCGAGCTGTACAAGGACGGCATCCCCTACGAGTAGAGGGGAGCGCGCTCTTCGGCGCTCAGCACCTGCCGGGGGCGTGATGGCGGGCGCCCGCGCTGCCACGACGGCGAGCGTCGCGCTCGGTCCACGCGCTCGCCCAGCTCCGAGACGCTCTACTCGTCTGCAGCGCGGACGGCGCAGAAGCTTCCGTCGTCGCGCTCGTAGCAGTCGGACGAGGCCGCCAGGCACGCCTCGGCGCTCTCGACCACCGTGCCGTCCGGGCAGTTGTCGGGCCGCGGCCAGCACGGGCCGTCCTCGACGGCGATCCAGGCCAGCGTGGCCGCCCGCGGCACGCGCTCGCAGACCAGCGCCGCCCCCACGCAGATTTGTTGTCCCTCCAGCGCGCAGGCGCAACCCGCCGGGTCGCCGCCATCGTCGGGCTCCGGGTTCGCCGGCGAGAAGCAAGCATCGAGCTGTCCGCGCTCCACCGCCACGCACCGTCCGGCCTCGCAGCGCGGCACCAGGTCGCCGAATGCGCAGTCGCAGATCGCCCCCGGCGGCCCCGCCGCGTCGCAGGCATCGGCGAGCGCTTGCTCGTAGTCGCTGACCAGGCTGCGATGCACCGCGCTCTGCTGGCAGCAGCCATTGCAGCCGGCGTCCGCCAGGACGCAGTCGAAGTGCTCCTCGCAGCTCGTGAAGCCCGTGCCGGGGGTCGTGTCGAAGCTGGGCTCCACGCGCACGGTGAGACCGTCCGGACCCTCGCCTGCGTCCACGGTTCCGGTACCGCCATCGACGGGGTCGGGGCCGGCGTCGACCGGCGCGGTTGCGGGTGTCGGTGGGTCGCCGTCCAGGCTGTTGCACGCGCTGGCCAGCAGCAACGCGAGCATCAGACCGGGCGTGCATGTCGATCGGATCATGCGCCTGCTCCCAACCCCCGAGCGGTGACACAACCTGGCACCGTCCGAGCGGGACCTGGTGCATCCTTGTGCAATGCGTGTGCCGACCCATTCCGCGCGCGATCACCCTGCCCGCCGCTGCGATGCCGGAGGCTCTGCGCCAGCGAGTTGGGGGCGGCGACCGGTCCGCGCTTGCCTCGACCGGGAAGCCATGCCTCAGTTCCACGACCCTGCGTTCGAGATGGCGCCCAAGTCGGGCGGCGGGCGCGCCGAGCTGTCGAGTGGACGCGATGGCCAATTGCTGGTTGGCTCAGGTTGGTCATCCCACCTTGGGCTAGGCCGACCCATTGCATCGGGAGCGTGCCGGACGCAACAACTGTTTCGTGGATTTGCCACGCCGTTGTTTTGAGAATGTGCCCGATCGTGACTACATCGAACGGCCCCCACTTTGGTCGAGCGCTGGTGGTGGACGACGATGAGCTCGTGCTCCGCACGCTCGGCAACGTCCTGGGGGAGTGGTGCGAGCACGTTGCGCTCGCCTCGAGCTTCGACGAGGGCATGACGCACCTGGTCAGCGGCGTCGACCTGCTGATGATCGACGTGCACCTGGGCCCGCGCAGCGGGATCGAGCTTGCGCGCGCCGCCGCCCAGCTCCACCCCGCGCCCCACGTGGTCGCGGTGACCGGGATGGCCACCGCCGAGGACGGGCTGCACCTCGGACGCGCGGGGGTCTGCGCGCTCGTCACCAAGCCCTTCACCATGGACGAGCTGGAGGTGGTGCTCGCCAACCTGCTCCCGCCCGGCGACGTGGAGCTCGAGGGCGTGGTGCGGCGAATCGTCGGTGTGCGCCCCCTGGCCGACGTGCTGGACTCGGTGCGGCGCTCGATGGTGCTGGAGGCGCTCGCGCGCACCGGCCGCGTCAAGTCCCACGCCGCCACCCTGCTCGGGATCACGCGCCAGCACCTGGCGAAGATCCTCGAGCGCGGCGAGTTCTAGGCAACGGGCTCGCGCTCAGGGCTCGCTGCCGAAATCGTCGGGCAGGTCGATCGCGATCACGGTCTCGCCCGGGTCCACCGGCGACGGTCGGTGCTCGACCGCGATACGCTGCGTCGGTGAGTGACCGACGGTGTGGCCGTGCGCGATGCGCGCGTCCTCGGCCACGATGTAGCGCGCGATGTCGAAGGTGAAGGCGAGCGCCGCGTTGCCGTCGCGCCCTTGCACGAGCAGGTTCTTGTGGCCGAGCTCCTCCATGCCGAAGGTCAGCAGGCTCAGACGCCCGCCGTCGGGACGCGCGAGGGACAGCCCCAACCACAGCGGCATGGGTGGCGCCTCCGCCGACGCTTCGCGGGCCATCCCGACGAATGTGGACGCCTCGTGCACGGCCGGGCCGTCGCCCCAGTAGACGCCAAGGGCGCCGGTGGCCTCGACCACGGCAGCGACCAGCCGAGTGAGCCATAGCTTGCGTTCGATCGAGCTGCCCGGCGCGCGCAGCAGGCTGACGATCACGTGGGCGCCGTGGGGGCGCAGCACCTCGGCCGCCTTCGGCCACATGAATGCAGCTTCCGCGGGGCCTTCGAGATCCGTCCACGGGATCGGCGCCCCCATCACGCCCACCGCGCCGATCGCGCCCTCGAGCTCGAAGGTGATGACCCCCTCTTGCTCCTGGATCTGCGTGGCGCCCGCCAGGCCCCAGTTGCCCAGGGCGCCCGCCAGCGCGTGCGGCGTGATGGCCACTGGCTCCGCCAGCACCACGCGCGCGAGGTCCGTCGCACCCGAGCGCGGGCTGTCGGTGCTGGCCTCGGGAGCGGGCCTCGGGGGTTCGGCCGCTTCGGGCGTGGTCGGCCCGGAGGCGCACGAGAGTGGGCCGAGCAGGAGCACCCACAGCAGCGACGGACGGCGCAACGGCGTGGTCATCGGAGCGGGACCCTAGCACTGCACGCACGCCCCGCACGCACCTTGCCGCACCCCGCCGGGCGGGGGCTGATCCGCCTGGAATTCTTGCGTTTCACCGTGCGTAGCTGGTAGTGCAGGGAGGCGGTCTGACTGAACTTCGGTGCAGGCCCCCTTCGGAGGATTCCGGCAGCTCCCGTGCCCAGGAAAAGCAAGAAACAGCAGCTCGACATGTTCGAGGGTGGCGGTGCCCCGCCGATCCTCGACGCCTCCCTCGCTGACGAGGCCCAGCGGCGCTACCTGCACTACGCCCTGAGTGTCATCACCTCGCGCGCCCTGCCGGACGTGCGCGACGGCCTCAAGCCGGTCCAGCGCCGCATCCTCTACACGATGCAGCACGACCTGCACCTGCGGGCCGACGCCAAGTACCGCAAGTGCGCGGCCATCGTGGGCGACGTGATGGGCAAGTACCACCCGCACGGCGACAGCGCGATCTACGACGCGCTCGCGCGCATGGCCCAGGAGTTTACCCTGCGCGCACCGCTGGTGGATGGGCGCGGCAACTTCGGCTCGCCCGACGGCGACTCGCCCGCGGCCATGCGCTACACGGAGGCCCGACTGCAGAAGCTGGCCTCCGAGCTGCTCGCCGAGCTCGGCCAGAAGACGGTCGCCTTCCGCCCCAACTACGACGGCACGCGCTTCGAGCCGGTCGTGCTGCCCGCCCGCTTCCCCAACCTGCTGGTCAACGGCGTGCAGGGGATCGCCGTCGGGATGGCCACCTCGATCCCGCCCCACAACCTTGGCGAGGTCGTGGATGCCTGCGTGGCGGCGATCGATACGCCGGAGATCGACACCCGGGGCCTGCTCAAGCACATCAAGGGGCCCGACTTCCCGACCGGCGGCCAGCTGTTGAGCACCAAGAAGGAGCTGGCGGCGGTTTACGAGGGCGGCCAGGGCTCGCTCAAGCTGCGCGGCGAGTTCAAGGTCGAGAAGGTCGCCCGCGGCGGCCAGCAGATCGTGATCACCTCGATCCCGTACTCGGTGAAGCGCGCGACCCTGGTCGAGAAGATCGCCGACGTGATCATCGCCCGCAAGCTGCCGGCGCTGACGGACGTGCGCGACGAGAGCACCGACGAGACGCGCGTCGTGCTCGAGGTCAAGAAGGGCACCGATCCGCAGCTGGTGATGACCTACCTCTTCAAGCACACGCCCCTGGCCACGAACGTGAGCGTGGACCTGACGGCGCTGGTGCCCACCGACAACCCGGACATCGCCGGGCCGGCGCGCCTGAACCTGGCCCAGATCATCCGGCACTTCCTCGACTTCCGCATGGAGGTGGTGACCAAGCGCCTGGAGCACCAGCTCGAGGAGCTGCGCAAGCGCATCCACATCCTCGAGGGCTTCGTCACCATCTTCGATGCCCTCGACGAGACCATCCGCATCATCCGGCGCTCGGACGGCAAGAAGGACGCTGCCCAGAAGCTGATGAAGCGCTTCGGGCTGGACGAGGTCCAGGTCGACGCGATCCTGGAGCTGCGCCTCTACAAGCTCGCCAAGCTCGAGATCCTGATCATCCAGGAGGAGCTGGACGCCAAGCGCAAGGAAGCGAGCCGCATCGAGCGCCTGCTCAAGAGCCCGGCCGCGCGCTGGAAGCTGATCCGCGCGGAGCTGCTCGAGCTGCGCAGCGAGTACGCCGACCCGCGGCGCACGAAGATCACCGCCGCGGTGGACGAGCCCGAGTACAGCGAGGACGCCTTCATCCTGGACGAGGACGCGGTCGTGTTGCTCAGCGCCCAGGGCTGGGTGAAGCGCCAGCGCGAGATCAAGGACGTGGGCGCGACGCGCATGCGCGACGGCGATCAGGCGCTCGACGTGGTGGCGGGGTCGACCAAGTCGTCGGTCGCCTTCTTCAGCAACCGCGGCGCCTGCTACGTCTGCCGCCTGGTCGACATCCCGGCGACCACAGGCTACGGCTCCCCGGTCCAGAAGCTCTTCAAGCTCACCGACGGCGAGCGCATCGTGCGCATGATGTGCTTCGACCCGCGCATGCTGGAGGTGCAGGCCTACGACGAGGAGTCGGAGGAGATCGAGGGGCCGTACTTCGTGGCGGTCAGCCGCGGCGGCATGTGCATGATGGGCTCGCTGCGACCCCACCGCGACCCCAGCACGCGCTCCGGCCGGCGCTTCATGCGCGTCGGCAGCGACGACGAGGTGATCTTCGTCGGCGTCTGGGAGGAGGAGTCCAACCTGGCCTGCGCCAGCGTGAAGGGCAGGGCGCTGATCTGCGACGCCGAGGAGGCGGCGCTGCTGCAGGGCCCGGGCAAGGGCGTGAAGCTGATCAAGCTCGACAAGGGCGACGCGCTGCTGGCGGCCAAGCTGCTCTACCGGCCGTCCGACGCGCTCACGGTGGAGAAGGGCTCGGGCACGAAGCTCATGATCAGCACGCGCAAGTACAAGCCCGTGGGGCGCGGCGGCAAGGGCCACGCAATGTTCCAGCGCGGCTCCCTCAAGCGGGCCTTGATCGACCCCCCCGAGGTGCCCGAGCTGCCGGAGGAGGAGTAAGCCATGACCGCCTACACCTCACAGAACATCGAGGTCCTTGAGGGGCTGGAGCCGGTGCGCAAGCGCCCGGCGATGTACATCGGCGGCACGGACAAGTCGGGCTTCCACCACCTGCTCTGGGAGATCGTCGACAACTCGGTCGACGAGGCGATCAACGGCCACGCCAAGCGCATCGACGTGATCCTCGACAAGGACATGAAGGGCGCGACCGTGGTCGACGACGGCCGCGGCATCCCCGTCGACGTGCACAAGAAGTTCAAGAAGCCGGCGCTCGAGCTGATCCTCTGCACGCTGCACGCGGGCGGCAAGTTCGACGGTGGCAGCTACAAGGTCAGCGGCGGCCTGCACGGCGTGGGCTCGTCGGTGGTCAACGCGCTCTCGAGCGAGATGACCGCCACCGTCAAGCGCGAGGGGCAGGAGTACAGCCAGAGCTACGAGCGCGGCAAGGCGACGCGAAAGCTCAAGAAGCACGGCGCGACCCGCGGTCACGGCACCACGATCCACTTCCGCCCGGACGAGGAGGTCTTCGGCAAGAAGCAGAGCTTCGACCTGGAGGTCATCCGCGAGCGGCTCGAGGCCAAGAGCTACCTGCACAAGGGCCTGCGCATCACCCTGGTAGTGGCGGGCAAGGGCAAGCGCGAGGAGTTCGTCCATCCCGACGGCATCACCGACTACCTGAAGAAGATCGTCGCGGCCAAGGGCAAGGGGGCGATCCACCCGGAGCCCTTCAGCTTCGAGCGCGCGACCGACAACCTGCGCCTCGAGGTGACGCTGCAGTGGACCGAGGCGCCGGACGAGGCGATCCGGTCCTACGCGAACGGCATCCCGACCGGCTCGGGCGGCACCCACGAGAACGGCTTCAAGCAGGGGCTCGGCAAGGCGATCCGCGGCTACATGGCGGCCAAGAAGATCGCGCCCAAGGGCGTGACGATCACCGCCGACGACATCCGGGAGGGCCTGTGCGCGATCGTCAGCGCCTTCGTGCCGGAGCCCCAGTTCCAGGGCCAGACCAAGGACCGGCTCAACAACCCCGAGGTGACCTCGGCGGTGGAGTCGACCGTGCGCGTCGAGCTCGAGCAGTGGCTGCTCAACAACGCCTCCCTGGCTGACGCGATCGTGGCGCGCATCATCACCGCGGCGCGCGTGCGTGCGGCCAGCCGGGCGGCCGGGCAGCAGGTGCGGCGCAAGACCGCCGTCAGCCACCGCCTCAACCTACCGGGCAAGCTGGCGGACTGCGCCAGCACCGACCCGGCCGAGTGCGAGCTCTTCCTGGTCGAGGGCGACAGCGCCGGCGGCAACGCCAAGCAGGGGCGCGACCGGCGCACGCAGGCGATCCTTCCCCTGCGCGGCAAGGTGCTCAACGCCGAGCGCGCCAGCACCTCGGCGGTGCTCGGCAACAAGGAGCTGCAGAACATCATCTCCGGGCTCGGCTGCGGCGTCGCCAAGGACTACGACGAGAGCAAGCTGCGCTACGACAAGGTCTTCCTGCTGATGGACGCCGACACCGACGGCCACCACATCACGACCCTGCTGCTGACCTTTTTCTACCGCCACCTGCCGGGCCTGATCCGCTCCGGCCACATCTACGTGTGCATGCCGCCCCTCTACCGCATCGACGCGGGCAAGGAGACCCACTGGGCGCTGGACGACGACGAGCGCGACCGCGTGCTCGAGGCGCTGCCCAAGAACGTCAAGCCGGACGTGAGCCGCTTCAAGGGCCTGGGCGAGATGAGCGCCGACGAGCTCAAGGAGACCACGCTCGACCCGCGCCGGCGGCGCGCCATGCGCGTGATCATCGACAGCGACCTCGAGGCCGACCGCATCATGAACGACCTGATGGGCAAGGACCCCGCCGCCCGCTACGGCTTCATCATGGAGTCGGCGGCGCACGCCGAAGCTCAAGACCTCGACGTGTGAATCGGGCGAGGTTCGCGCAGGAGCGGCTTTCGTCCTCGAAGAAATGCGAGCCGTGGCGCGGCCACGCCACCGCCTTTTTTGTGTGGGGGCGGTGGCGACAGGAAGAAGCTAGCCCGAT
>JAPPOT010000431.1 GCA_028817855.1 Myxococcales bacterium
GTCCGAGGTCACCCGCGCCCTCGCCCCCCACGGCTTCGTCCGCATCCACCACAGCTTCCTCATCGACCCCACCCGCGTCCAACTCATCCGCAAACGCGAGCGCAGCGAAGACTGGGAGCTCAAGCTCATCCCCCCGGCCAACCGGGTCCTCCCCATCTCCCGAAACCACCTCACGCGCCTCTGGGCCGCCTACTGAGGGCAATGCCACCGGGAGCGCGGGCTCTTGCTGAGCTTCAATGGATCTGCGCTCCGTGCGGTAGCCTCAAGACCTCGCTGCCATACTTCTTCGCGATGAGCCTCCACGGCTCGGCGTACTGCCCACGCCGCTCGAGCCCGCGCTGCAATGCCAACGCGAACCGCGCGAGTGGACGAAGGGCGGGCCCGACGACCTGCATCGCCACGCGCTGTCCCCGAGGAATCGAGTCGCCCACCCACCGCATGGTCTCGCTCCAGCGGTGCTGTTGAAATCGCAGGACGCGTTGGGACTCGCTCGTGTCGAACCAATCGGTGAACGACCAGCCTGCCTCATCATCCGGATCGCCAGGGAGGTTGGTACTCGGGCCAAGTCGACCGAGTCCGGTCACCGCCGTGAGCTCGTCTTGCATCTCGCTGTGCGTGACGGCATAGGAGTCATCGCCTCCGATCAGATAGATCGCGTCGAGGTCCGCATCCTTCAGCTCGGTAGCGTTCGAGAGGGCCAGTGCGGCGTCGCGCGCATCCACGCAGTGCAGCCGGTTGTCGCGCGGGATCGCTCTGAGCAGGACGAAGTACTCCGGGCTCATGACCCCGAGGTTGTCCGGAGACAGGACGCCGCCGAGCCGCAGGATGGCGTAGCGGAGTCCGGATTGCGTAACCGAGATCTCCGACTCGACCTTGTCCGCCCCGTAGCACTCGATGGGATTTACGGGCGTCTCCGTCGTCACCCGTTCCGGGTGGAGCTTGGGGCTGCGTGAGCCGTAGACCGCCGAGCTCGAGGCGAAGACGAAGACCGGTGGATCGGGCTGGTGAGCCACTGCATCGAGCAGGTTGCGCGTGCCGTCCACGTTCACGCGCCGCGCTCGCTGCGGATTGCTGTAGCACACGGGCGAGACAATCGCGGCCAGATGAATCACCGCAGTCGGTCGGTATTCGTCGACGACTGCCCGTAGACTCGTCGTGTCCAGCAAGTCGAGGTATGCAGGGACCAGCGTACCCGAGAGCCCGGTCATCGATGCGAGATCGCCGGCCGCTGCGACCGTTCGGTCGGTGCGAAGGTCGACACCGACGACGGTATGACCACGCCCCAGCATGATGGCCGCGCATCGGCGTCCAACCTGTCCGAAGGCGCCGGTGATCAGGATCGTTCTGTGTTTGGACATGCGTGTCCTCCAACTGCGCTGGGGTCGGCCAGCCGCTACCCACGCGAGCTCGCAGCCGCGGTCGCGCGCCGTCGTCCCGCGTACCAGGCGGTCGGGACCAGGAACGAGAAGGGCCCAAGTGCCAGATCGAGGCGAAGTCGGGTCAGTCGCAACGACGCGATACGCCACTGACCGTCGGCGATGGCGTAGGTCTCGTGGTAGTGCCCGTAGCCCCGCACGCCGAGCCCCGGCGCGAAGCGCACCACATCCGTCATCGCCCACACGCCAGCGGCCGAGGTCGGTGAGGTCAGCTCGATCTCGGGGGCACAGACCTGGTGCACCGTGGTGCACGAGGGCCGTCCGATGGTCTTCTGGACGTACGCGACGAACGCATCGGCGCTACGAAACTCCCCGCCGCCAGTCGGTGACGTATCGGCGTGCAGCTCGTCGGTGAAGACGTCCCTCCAAGCGGCCCAGTCCTTGGCGTCCAGCAAGCGGCAGTACCGTGCCTTGAGTTGTTTCAGTGCCTCAACGTGCATCGGGACTCTTCTCCCTCCCGAGGATTCGAGCGACGACCCGCATGGGGTCGCCGTTCGCCAGATCGACGATGGAGTCGACGACCGCCCAGCTAAGCCTTCCATTGCTGACCAGCACCATCTTCTCGAGGGTCATGTACGCCGTCGCACCTGCGAAGAGCCTGGCTTCCTCCCTCGTGCGCGCCTCCCGGCCGGCTTGCCAGGCCACGACTCGTCGCACGAGTCTTCCGACTGGCGTTCGGGAGAGCTCGAGGAGGGTCGAGCTTCGGCTGTATGGATGCCCGTCGTTCATGTTCTCGCCGGCTTGCACACGATGCGAATGGGGGAATCGCTCGAGCGGGCGCGCTCGAATGCGTCGGGGAGCTGCTCCAGGCTGACGGTCTCTCCCACGAAGCGCGTGAGGTCGATCTCGCCGCGGGTTACGAGATCGAGGCATTCATACCAGTCAGCGAGTTGCGGACCGCCGCCGTACTGAATGTTGACGCCCTTCATGTGGGCGACGACAGCGGGGATCGTGTCCTGCGAAGAGCCACCTGCACTCAGCACCCGCGCACCGAAAGCACAGTTGTCGATGATGCCGGCCAATACACCGTCCTTGCCCGCGCACTCGTAGACCACTTGCTTCGTCATGCCCGCCATCACCATGTAGTCATGGATCTCGTCCGCCGATCCCCAGGCCACCTGCCGCCACGCCGCAAAGGGGGACTCCACCGCCGGGTCTACGACCACATCTGCGCCGAGCTCGCGGGCGAGCTTCCGACGGCTCTCGGAGAAGTCCGCGGCAACGATCGGGCCGGCGCCGCGCTTGCGGAGCCCAATCACCACCGACATTCCGATCGCGCCAAGGCCAATGACCAGCGGCACGGAAGGCTTGCCCTGGAACGCCTCGGTTCCCGCCCGAGTGTAGTACCAGCCCACAGCCATGGCGTCGTTGACGGCGACGATCTCCGCCGGAATGTGGTCGGGCACGGGTCGCGCCAGGAACTCGTTGATCAGGAAGTACTCTCCGTAGCCGCCCGGCGCGTCCGGCGCGTAGCCGACGATGCGGGTTTGACCGGACGTCATCATCAGCACCGGAATGCGCGTGACGCGGGTTCCGATTCGCCACGCTCGCTCGGTGTCGGGGCCGTACTCCACGATCTCTGCGCAGTACTCGTGGCCCATCACGACGTCGAGGTGTGGGGCGTCGACGCGCATGCCGGACCGGTCGTCGCGCGCCACTTCGGGATGGTCGAAGTGGTGGTGGTCGGAAGCGCAGATGGCGCAGGCAAGGGTCTTCACCAGCATCTGACCGCTGCCGGGCACCGGCCTCGGGATGTCTCGCAAGCCGAGCTTGCCTTCCTTCATCGAAAACGCGCGCATGGTGGACTCACTGCTCCTCGCGGCCTGCATTTGCTCTGGCTGCGGACGGTCCGGCGTGCGCCGCATACCAGGCGAGCGCGTCGCGAACCGTTTCCTCGATCGGTCTCGGGTTCCAGAACAGCTCCCGCCGGGCCTTGCTGCTGTCGAGCCTCCGAAAGACGTCTGCGAGGAACACGGCGTCCGTGCGCGCCATGAAATCACGGTGCCCCAGAAGACGATGCACGCGCTCCGCGACTCCGGCCGCGGCCCACGCGAGCGGCATCGGGATCATCCGCGGTGCTGGATTGCCACATGCGGCGGCAGCAAGCGAGTACATCTCCCTGTAGCTGATGTACTCGTTCGCGATGATGTAGCGCTCTCCGGCACGGCCATGTTGCTCGGCCGCAAGTGCGGCTACGGCTACGTCGCGAATGTCCACGGTCGGCGCACTCGTGTCCATCGCCCAGCGCACCTTTCCGGAAGCGACCTGCCAGAGCATTCCTCCGTGGGGCGTGGGCTGGTAGTCCTGCGGACCGTAGGTGTTGGCGATACAGAGCGCGACGCCCGAGAGCCCGTTGTCCCGACAGCAACTCAAGAAGCGTTCCTCGGCCTGCAGGCGCGCGCGAATGTACGGCGGTGATCGGTGGTGCCAGTTGAAAGCGATGTCTTCGGTGACGGCGCCGTTGGGGTTGATGCCCAGGGTGCCCATGGTGCTGGCAAAGACGAAGCGCGGAATCGAGCATTCCAGTGCCGCATCCAGCGCATTGACCAGGCCATCGACATTGTTGCGGTAGAGGGGCGTCGGATCGCTCAACCAGAAGCGCGGGTCGAGCACACAATAGAACACGGTGCCGCAACCCCGCATCGCCCTATGCAAGGTCGGGGGGTCGAGCACGTCTCCATGAAAGACCTCGACAGGGAGCCCGGCCAAGCCCTCCGTATTGCTCGTCGTGCGGACAAGCACCCTGACCGCGCGTCCGCGCTCGACCAGCAAGCGGGTGATGTGCCCGCCCACAAACCCGCTCGCACCCGCGACGAGAGCCGGCCTCTCGAGCATTGTTTGGTAGTCGTCCCTCGTCGCCGTCATCGGAGCGCCTCCGCAGCGGGGCCGGCGCTGGCAATGACCCTGGACGTGAGCATCGCCGAGGCACCGACGAAGTTCCTCTCGTCTCGCCCGGCGCCAATGGTGGCATTGATCGGGGTCGCCAAGAGAAAGCGCCCGAGCGAGCGCAGGTACAGCTGCGAGACGCCGTCGACCTCGATCGTGTCGAGTCCAAGCAACCTCGCGGCCCGAGAGGAAGCCGCGGGGTCCACGTGGAACTGCGCGTACCCCTCGACGCCTCGCGTCTTGTACCCGAAGCGTGAATGCACCTCGGAATAGTGCTTCGCGTAGGCCTCATGCGTGAGGTCTGCCCGCCGACGCATCAGGTACTGAAAGCGCACGGGCTGGGGCGGACAGGCCCGAAACACGTAGTCCTGCCCGACGAGCACGCTGGACTTGGATGCGTCGGCATGGGCGAAGAGGCGGTCGGCGAGTGGCTGCAGCGCCCTCCACGGCTCGACCGGTTGCGGTCCGCAGCGGAGCTCGATCGTGACGTCGTGGACGGGTGCCGTCGACGCCCAACGGAGTGGGTCGAGCCGGTAGCCTGCCATTACGGTCACGTGGCTCCTCCGCAGCGCCGGAGGGCGGCGTCGCGCGATCTGACTGCCCTCCTCGAGCAGGGCCATCCGCCTTGACGCCTTCGCGGTCAACAGCACGAGGGCCTTGTCGACCGTCGGCAGCTGCCGCGGGCATGGTCTACCTGCCGAGGACATGCGTACCTCTGCCCAGTACGTTGCTGCTCAGCGACGTAAACAGCTTCACGCGCTCGCGCACCCAGGCAGCACGCATGCCCGCCAGGGGTCCCCAGCCGTACACCGGACCGCGCGGCAGGCGTGCAAGCGCGATGTCTGCGATGCGCGCTGGGGATGCCATGCGGCGCGGGACGGGCTGGCCGGTTTGTGCCAGGAGTCTGCGGAGCTCCGGCGTATCCGTCGTGGCGAGACCCAGGCAGAGCACGTCGACCTCGAAGTGCCGCAGCTCGGCCCACAGGGACTCGGCGAAGCGCAGCTCGAAGGCCTTGGTGCCCGCGTACGTTGCCATGCGCTCGGCGCCTCCGATCGCGGCACCGGAACCCACCAGCAACAGGCCTCCACGCCGTCGCTGGCGCATGAGCCGGCCAAAGTGATGACAACACCGCACGGTGGTCAGGACGTTTCGCTGGACGAGTCCGAGCCAATCGCCGACCTCTCTGTCGAGGAAGGCCGATGCGAACGGGTCCGCACCGGCGTTCGACACGTACAGGCCCACTTCCTTGTCGCCCACCACGGCCAGGATGCGATCCAGGGCGTCGGGGCCCGCAAGATCGACCGCCGCGCTCACGCACTGCACTCCGCTCTCCTCTCGGATGAGGCCTTCGAGCTCTTCGAGCGGGCCTTTGCGACGCGCCAGCAGAATGCACCCGACACCGTTCGATGCCACACGCCGTGCGAGCTCGCGGCCGACGCCCTCGGAAGCGCCTGCGACGATGGCCCACGCCCCGTACCTCGTCGCGAACGCATGGCTTGCGGTCACGGGCTTGCCTTTGCGCCATCGCCCCCGCACACGGAACGGAGACCCGCGGCTACGAACTCCGCCGTGAGCGAGACGAACTCTTCCGGAACCGGGTCGCGGCGCACGAGCATCCGGTGCTGCAGTGGCCCGACCACGAGACTCCAGCAGTCCTCCAGCTCGGGCAACAGGGGGAGCTCGCCACGCCGGTGCGCGCGCTCGATGATCGCGCGGAGCGTCTGCTGGCGAGGCTCCAGGAAGCGAGACCTGATCACGTCCTCGAGCTCGGCGTCGGACAGACCCGACGGCCCCGCGCCGGCCAGACATTCGCGCCTGCCGATGGCACGGCCGAGGAAGCGGAGGAACTCGGCCAGATCTCCTCGCAACGTGCCGGTGTCGATGTGGAGAGGCTCTGGCGAGATCGTGCGGAGTGCGGCCACGACCAGGTCCTTCGCCGTCGGCCAGCGCCGATACAGCGTGGCGGACGAGACACCGGAGCGCGTGATGACATCGCTCACCTTGAAGCGCGAAAACCCCCGCTCGGCCAGCACAGCCAGCGCGGTCCTCAGGATTGCGTCATCGAGCGCCTGGCTCCGCCGGCGTCCCGGACGGCGCCGTTCGCCATCCACGATCGCGGTGTCGCGCCGACTGCGTGTCGAATCCTTGCCAGTCCCCACGGCTGCCTCATAGCTAATTCGAAAATCGTGATTTTCGAATTAGAGCCGGCGCCGATTGTCGTCAACGACCGCGCACCTGCCTGGCTCGCTCGGTCATTCCTTGGCCGATCTGTGTATTTGTGTGGCCGTCCAGTCTGCGTGACGTGGGCCCGGGCGAGCCGAGGACCGCTTGCTGGGGTGGAGTGGGCTCGACATGGAGACCGTGGGGCCCGTTTCCGCTCTTCGCCGGTCCGGTCGAGGACGCGAGCCTCGCCCGCAGGAGCCCGAGCGCGTCTTTCAGGTGGGCGCGTCGGGGGCGGTCACTCTGCCGGACACGCCTCCGACGCCGCAGCCCGATTCAGCCAATGACGGCGACGACGGCTGGGCGAGGTTCGAGCTCGATCCGAGATGGATGTTCGAGCTGCTCTACGTCTTTCGCAGCCAAGACGGCAGTGTTCTCGAGGCCCCCTACGACATGAGCTAAATTGGCGAGGCGACCGTGCCCGATTCAATCACACTTCCATCAACGTGATGTCCACCACCACGGATTGCCGAGGTCGTCAAGACGGTGGACAACGCCGCTGAGCCCGCGACTCACGATGGCCGAGCCTAACGCCCAGATATCGATCGTGATGGTGCGTGCCTTCCTCGGGCCGGTCGAGCGGGCGGGGGTGAGCCGAGCCCGCTTCCTGCGCGAGGCCGGGCTCGACCCCCGCACGGTGGATGAGGGCGAGGCATGGATCACGCTCGACGCGTACACGCGCGTGATCGAGGTCGCGCGTGCGCTCTGCGGCGACCCAGCCCTCGGGCTCCACATGGGGGAGCAAGCGCGCGCCGTGATGCTGGACGCGATCGGACCGCTGCTGGAGCACCAGAGGACCTTGCGCGAGGCTTTCCAGGCGATGGGATCGTACTCGCGGCTGCTGTCGGTCGGGCACGAGCCCGAGCTGCACGAGCACGGGGACACCGCTCTGCTGCGCTTTCCATCGCTGCGAGGCGACGGCCCATTCGTGCAGGTCACCGCCGAGTGGGCCACGGCCGCGATGATGTCTTTCCTGAAGCTCTTCGTGGGCGAACGAGCGAGACCTTCCCGTGTGACGTTCGCTTACCCGGCACCGGCACACGCCGCCGAGTACAGGCGCATCTTCGGCGGCGCCGAGCGCTTCGATCGCCGCTTCACCCAACTGGAGATGCCCCGCGCCTGGCTCGACGAGGCGCAGCCCTATCGCAACGCGGAGGTCTATGACTCGCTCAAGGCCCAGGCGGATCGCGCGCTGGGCCGCATCGAGCGCGCCGGCACGGTCCGCGCCCGCATCGACGGGCTGCTCGCGAAGCGTGGAGCAGGCGCGGCCATCACCCTGGGTGAGGTGGCGCGCGAGCTCGACATGAGCGAGCGCTCGTTGCACCGCAGGCTGCGCGCCGAAGGCACCAGCTTCCGGGCGCTGGTCATCGAGCATCGGACGCACGAAGCCAAGCGCTTGTTGCAGGCGCCGAACGCGTCGATTCAGGAGACGGCATTCGCGCTCGGGTTCACGACTCCGGCCGCATTTCACCGCGCGTTCAAGCGCTGGACCGGCCTGACCCCAAAGGAATTTCAGGACTCGCCCTGAGCCGCCACGGCCCTTGGCGGTCCGGGCAAACGGTTGGCAGTCCGTGGTCGCGCCGCGGGCGCTAGCGTGCTCGTCAGGGCCCAAGTGTAGGAATTCGTCGATCGTGAGCGCGCATCGAGATTGGACCGAAGCGAGCATGCCCGACCAGACGGGCAGACGTGTTCTCGTGACCGGAGCCAACAGCGGAATCGGTCTCGAGACGGCTCGCATGATGGCTGCAGCCGGTGCCGAGGTGATCTTGGCTTGCCGCAACGACGACGTGCTTGGCGCGCTCGGGGAGAAGACCACGCACGAGGCCATCGCGGCGATTCGTGCCGAGCACCCATATGCGGCGGTGGAAGCCCTCGAAGTCGACCTGGCGAGTCAAGCGTCGACCCGACTGCTGGCCCAGGCATTCCATGCGCGCTTCGACCGTCTCGATGTGCTGATCAACAACGCCGGGGTGATGTGGTCGCCCGAGTCCAGGACGACAGACGGATTCGAGACGCAGTTGGGCATCAATCACCTGGGCCACTTCGCGTTGACGGGATTGCTGCTGCCGGCGCTCGCCAGGAGCCCCGGCTCGCGCATCGTGGCGGTGAGCAGCCTGGCCCACCGCACTGCGAGCCTCGATCTAGGTGACCTCTTCTACAGGCGGCGCGCGTACGACCCGCAGAAGGCCTATTCGCAATCGAAGGTCGCCAACCTGCTCTTCTCGCGAGAGCTCGGCCGGCGATTGGAAGCCGCCGGCATGCAAACCCTGTCGATCGCGGCACACCCGGGGCTTTCCAGCACCGGACTGTTTGCGTCCGCGTTCCCGCGCTCGAGGTTTCTTGGGGCATTGTTCGGCAAAGGCGCCTCCATCGTCGGGCAGAGCGCGCGGGAGGGCGCCCTGCCGTCGGTCTACGCCGCCACGAAAGCCGGCTTGAGAAATGGCGACTATCTCGGGCCACAGGGCCTATTCGAGCTTCGAGGCCATCCTGGTGAGGCGAGCTCGTCGAAGCTGTCGAGAGATCCGGTGCCGGCGCGCCAGCTGTGGGAGATTTCGGAGCAGCTCACCGGCGTGACCTACGCCTTCGTTGCGGACGAGGGGCGGGCACCGCGGCAAGCCCGAGCCTCCGTGCAGGCGGCGGGGGACGCGAGTGCATGAGGCTCGATGAGCTGCATCCCGAGTTGCGGATGGCATTCCGGTTCATGCCGGCGTTTCCGCTGCACAACGAGCGCTTCGTTCGGTTCTCCAACTGGGCGCTCTCACGTGTGCCGCGCAGAGGCTCGATTGGCGATGTGCGCATCACCGACCGGCCGCTCTCCCATGGCTTCGTTCGCCTGTACCGCCCGCCCGGGGCCAGCTCCGGCGCAGGGCTGCTGTGGATCCATGGCGGCGGGATGCTCACGGGGTCGGTCGCCATCGATGACAAGCTCTGCGCGAGATACGCACGCGACCTGAAGCTCGCGGTCGTTTCGGTCCAGTATCGATTGGCACCGGAGCATCCGTACCCCGCGGCACTGGACGACTGCGTTGACGCCTGGCACTGGTTTCTGGAGCACGCGTCCAGCCTGGAGGTCGATCCGCAGCGGATCGTCATCTCCGGTCAGAGCGCCGGCGGCGGGCTCGCGGCCACGCTCGCGCAGAAGCTCCACGACCACGGTGGCATCCAGCCCGCCGGCGTCGCCCTGCTGTGCCCGATGCTCGATGACCGGCCCGCGGCGCGCCGCGAGCTCGACGAGAAGGCGCACTTCGTCTGGAACAACCGGAACAATCGAGCGGGCTGGTCGGCCTACCTGTCCCAACCACCGGGCTCGCCGAGCACACCTCCCTACGCCGTGGCCGCCAGGAGAAGGGACCTTCGCGGCCTGCCTCCGACGTGGCTTGCGGTGAGCGACATCGACCTCCTGTTCGACGAGGGCCTTGGCTACCACGAGCGCCTCCTGGCGTGCGGTGTCGACAGCGAGCTCCATGTCATTGCGCGGGCCCCCCATGGATTCGAAGCCCTGCTCCCGAGCTCACGGCTCGCGCAGGAATTGTTCCGCGGGAACCATCGATTCCTGACCGAGCGCCTGAACCTCGAGGTGCCCCCGCATGCGTGAGCTGCAGCGCGCGTGCGCGTGCGGCCTCTTGCTGCTCGCGTGCAGCGCACAGCCGCCGGCCACCACCCGGCCAGGCGAACCGGAGCAAGCCTCGGCAGGGTCTGCCGGCGCTCCTCCCGGCCCCGACGGTCCCGGGCTCTCGCGCACCGGCGCTGCCGGCCAGCCCGCTGCAAGCATGGCGCCGGATCCGGCCGCGCCGGATGCGGGAAGCGCGCCCGCGCCCAGCGAGCCACGAGCACGGGTCCCGTTGGTCGACCACACGGCGTGGGAACGGCTCGCCCCGGAGCTCGATCCATTCACGGACCGGCCCCCGAGCGTGACATGTACCGACGAGGCGACCGCGTTCGAGCTGCTCGCGGCGGAGGCGGCATATGGAGTCGACACCGGTCTGTGCAACTACGTGACCGTCCGGCAGCGAGCGCGCGAGCACGTGGCCATCGGCGAGCGCATCATCGTACGTCTCTGGCATTTCGAGCTCTCGGCTCCGGAGCCGGCGGATGCGCACGCCGTGGTCGCCCTGGACGGTGAGCCGCTGCTGGACGAGCGGATCCCGATACCGTCCCACGGCGGGCTGATTCAGCGCGAGATCGTCGCTCGACGCGCCTTCGCCAAGGATGCGCCCGTCCTCTTTCACCTCCACAACCACGGCGACAACTCGTGGGCGCTGATCGAGGTGAGCGCCGGACCATGACCCTCATGTGCGTGGGCGTGCTTCGGGTACGCACCGTCGGACGAGAATGCAAGGAAGGAACTGCGAAATGACAGGCGATGCACGGCCCACAATCCACCGAAGCGTTCGACTCGACCGCTGGCCGCGGTGCCTGTTCGTCGCAAGCGCAGCGGTAGCGTTGTCGAGCCTGCCCGCTTGCACGATTGGCGGGTCGGACCCGTTCGACACCGGCCCTGCAGCGGGCCACGAGACGTCGACCGCCGGCAGCGGTGGGTCGGGCGACACCGGCGGCAGCCCGCTGCCAGCGTCGGGTGCTGCGGGGAGCGACCCGAGCCCGACCGCCGATGAGGGTCGCGATGCGCCGGGCACCGCACCCGCGGCGGCATGCTCGGACGCCACGGAGGGCGCGCTGGACCTGATCCAGGAGCGGATCTTCGATCGCCACGCCTGCTCCGCGGATGCCTGCCACGGCACATCCGCGGCGGCGGGACTCACGCTCACGCGCGGCACGTCGCACACGGCACTCGTGGGAGTCACCTCGACGGGCGGCCAGCTCCTGCGTGTGGACCCCGGGGCCGCCGACCAGAGCCTCCTCTTTCTGAAGCTTCGTGCGGCCACGGAGCCCGGCAGTGTTTCGATCTCCGGCAGCCCGATGCCCGCCGGGCTTCCACCGCTCTCAGCCGTCGAGCTGAGCGCCATCCGTGCATGGATCGAAGCCGGCGCTCCGGACGAAGGCGCCGTCCCCGCCCCGAGTGGCATGGGGGACAGCGAGCACTATGTGGCAGACGTCCTCTGTGAGAGCTCGGATGCGATCCAACCTCCGGTAGATGACGGTCCCCTGGCAGCGCCAGCACCCGACGAGGGGATTCAGTTCTGGATGCCCTCGCAGCCGCTCGCCGCGGGTCAGGAGTGGGAGGGCTGCTTCGCCACCTACTACGATGTGAGCGATCAGGTCCCGGAGGAATTCAAGTCACCCGACGGGAAGAGCTTCTACGTGGACTCGACCACGACTCGGCTCGCGCGTGGGAGCCACCACATGTCCGCGACGCTGCCGAATGTCACGGCCGCTCAGTTGGACGACCCGGCGTTCGGCGCCTGGACCTGCCACGGCGGAGACGCGAGCGGCGATTCCTGCGACCCGACCGACCTGACCGGGTGCGGCGAGGGCGCGTGTGTCAGCACGCCCATGATCACGGCGGGCTGCCTTGGCTATGGACCTCCGGGAACGGAGAACAACGCGGCCGGGTTCGGTCTCGTCCAGGCCCTCACCGCGGACGAAGCCGTGCCGAGGATTCCCGGCGTCTACCGTGAGGTCCCGCTGAAGGCCGTCGTGTTCTGGGACTTCCACGGATTCAACCTGACGACGGACGATCTCCAAGCTGACGGTCGCATCAACATGACGTTCGCCGCGGAGCGTCGGCAGCTCGAACGCCGCATCACTGTGAGCGGCGCGCTGGATGGTCCGAACTCGGTGCCGCCCTTCAAGAAGCACCGTCTTTGCAGCATCTGGACCGTGCCTCACGGCACGGAGATCCTGCGCATGACCTCGCACACGCACCAACGCGGTAGCAACTTTCGCGTGTGGGATCCGCGCGGAACGCTGATCTACGAGAGCGAGCGCTACGCCGAACCCGCGTACGTGACCTTCGACCCGCCGATCCGAATTGACGGGCTGCTCGACCAGGAGCGTGTGGTCAAGTTCTGCGCCGACTTCAACAACGGCATCAACGCGGATGGGACACCGAACATGGAGCTGCTCTCGCAGGTGTCCAAGACGCCGGACTACGAGATCCCGATCTTCATTCCTCCGGCCGTCGCGTGTTCGACCGGGATCTGGGGAGCGCCGTGCCTTCCGCTCCTCGGCGACGCGCAGTGTGACTCGACGCCAGGAGCAGGCGATGGCAAGTGTGACGCCAACAACATCCACTTCGGCCTCACCACGGCAGGCGAGATGTTCTACCTCGCGGTCGACGTCGTCATACCCGCCGCCGACGCCACCCAGGACAACCTCTCGACTTCCTATGTCTTCGCCACCGGCCTGCCCAACGAAGTGCTTCAGTAGCGCCGCGGGCCCTCGTCAGTTTTCAGATCCACACCCACACGCTATCGGGGTGCGAGCTGCCGGAGGTGCCACATCTGCACAATCAACTTCGCGCGCGTTTCACGTAGCTGCACCGCGTTGTAGAAGTTGAAGGACATCGGCGCGACGATGGCGGCGAACGTGGTGAAGATCAGAGTCAGATGGATCGTGGCCGGCGAGGCGTCCGTGATGCGGTGCTCGATCAGAATCTGTCCAGGCGCCGTGATCGTGAACCCGACCGGCAGCAGACCCCAGGCCTGGAGCGCCATGGGTGCCGCAGCCGTCACCAGGCAGATCGCAACCCAGGCCAGGGGGCGGCTCATCACCTGGTCCACCGAGCCGATCGAGTTCGTCGCAAAGACGGCAAGCAACGCGGGCATGATCACGTAGGGACCGAAGAGCATCGAGGTCGACGCGATGGCGATGAGCACGCCAGCGAGTATGTACACCGCCGACGGTGCAAAGCGGCGGCTCGTGGCACGCACGCGCAGGAGAGCGACCGCTGTCACGATGGGAACTGTCATGATCGCGATCGCAGGCCAGTTGTGGACCCGCACGCTTGCGAGGATCGCGAGCAGCGGGGCCACGACCCCGAGGTAGCTCCAGATGCCGTAGCGAGAGACCGCATTCTCGCTTGTCAGCTCTTCGTGTGCGATCGCCGCAGCGGCGTCGCTCGGAATCCTGGGCGGCGGCGTCGCCATGACCCGCGTGATCACGGCGACCGCAGCCCTGGACTCGGGATCGAGCGCGAGCGCGTGGCCGGCCTCGCGCAGCGCCTCAGCGCGCAGCTCCTCGCTCGCGCCGTCGCCCGCCAGCAGCTGCGACAGCGCGTCCGACGCCGCGTCGCTGTGGCCCTCGGCCAGCGAGCGGCGCAGTGCGAGATCGCGGTCGCCCTCGAGATAGGCGCTGACGATCGCGACCAGCTGTGAAACCGTCGCGAGTCTCTCCTCGGGCTCGGTCTTGGTTGCGAGCACGCATGCCCGCTCGAGCTCGGGCGCGATGGTGAGGTCGGGCCTGCGTGCACTGATGCGAGCATCTGCGTAGCCGCGCATCGTCGACTCGAGCAGGCCATCCACGGTATCGGCCTCGTGCAGCGGCTCGAGCGCCAGGAGCTCGAACAGGATTGCGCCAAGCGCATAGACGTCCGCGCGCACATCCACGCTCTCGGCGTCGATGCACTGCTCCGGCGCGAGATAGCCCGGGGTGCCGAGCATGTAGCCACCGCCCGTCCTGAACAACGACGTGCTCGTGCCGGCGGGGGCGCCATGGGTGACCTTCGCAATGCCCCAGTCGATGACGTAGACCTCACCGAGCGCGCCCACGATCACGTTCTCGGGCTTGAGGTCGCGATGGACGATGCCGCGCTCGTGCGCGTATTCGACCCCCTGGCAGACCTGGCGAAGGATCCCCAGGCGAACCGGCAAGGTGTAGCGGGCGTGTGCCTCCGGGTCGCCTTCGTGAAGCCGCTCGATGATCGCATCCAGAGTCTCCCCGTCGGCGCGCTTCATTGTGAAGTACTCGATGCCTTCGTCATCCACGCCGATGTCGTATACGGGTACGATCGTCGGGTGATCGAGCTGCGCTTGGATGCGCGCTTCACGCAAGAACCGAGCCCGCACTCGATCGTTGCGCATGGCTCCATCGATGCGCTTGACCGCTACATCGCGTTCGGTCCGTCGGTCGAGGCACAGTCGGACCTCACCCATTCCCCCCCGTCCGAGCCACCCCACATCGGCGTAGCGCGCGGCGAATCCGCTGTGCTCGACGTGCACCGGCGCCGCGTATTGAGCCTCCGAGCGGGGGTCGGAGCGGGTCAGTGTCGGCGCCTCGAGATCCGGCTCCAGGCTCGAGGTCTTGCGATCGCGTCGATGGTCCATGTCGGCCTCGCCATCGAGTATACCGCCCCCGGCGAGCGCCGCCCCGTCCACCCCGCCGCCATCGACGTCGACGAGCGAGAGGCCTGTCTCGTTGGCACGGATCGGACCCGCGGTATAGGCTTCGGGCGTGCCAAGGAAACAGCTGGAGCAATCCCTCAGCGAGTTGCAGCGACTGCTGCGGGAAGCGGATGACATCGACTCCGATGTCGAGGAGCGGCTGAAAGAGGCCATGGAGGAGATCCGCGACGCGCTACAGGGCAAGTCCCGTGGCGGCCTGTCCCTGCGCGACCGCATCGGAGAGGCCGCCGACGATTTCGAGGATAGCCACCCGACGCTCGCGTCCACCCTGGGTCGGGTCAGCGAGCTGCTCGCGCGCGTGGGAATCTGACCCAGGGGACCGAGTGGCCAAGACCTTCGACGACCTGGGAATCCCGTTTCCGCTCTTCGGCGGTCCGGTCGAGGACGCGAGCGAATACAAAGGCGTCGCAACCTGCTCGCTCTGCACGAGGGAAGGGCACTGCTTCAGCCTCGGCATTGGGGCCGATGTCGTGACCTCGTGCCCAGGCTGCGGCAGCGTGAACGCCATCGACGCAGATGACCGCGAGGGCGAGTGCTCCGCATGCGCAGAAGCACTCTCGATTGACGATGACGCGGAGGAGCTTCACGCCTGCTACGCATGCCTGCGCGAGGGCAAGGCGGCTCTCACGAAGGGCACGGAGCTCGGAATGATTCGATGGGAGGACGCCGTTCGTGGAGCGACGACGGCTGGACGAGATTCGAGCTCGAGCCGAGGTGGATGTTCGAGCTGCTCAGGACGCCTGCGTACAGCACGTGGCAGGGCCTGTCCCTGGTCTTTCGGGGCGGCTGGGCGCGGTCTCGGGATGCCCCGGTGGTCGGGGAGAGACGGGGTGGTGCACGTACTCGTACTCGTACTCGTCTGACGACTGGTCACAAGTTGACTCGTGATGTCGACGGTTGCGGAGGCGCGGGCCACCGGAGGTGCCGGCGGCCCGCGGGCCTCAGTGGGTGAGCTTCCAGAGCATCGCCAGCTCCCGGTCGAGCAGCCGCAGCGGCTGCGCGATGTCGGCGTCGCTGAGCCAGCCCCAGGCCTTGGCGACTCGCAGGTGGCAGCGGGTCTCGTCGGCGC
>JAPPOT010000208.1 GCA_028817855.1 Myxococcales bacterium
GCCCTGGGCGGCATTTCGGCCCAGGTCGTGACCCACAACCACGAGGTCTCCAGCACCCACGATGCGGTGCACGCGCGCTTCGGCTGCGAGCTGCACTACCACGAGGCCGAGCGGAAAGCCGCGCGGCGCAAGAGCAAGTGCGCGAGCCAGACCTTTGGCAACGCGGGCCTGCGCCTTGGAGACGACTTCGAGGGGCACTTCTTTCCCGGCCACACCTACGGCTACGCGATCTACCGCTGGCGAGCGCGCGGCAAGTATCTGCTCTTCACCGGCGACGCGATTACCCCCGAGTACGACGACGCGGCCAGGAAGGGCAACGTGGTCGCCAACGGCTGGATGCTCAACATCGACACCCGCTTCCTGCCCCACCTGCGGCCCCAATTCGATCGGCTGGAAACGACTCCCATCGACTACATCTTTCCCAGCCGCTCACCCGAAGGCCAGGAGCAGTACCACCGCTTCGCCAGGGGCGAGAGCCGGGACTTCGTCCGGGACTTCGCCGCACGCTTCGCCCCCCTCCCGGAGCGCCAGTGACGCCTATCGGCTACACATTTATCGATAAATACATAAATAATAATATGTATACCGATATTGATGCGGTGGCACCGCCCGCTCAAGGTCGCTCGAATCATCGAGATTCGTTCAGGAGCGAGCGCGCCCGCAGCAGCGATTGAGGCGCGGAGGAGGAGTGAAACGACGACCCCGCGGGATGGGGGGCCCGGGCCGGCTTTGCCGGACGGGGGGAAGGGTCGCGCGACCCTTCCCCGGGTCGGGCGTTAGACCGCCGGCAAGCAAGCCGCTCCTGGGCGAACCTCGACGATTCCCTCTACGTCGGACCTGCAACGCTGCGTAGGTAGGCCTCGCTGCGGGTGCCACTGAACTTGCGCAGGTAGAAGCGGGCGACGGCGCGCGCTTCCCAGGGGCGGTCGAGGGCGACCAGTGCGCGCACCCGCAGCTCGGCGCTGCGCCGATCGACGAAGTGTGTCGGTCCGGTCACGCCGGCCGCGCGCAGCACATGCAGGGCGCGCGCCGGGTCGTCGAGCCGCTCGAAGTGGATCAGCGCGGCGCGATAGGCCAGGTCGCGCGCCGCATGCCCCGTGCGATAGGCCGCGGCGGCTTCGAGCGCCTGGGCCGCCGGTCCGAAGCGCCCGAGGCGCTCCTCGGCGTCCGCGAGCACCAGGTACCAGGCGGCGCGGGTCTGGGATGGGGCCATCGCGCCCTGCCGTAGCGCGCGCTGGGCCGCTCGACGCGCAGGCTGGGGACGGCTCGCACGAGCGGTCTCGGGCGTGGCTGGCAGCGCGACCCCGCGGTCCGGTGAGGTCGCAGGCAGCGCGGCCGCTTGCCCGGGCTCGCGCTCCTCCACCACCACCTTCGCGACCGCTGCGGGCGCCACCTCGGTGGCGGCGGGCGCTCGTGGCGGAGGCTCCGCGGGCGGCGCCGTCGCGACGGCGGGCGCGGGGGCGAGCTCGGCCACCGGCGCCGGCGCCGCGAGCATGCGCGAGCCGGCGACCGTGGCACAGCCGAGCACGGGCGCCATCGCCACCGCGCTCCACATCTGGCGTTGCTCGCTGCGGCGCTGGTGTGCCGCGGCAGCCAGCACGGCGTGGGAGGCCATGCGCCGGGCGGAGGCCTCGGCCAGCTCGTCGGCCGAGTCGGTCGCCAGCACCCGCGCCGCCTGCAGTGTCAGATCCGCGCTCGTCATCGCTGCCCTCCCCGCAACATCTCGCCCAGGCTCCCGTCCTCGCGGAGCAGCGCGCGCAGCCGCCGCCGCGCCCGCGCCAGGTGCGAGCGCATGGTGACCGGATGGCTGCGCACCAGCGCCGCGGCCTCGGTCGGCGTCATGCCCTCCACGTCGCACAGCACGAAGGCCAGACGATGCTTGGGCGGCAGCTGGTCGAGGTGATGGTAGAGGCGCGCCAGCCGCTCGCGACCGATGCAGCTCGCCTCCGGATCACCCGCCGAGGGCGACGCAGCCGACAGCGCCTCGTCGTGGTGGACCTGCTCGCGCTCCCGATCGCGGACGCGCCGGCGCAGGTGGCGGTAGGCCACGCGCACGGCGATCCGACCCGCGTAGGTCCGCAGGCTCGAGCGGCCCTGCCAGCGCAGCAGCGCCTTGGAGAGCTCGATCAGCGCGTCCTGGGTGGCGTCGTCGAGCCCCGGCCCGGGCCCGAGCACGCGGAAGATCAGGCCCCGCACGAAGGGCAGCAGCTCGCGGAGCACCGCGTCGAGCGCCCGGGCGTCGCCCTGCTCGAGTGCCGCCTGGCGGTCCGCGTCGACCCCCTCGACCCCCAGCGCAATGACCTCGGCACGTGCGGCTGCCTTCATGAAACGCCCTGCCCTCTTCAATGTAGTGCACGGCCGGTGGGCGAGCGTTGCGGACGCCAGAAAGAAAGCGCCCGTGCTGCCCTTCCACGCAGCGAAACCAACATCCTTTCAGTCGCTTGGACGCGCGAAGAATTTCGTTCGCAGCACCGCCGCCACGCCCAGGCTCGCCGCATCCACGAGCAGAGGGAGGAGGGCGAGACGATGGCGAGGTGGACGCGTCCGTGGGTGATGTGGGTGTGTCTGGTCGCGCGCGGAGCCGCGGCGCAGAGCGAAGAGACGCTCGATGCGGAGGCGTCGATCGACGCCGCCCACGCCGAGGCCATGGAGGCCTACCAGCAGTTGGACCTGGAACGGGCCCTCGAGCGGCTCGGTAGCGCACTCGAGCTCGCCGAGCGCGAGGGAACGCCTGCGGCCCAACGCGCGCGGCTGCATGTCTCGCTCGGCGTCGTGCTCGCGGCTGGAGTCGGAGATCGACGGGGCGCGTACGACCAATTCATGCAAGCGCTCTGCCTCGACCACGGCGCGGAGCTCGATCCGCTGCTCGCGACCCCCGACGTGGTGGGGCTCTTCGAGAGCGCGCACATCCAGGCCGGGCAGCGCTGCGCCACCGAGGACGCAGCCGCCACGCCCAGACGCAAGGGCTGGGACCCGGAGCTGCCTCCTGTCCTGAAACCGAAGCCACCGCCGGCTGCCGCCGACGACGGCACGCCCGTCTCGCCGTTCCTGCGGGTCGGGATGGCGCTCGGGCTGGCGCTGGTGCGCGACGGCATGCCGGCCGATCGTCCGCCCCACGGTCTGGCTCCCGGAGACGAGGCCGCCTGCTGCCTCGAGCTCGCGCGAGAGGGCGTGGTCGCCCACGAGGCCGCGCGCCTGGCCCTCGGCCTGCGCATCGACGAGAGCTTCGCGCTGGCCGCGCTGCTACGCGTGCAGCTGCGCGCCGGCCACGGTGACCTGGCCGGCATCCTGCTCGGCGGCCGGGTCGAGCAGCGCCTCTGGCGGGCGAGCCCGACCGGCCCCTCGGTCTCGCTCTTCGGCGGCGCGACCGCGGGCCAGATCCAGGTCGAGGCGCCCGAGACCGGCGCCTACGCCATCTCCGGCACCGCGGGCGTCCACCTCGGCACGGCCCTGCGCTACCCCGCCGGCGAGCACCTGGCGCTGGTGCTCGCCCCCGAGCTCGACCTCCAGTTCCCGACGACCATGCTCAACACCGACCTCACCCTCTCCCTCGAGCTACGCTGAGGCCGAGCCCCGCATCCATTCACGGGTGGTCGGGTGGGGGAT
>JAPPOT010000125.1:0-7196 GCA_028817855.1 Myxococcales bacterium
ACGCACGACCGCCCGCGTACTGCGTGCGCGTGTGGCGTGAGAACGAGGTCGAGGGCTGGTCCACCATCGGCCTGGCCCGCGCCTACCCCCCCACGCGGCACCGCCATCCGTCCGGACGCCGTACGCCGCTGCGCGCGCGACGCCGGCTTCCTCAGCTGCGAGATCCAGCCGATCGACAACGACCTCTTCCGCCTTCTACCTCCTGCGCGACTGACGCCCTCCACCCTCCCGAGGCCGAAGCAGCCCCTGCGGGGGCGCTTCGGCCGGGGAGAGAAAGAGCAAGAAGAGCCTTGCCGCCGGTTCCGCGCGACGCATGTCTACTGCCGTGAGCGTCCGGACACACCGCGAGCGCGCGATCATCTTGGTCGGCCATGGAGGCGTACCCTGCGACTTTCCTCGCGAAAAGGTGCGCCGCCTGATGATGCTCGAGGGCCAGCGCAACGCGACCGGCGCGCCGATGGGCCGGGAGGAGGCAGCGCTCGACCGCGAGATTCGGGAGTTTCCGCGCAGCCCCAAAACCGACCCGTACAAGACCGGGCTCGAGCGCCTGGCCTCGGTCCTGGCACACCGACTGCCGATCCCCCTCTACGTGGCCTACAACGAGTTCTGCGCACCCTCCGTGACCGACGCGGTCGCCCGCGCGATCGAGCGCGGCGCGCTGGAGCTGGTGCTGGTGTCCTCCATGATGACCCCCGGGGGCTCCCACTCCGAGGTGGAGATGCCGGAGCTGGTGAACGATCTGCAGCGCGAGTACCCACAGGTCGCGATTTGCTACGCCTGGCCCTTCGACCTGGACGCCCTTGCCGGTCTGCTGGTCGACCACCTGGAGCGATTCACGCAGCCCCTCGCCTCGTGAGAGACGGCCCTTCGTGTTCCGGGTGAGTACGCCTTCACCCACAGACCGCTGGGCGCACGACATCGCGGGCACGCTCCGGGACGGCACCCCGCTGCGTATCGACAGTGAGCTGCAGCAGCTCTTCTCCCTCGAGTCGGAGGCGGCGCCCTTCGCGATGAACCCGGACGCGGCCCGCGTGCTGGTCGGCTTCGACCTGGCCGCCTGGCTCGCCCAGCTGGACCTGGCGAGCACGACGGCGGACGACGACGGTGTGCTCGTCCTCTCTTCAGGCGCTTCGCCCATCGCCCGCGCCCGCTAGCTAGCGCCGCCCGTCGCGCGAGCTCGCATTCGCCACACAGAGAGTGAGCCGACGGCCCTTCCCAGCGCGGCCGCAATTCCCATGTACAGACCAGCTGCGGCACCGAGAGCCGCAAGCAGGGAACCACGCTCGACCCGTATTCGAGCGAACAATGAGAGGGAAGAACGATGAGAACGTTTCGACATGGACTGATCTTGCTCGCCATCGGCTCGTTGGCCTTCACCGGCTGCGACGACGACGACGGCGGCAACAACGACGTGAGCCTGGTGGGCATGGACGGCGCGGCGGGTGGCAGCGCGCCCTCGCCGAGCATGCCGGGCGATAGCGCCGACACGCCCACCGACACCCCGAGCACGCCGTCCGACGACATGGCCCAGGACGATGGCCAGGACGAGGCCCAGGAGCCCGCTGCGCCCGGTGACATCATCGACGTAGCCGTGGCCGCGGGCAACTTCACCCAGCTGGCCGACGCCCTGACCGCCGCCGGCCTGGTGGACGCGCTCAAGGGCCAGGGGCCGTTCACGGTCTTCGCGCCGACCGATGAGGCCTTCGAGGCCTTCGAGCAGGACAACCCGGGCGTGCTCGAGAGCCTCAGCATCGAGGAGCTCACGGGCATCCTGACCTACCACGTGATCCCCGGCGCCACCGTGATGTCCGGTGACCTGCAGAACGGCCAGCTGGCCGAGACCCTGGCCGGCCCGGTGGTGGCGGTCGACCTGAGCGACGGCGTGAGGATCAACGGGTCGACCGTGACCAGCGCCGACATCGAGGCCAGCAACGGCGTCATCCACGTCATCGACCGCATCATCGTCCCGCCAGGCGACATCATCGAGGTCGCGACCGCGGCGGGCTCCTTCAACGAGCTGGCCGGCGCCCTGACCGCCGCCGACCTGGTCGACACCCTCAAGGGCGAGGGGCCGTTCACGGTCTTCGCGCCAACCGACGCCGCCTTCGCGGCCCTGTCGGCCGTGCCCGAGGGCGACGCCTTGACCGACGTCCTGCTCTACCACGTGCTCGAGGGCATCGCCGGTCCGCTCGACCTGGCCAGCGGCAAGGCCGCGCTGACCGTGAGCGGCGCGCCCGTGCTCTTCGACCTCGAGGAGGGCGCTCGCATCAACGACGCCATCATCACAACCACGAACGTGGTCGCGAGCAACGGCGTCATCCACGTCATCGACGCGGTCATCGTGCCGCCCACCAAGGACATCGTCGAGGCCGCGATCGACGCCGGCGTCTTCACCAGCCTGGCCGGCGCCCTGACCAGCCAGGGTCTGGTCGAGACCCTGCAGGGCCCCGGCCCCTTCACCGTCTTCGCTCCGACCGACGACGCCTTCGCCGCGCTGCCCGCGGTGCCCGAGGGCGACGCCCTGACCGACGTCCTGCTCTACCACGTGGTCGACGGCATCATCGGCTCGGGTGACCTGGTCAGCGGCGACATCGAGATGCTCTCCGGCGCGATGGTGACCGTCGATCTCGACAACGGCGTGAAGGTCAACGACAGCAACGTGACCGGCGCCAACATCCTCGCGAGCAACGGCGTCATCCACATCGTGGACGCCGTGCTCGTCCCCTAGCCGTTGCCTACCGGCGACGGCTAGCGCGGGAAGGTGGCGGGCAAGGGGAAGAGCACCCCGCTACAGTCCTCACCACCCGGGCAGAAGCCGTCGCCGGTGGGATCGCTGTAGACGTTGTCCAGGCCCCAGTCGTCGTCGTAGCTGTCGATGGCGGGGTTGTCGGCGATGAAGGTGTCGGCGGGGATCATCGCGGACGCCTCGCAGTCGAGCCAGCCCGTGCCGTCCAGGTAGCTGTCCACGCTGTACTTCGCGATGTGCTGCATGAAGGTGAACTGCTGCGCCGTGACGTCGCAAATGTCCGTACCGCCGTTGCAGGTGGAGTTTCCGACCCGGTAAGCGGTGGGCGCGCTGGTCAGCAGCGGATCGACGCCGTAGAGGTAGTAGGCCGCCGTGAGCGCCACCAGCACCGCGCCCTGGCGCGAGAAGTGCACGTTGTCGTTCGGATTGGTGCTGGAGTCGAAGTTGTAGAGGGGCATGCCGTTGGGCACCGTCACGCCGTCCAGGGTGAGCTGCTCGCCAGCCCGGAAGGAGCGCTGGTCCAGGCGCGAGGCCTGGTGGGCCGTGTCCATCGCCCGGTAGGCGTTGTAGAGCGCCAGCCCGCTCGGCAGCGTGTCCATCGACTGCCCGTATTCGGCCGCCTGCGACTTGATGCACTCGGTGCGCATGAAGAGATCCCGCGCCTGACCGAAGTTCTGCGTGCTCTGGCTCAGGTGGGCATCGTCGCGCGTCACCAGGTAGTGGATGAAGCGCGTCGAGGTGCCCTGGGCGTCGCGGTAATCGTGGATCTCCTTGAGCGTACGGTAGATCGACTCGCTGGAGTGGGGCGGAAACTCCTGGGGATTGAGCGTCATGATCGCCGAGGCCACCACGTAGTCCCACGCGCCGTCTCCCTGGCCTTCTCCGAAGGTCTGGGTGCCGCCGTGCATGCCCCCGTTGCAGCCAGCCTCGTACTCGGGCGAGGTGCCGTGGATGTGGTGCATGTCGTTGGCGCAATTCTGACTGCAGCTATTGCGGCACCAGAAGAGGGTCAGACCCGTGCTGCCACGGCCCTGGACCTGGAGCGTGCCCGGCAGCGGGTTGCCAGCGACCTGCGCGTAGAATTCCGACACGAGGAAGGGAATCTGGTAGGTCGGCCACCCGCCGCTGCCGAAGTTGGTCGGGCTGGCGCCGTACCAGATGACGTTGAGGGGCTCGGTCACCAGCGATTCGGTGTTGCCGGTCACCGGCGGCGGGTTGTCGCCGTCCCCGTCACCGTCGCCACCGGTGGCGTCGCCGTCGCCAGACTGGTCCCCATCCCCATCTCCGGGCGGGTTCTGGTCACCATCCCCGTCGCCGTCCCCGTCTCCAGGCTGATCCCCGTCACCGGTGGCGCCGTCCCCGTCGCCGTCGCCCGTCTGGGCGCCGTCGCCATCGCCGTCGCCGCTCAGGGCCGAGTCACCGTCTCCGGTGCCATCATTGCCGGGGGCGGTGCCTGCGGCGCCGTCGCCCCCGCCATCCGAGCTGTCGTCGCCGCAGCCGGCGACGGTGAGCATCAATACGAGGAAGCCAAGGATACGTAGCTGCATGGACGTAAGATAGAGTCTGCCAGGCCTTCGCACAAACCCCCCATGAACCGGCCCTCAGCTGCGAACGGGGACCGTGATGGTCTGCTCGAGGCCGGACTCGAAGACCAGCGTCAGACGGACGCTGTGGCCGGCGGTCAGCCGCCTGCGCGGGACCTTGAGCATCAGGTGCTTGCCGCGGGGCTTGAGCCGGAGCTCGCCGCCCGCGGGCACCCGCAGGCTCGGCAGGGCCACCATCTTCATCGTCCCGCCCTTCATCGACATCTCGTGCAGCTCGACCCTCTCGAAGGTCGGGCTCTTGACCGCCACCAGGACCTCGTCGGCGGCGCCGGTGTTGCGCAGCGTGAGGTAGCCAGCGTTGACCTTGGCGTCCGGGTGGGCCTCGCGGATCCAGGCGCCCTGCACTAAGACCGTCCCCCCCGGCTTCGCAGCAGCCACCGTGGTCAACCTCTCCTTGGCCACAGCCACCTTGGCGGACCGCGCGGGCCGCTCCCCTGCGCTCGGCTTCTTGCCGGCGCGCGCGAGCTTCTTGTCGCCCGTGGCCACCTTCGCGGGAGTGGGCTCGCCGGCGATGCGGGCGCTCTCCTCCTCGAGGAACTCGACCAGGTCCTCCACGTCCACCGCGCTCAGCCGCATGTTCGGCATCGGCACCTGCTCGAACTGCTCGAACAGCTCCATCGCGATCGGATCCTTCTCCTCCAGCATCTTGTCCGGTTCCGCGATCCAACGCCGCAGCCACTTCGGCTCGCGCCGCTTCGTCACTCCCACAAGGTCCGGGCCCATCTTCGTCGCGTCCGTCGCCACCGAGCCGCCCACCACCTGGCCGCCGATCGTGTGGCACGCCGCACAGCGCGTCCGGAACAGACGCTCCCCGTCCGACAGCGAACGCAGCTTCGGCGCATCCGCGTAGTCGCGCTTGCCCTCGCTCGGCTGCTTCCAGTTGTGCAGCCAGCTGCCGACGTGCGTCGCCAGCACGTGCGGGTTCTCGAACGGAGAGCGCTTCATCCAACGGCCCGTCTTCTGGTTGCCGATGATCAGACTCAGGTTGTGGTTGTTGCTGTCGTCGCCCTGGATCTCCGCGATGTAGAGACCGAGCTTCTTGCGCAGGTCCACGATCTCCTGCTCGTCGCCGGTCAGAAACGTCCACCCTGGACCCGCGTCGTAGCGCTTGCGGTACTGCGCCAGCACCTCGGCCGTATCGTTATCGGGATCGATCGTGATCGAGTACATGAACACGTCCTGGCCGACCCGTTCGCCCAGGATCTTCTCGACCTGCGAGAGCCGCGCCGTCTCGAGCGGACAGCTGTCGGGACACGAGGTGTAGATGAAATTGATCATCACCACCTTGTCCTCGACCAGGTCGTCGAAGAACCGAACCTTCTTCCCTTCATGCGTCGTCAGCTCCACGTTCGGGAAGTAGTTCTTCCCCCAGCGTGAGCCCACCTCCTGCGGCGCCTTCACCTCCGTCGGCGCATGCGCTTGGGTCGCCGAGGTCGCTGGCGCGAGAGCGCCCGGCATCAGCGCGAGTGACACGCTGACGCCGAGCCCCAAAAGGGCCAGGACCCCGACCGGGATGACGATTCGCCTCGACATGGTGCGTGCGCAGGCGAGCTAGCGGGTCGCCCGCAGCAGGGCCACGTCGAGCGTCGCGGGAACCGGGCAGTTGACCACGTGGGCCGGTGCCAGGTTTTCCTCGTCGTAGTCACCCTCGGGCGGGAGGGTCGCGTCGAAGATGTGCGGCGGCGAGGGCGGGAACTCGAAGATCGAGATCCGCCCCTGCTCGCGCAGCTCCAGCGCGGTCTCGTACGAGGTCACCACCGGCATGTCCGGGTGCGGCTCGTTCCAGATGGCGAAGCCGATGTGCCACAGCGGCGTGTAGTCCACGCCTGGCATGAAGTAGCTCGGCAGGCCGACCTGGCCGCCCAGCGGACCGCCACCGTCGACGTTGTAGATGCCCTCCGTCGGCGGGAAGCCCATGCCATCGTCCGGCGCTGCGCGGTTGACGAAGGCGTTGCGCGGCAGGAACTGGATCAGCGGGCGGGCCGCAAGCTCCAGGTGCTCGTGCTTCATGACGCACGGTACGCCCATGCCGTTGGCCGGACCGCAGGGCCAGGCATCGGTCACCGTGTAGTACGGCAGGTACTCCTGGTTGAACCAGGCCTTGTGCAGCTTGAAGGTCGCGGAGGGATTGGCTCCCAGGTCGAGACCCACGAGCTGACCGGACTGGGTCCAGTCGGTCAGGTCCTTGCCCTGGTAGCGGCAGTTCGTGTTCGCGGGCGCATCCGGGAAGGTGCAGTGCGTGTCGATCCGCATGTGCTCCCAGTCGTTGCTGCCCCAGCTGACGAAGACGATGTTGAAGAAGTGCGGCTGCCCCTCGATCATCACCTGCCTGATCGGCGTGTAGGTGTTGCCCGGATCCTGCACGGGGGAGCCCGGTGCGGGGATCGGGTTCGGCAGATCGCCGTAGAAGGTCCACTGACCGGTCCCGGGGTCGTAGTCGGCGGTACCGAGGGACGATGCCGGTGGTGGCGTGATCTCGAAGATGCCCATGTGACCGACACCAAACTGCTCGGCCAGGGCCTCGTCGCTCACCTCCGAGATGAAGAAGTAGACCGGCGTCTCGACACCATCGTCGTTGTTCGTGCCGATCTGCAGCGGGATGTTGATCGTCGCGCGCTCCTCGTTGAGCGGCTCCTCGATCTCCCCCGTCGTGATGTCGCGAAGGTCGCCCACCTGGGTGATGTCCAGGTTGTCCACCGTCGTGCCCTCCGACCACAGCACCATCGGCTCCAGCTCCGGACCAAAGCCGAAGCCGTCGACCGTGCGGAACGTCGGCAGCGCCCCGGTGTCGGCGTCCTCCGCCCCGTCCCACGGCGGCCGCGGCGTCGGCCGCCCCGGCGTCGGGC
>JAPPOT010000125.1:12206-15887 GCA_028817855.1 Myxococcales bacterium
CCCCGTGGGCCCAGTCCACGAAGCTCGAGGAGTTCGCGTGCGTGATCATCGCGCCCTTGGGGCGCCCGGTGGAGCCGGAGGTGTAGAGCATGTAGGCCAGGTCCTGCTCGGCGTGCTCCACCGCCTGCCGCGACAGGCCCTCCGCCTCGCTCAGGAAGGGCGCGAGCCCGGCACCCGCGCCCACCTGCTCCAGGGCGAAGACCGCCGGCGCCTGCGCCATCTCCGACAGCTGCCCATCCAGCTCGCCCATCAGCTTCGCCTCGGCGAAGAGGGCGCGCACGCCGCTGTCACGCAGGATCAGCCCCGCGCGGGTCATCGGCCCGTCGGCATCGACCGGCACGTAGGCCGCGCCCGCCTTCAGGATCCCGTAGATCGACGCCACCGAGTCGACCGACTTGTGCAGCACCACGCCGACGCGGTCGCCGCGCTGGACGCCACGCGCCTGCAGCAGCGCGCACAGCGTGTCGCTCATGGCGTCGAGCTCGGCATAGGTCACCGAGCCCACGCCGGGATCGACCACGGCGGCGCCCGCCGGATTCCGAGCGGCCGCTTGGGCCAGGTAGTCGTGCAGGAGCATGGCGCCCGGGCCCCTCAGAGCTTGGACTCGACCAGCTTGGTCATCGCGTCGAGCGAGCCCAGGTTGTCGAGGTTGGCTTCGTGGGTCTCGATCTCCATGTCCCACTCGCCCTCGATGAAGGCGACCACGCGCAGCGTCGAGACCGAGTCCAGGATGCCGGTGCGCACCAGCTCCGTGTCCCCCTCGAGCTCGTCCGCGTCTTCCCCGCCGAGCAGCTCGTCAACGATAAACTCTTTGATCTTATTATGAATTTCTTTTGTATCAGGCATGACTATCTAGCTTCGGCCCTTCCTGGGCGGATGGTACATCGGCGAGCACCGGTGCGAGGTGCTCCGAAAGGTTGATCGCGTTCGCTCCCCTCAGAATGCCCACGTGGTCGCCGGGGACGTCCCGGAGCTCCAGCCCGACCGGCACGAGCTCGCCCCAGCCGGCATCGCGGTCCTGTTCGTACCCCTCGAAGAGCGATTGGTCGAGGGCGCGGAACAGAATCGTCTTCCCGTGATACGGCCGGATGCGGTTTTCATAATCGCGAATCGCCGCAATGTAGAAGCGATTCCGGAACATGGCCATCATTGGGTTGTCCGCCTCGGCCTGCGCGGGGGGCACGGCGGGCGCCGCGGGGACCTTCGCCGGGCGCTCGAAGCGGCGCAGCAACTGCCCTGCCACGGGGTAGCGGCGCATCACGTCCTGCACGCGGCGCCGACGCAGCAGATAGGTCATCGGGTCCTTGCGCAGGTTGCGCAGGTGCGCCAGCGCCCAGCGCCCGAGGTCGCGCCGCACGCTGCTGGGCAGGATGCTGTCGAACAGGGCCACCAGCTGCACCTGCTCGCCTTCGGCGGTGAGCTGCTGCGCGATCTCGTAGGCCAGCACCCCCCCGAAGGACAGGCCCGCCACGTGGTAGGGGCCGCTCGGCTGCCGCTCGCGGATCGCCCTCTTGTAGGCCGCGGCCAGCTCCTCGACCGTGGGCAGGCCCTCGGGCGTCTCGTTCGGGCTCTCGGCCGCCTCGAGCAGCTTGCGCTCCTCCGGCACGTAGACCCCGTAGACCGGGTTGTCCGGCAGCGCCCGCGCCAGCTCGGCGTACATGTGGATGCCGCAGACGCAGAACAGCGGCGCCCCGTCGCGCGCGCCGTTGAGGGCGATCATCGCGCTCTTGTCGGTCGGGTCGCCCTTCTCGAGCAGGTCGGCGATGGCCTGCACGGTCGGCTCCTCGAACAGCGCCGACAGGGCGGGCGGCGTGTCGCTCAGGTTCGACAGGCCCCGGTGCAGGCGCACCAGGGAGAGCGAGTCGCCGCCGAGGTCGAAGAAGTTGTCGCCGCGCCCGGCGCCGGGCACGCCGAGGATCTCGGCGAAGAGCGCCGCCACGCCGTGCTCGAAGTCGGTCTCCGGCACCTCGGCCGAGACGCTGGCCGCCGCCTCCAGCTCGACCTCGGGCAGGGCCTTGCGGTCGATCTTGTCGTTGGGCGTCTTCGGCAGCGTTGCGAGCTGCATGAAGGCGGCCGGCACCATGTAGTGAGGCAGCGCCTCGCGCAGGGCCGCGCGCAGCTCGCCCATGTCGAGCTCGGCGCCGGGATCACTCGGTACCACGAAAGCGACCAGGCGGTTGTCGCCCGGGGCGTGCTCGCGCGCGACCACGACCGCCTGGGAGACGCCGGCCTGGCCCGCCAGCGCGGTCTCGATCTCGCCCACCTCGATGCGGAAGCCGCGGATCTTGACCTGGAAGTCGAGCCGGCCGAGGCACTGCAGCTGGCGGTTCGGCAGCACCCGCGCCAGGTCACCGGTGCGGTAGAGGCGGCCCTCGCGGTAGGGATCGGCGACGAAGCGGTCGGCCGTGAGCTCGGGACGCTCGTGGTAGCCCTCGGTCACGCCCAGCCCGCCGATCACGAGCTCGCCGGCCACACCGGGGGGCAGCAGGCGCTGCTGGTCGTCGACCACGTACATCTCGGTGTTGTCGATCGGGCTGCCGATGGTGATGCACGGATCGCTGGCGCGGATCTGCTGCACGCTCGACCAGATCGTGGTCTCGGTCGGACCGTACATGTTCCAGAGCGACTCGGTGCGCTCGAGCAGGGGCGCGACCAGGGGCTCGGGCAGCGCCTCGCCGCCGCACAGCACGCGCAGCCCCGCAGTGCCTTCCCAGCCGGCATCGAGCAGCATGCGGAAGGTGGCCGGCGTGGCCTGCAGCACCTGGATGTCGCCGCGCGCGAGCAGCGCCATCAGCGCGTCCGGATCGCCGCTGCTGTGCTTGTCGGTCAGCTGCACCCAGCCGCCCACGCACAGGGGCAGGAAGATCTCGAGCGCCGCGATGTCGAAGGAGATGGTGGTGACCGCCAGCAGCCCCTCGCCCTCGGATAGCCCGGGCGTGTGTGCCATCGACATCAGGAAGTTTGCGAGCTCGCCGTGGCGCACACGCACGCCCTTGGGCCGCCCGGTGGAGCCGCTGGTGAAGATCACGTAGGCGAGCTGCTCGTGGGTCGGCGGCTCGAGGGGCGCCTCCTCGCCGGACGGCGCCGCGTCGAGGTCGAGCCCATCGATGCAGACGATCTCGCAGTCATCCGGCACGGTCAGCAGGTCGCGCAGCGGCGTCTGGGTGAGCAGCACGCGCGGCTCCGCGTCCTCGAGCACCACGCTGTTGCGCGAGGGCGGGTGCCCCGGGTCGAGCGGCACGTAGGCGCCACCCGCCTTGAGCACGCCGAGCAGGGCGGTGACCAGGTCGGCCTCGCGCTCCATCGCCAATGCCACCCGCACGCCCGGCGCGACCCCGATGCCGCGCAGCACCTGCGCGAGGCGCGTGGAGCGGGCGTCGAGCTGCGCGTAGCTGAGCTCGCGATCACCGCAGCGCACCGCGATCTGCTCGGGCCGCTGGGTCCGCTGGGCGGCGAACTGCTGCAGCACGCCCGGGCGCTCCGACATGGGCTGGCGGGCGGGATTGACGCGCTCGATCAGCTCCTCCCGCTCGGCCACCGAGATCAGGTCCACGTCGCCGATCGCCTGGCTCGGGTCGTCGAGCAGCGCGTCGAGCATGCGAACGAAGTGGTCGGCGACCTCCCCGTCGCGCGCCTGCGGGAAGTGGGCGGCATGGAAGTCGAAGGTCACCCGCAGCTCGC
>JAPPOT010000680.1 GCA_028817855.1 Myxococcales bacterium
CCCCCCACCCGACCACCCGTCAATGGAAGCAGGGCTCGGGCGCCGAGGTGGCTGGCCCTGCCGGTTTGATGGAGGCCGAGGCAGGGGGTCGGGGGTGGTGCTAGGATGGGCTTGCGATGGCAGAGCGCGGGCACCCGGACTCGGAGAGGGCGTCGGCCGAACACGACGGGGCCCTGGAGGATGCGCTGCGCGAGCTGGAGGAGCTGCGGGCGCAGCTGGTGCACTCGGGCAAGCTGGCCACGATCGGCATGTTGGCCGCCGGTGTGGCCCACGAGCTGAACACGCCGATCGCCTCGATGGGCAGCGCACACGACACACTCGCCCGTGCCCTCGAGCGGCTCCGCGGGCTGCTCGTGGAGGACGGAGCCACGGCGCGCATGAAGCGGCTCGACAGCCTGCTGTCCGCGATCGCCGACAGCAGCGCGGTGATCGGGGACGCCGCCGCGCGGGTCGACGAGATCTCGCGACGGCTGCGCACCTTCGCACGGCTGGACGAGGCCGAGCTCAAGCGCGCCGACATCAACGAGGGCATCCGCGACACGATCGCCCTGATGGGGAGCGAGCTGGGCGATGCAGGCCTCGAGATCGATCTGGCGACGCTGCCCAAGATCGCCGTCTATCCCGGCGCCCTGAACCAGGTGTTCCTGAACCTGCTGCGCAACGCCCGACAGGCCCTGGGGGAGCGCGGAACGATCTGGGTGCGCAGCGCCCTGGTCGGTGAGCGCGTGCTGATCGAGGTGCGCGACGACGGCCGCGGCATCGCCGCCGAGGCCCTGCCGACGCTCTTCGAGCCGAGCTTCACGACGCGCGACAACCGCGTGGCGACCGGCATGGGGCTAGCCGTCTGCCAGCGCATCGTCCAGCAGCACCAGGGCTCGATCCGGGTCGAGAGCCGCCCGGACCTGGGCTCCACCTTTACGGTCGAGCTGCCGACCGATCTGGAGCGTCGCATCCGCCAGTCGTCCGGGCCGCTCGCCGATTGACCGACGGCGGCCGTCCGTGACAGCGTTTGGCCATGCGAATGTGGGGGTGTTCGGTCGCGCTCTGGACGCTCGGGTGCGCGATCGTGCCGGCGGAACCGGCACCCGTCACGAACGCGGGGGGAGGCGAGACAGTGGAAGACCTCGAGGAGCTCAAGAAGGTCTTGGCCGAGGACGGCCCCGACGCGGTGATCGAACGGCTGCAGGCACACGACGACCCCCGGGCGGCACCGATCCTCTTCTCGATGCTCGCGCAGTACAGCCACTTCGAGCTCAAGCAGGTGCCGGTCATGATCGAGCTCGCCCAGACCGGCATCGCCTATGCCCAGCAGCGGGCCGACGCAGCCGATCCCGGGAGCGAGGAGGCGACCTACTTCCTGGAGCGCGTGAAGGCCATGTCCTTCAACCTGGCCGCCAACACCTGGCCCGGCTGGGGCGACGACGTGGAGCTGGGTGAGGCCGAGCTGGCGATCGGCATGGAGGCCGCGCGCAATCACACGGCGACGGTCGACAAGCTCGGCCTGGGACCGGACAAGCGCGGCGTCAGCCAGTGGATTGTCGGCGCCCACGAGCTGGCTGCCGGCAACCTGGAGGCGGCTCGCGGGCACTTCACCCGCGCCCGACAGCTCGCGACCGAGGCCAAGTCCGAGGCGAGCGTGAAGCTCGCCGATGGCTACCTGGCGATTGTGGACGTCCTGCAGGGCGCACCCGGCGCACGCGAGCGTCTCGACGCCGTGATCGCACACTTCGCCGCACGGGACGACGAGGACTCGCGCATCTACGGCGGTCAGCTGCGGACCGCGCTCGCTGCATTCGAGTGACGAGCGCGGGCGAGCTCCGAGCTAGGGGGTGTCCCTAGTTTCTGCGCCCTTACGAGCCAGGAAGGCTCGAGTGAAGTCGGGCCGAACGGAGTGCGAGCAGCACAGGCGTACTCGATGTACGTCGCGCAGCGCCGCGCGAGTACGGGTCGAGTTCGCCGTTGCGGGCGCAGTAGGCGCAGAATCTACGGACACTCCCTAGGGCGGGGCGGCCAGAAGTAGCAGGGTCACCGCGGTCTCAGCCTCGATCGACCCGACATCGCGTAGACGGCCCCAGAGCACGGGCGAGGAGAGCCGCTGGTCGAGGGCGCGGCAGCGGCCCGTCGCGACGAAGACGTGCTCGCTGTCGCCCAGCTGGCAGCGGTCGCCGCTGTCGAGATGCAGCAGGCGCCCATCCCGCGTCCAGCGGTCGATCTCTGCAGTCGATAGCCTCGACAGCCTGGGGTCGGTGGCCCGGTCGCGCAGGTGGTGGGTCAGCAGTCGACGGCTGAAGGCGCGCCAGACCCCCTCGCGCAAGCCGGGCTGGGTGCGCATGAGCTGCTCGAAGGCGTCGCGGCGGATCTCGCCCACCGTGACGGTGGTGACGGCGCGCACCGTCGCGGTGCGGGGCTCCCCGCTGAGCAAGGCCATCTCCCCCAGGATGTCGCCTCCCCCCAGCACCACGAGCTCGTGCTCGCCCTCCCGCTCGCGCTCCACGTGTACCGCACCGCGTGCGATCACGAACATGCTCTCGCCGCGGTCTCCCTGCCGGAAGAGCTCCTCGCCGGGCGAAAAGACGCGCTCGCGCGTGAGCTCGGCGAGCTCCTCGAGCTCCTCGTCGTCGAGCATCTCGAAGAGAGGTGCGCGGCGGCACAGGTCCGCCGTCTCGGGCAGAGCCACGCGGGTCGATCCGAGCCAGAGGCGCTTCATCTGAGCCTCCACCTCCTCGAGCATGGCGCCCGCAGACGGCGGGTCGATCACCCCCTCCCGGGCCAGCGCCTGGTAGGCCTCGCGCTCCAGGTTCAGCTCGATCCGCCGCGCGAGCCTGGCCTCCACGGCGCGTGTCATCTCCGGCAGGTTGGTGCGCAACTCCTCCAGGCGCTCGCGCCCGTCCTGGCGGTACCTGCGGTAAGCCTCGATCAGCTGCCGCCGCACCTGCGGGTCGGCATCGTCGAGGGTGAGCACGAAGCTCAGCACCCGCACGGCGGCCTGGTGGGTCGCCCAGGACAGATCGTAGCGCAACGCCAGGTGCTCGAAGGCCAGCGTGCCGACATCCAGACGCAGCGCCCTCAGGCGCCGCGCGATGCGCGACAGCAGGTCGTCGGCGCGCCGGATGCGCGCTTGGGGGAGGCGCGTGTCGCCTCGCTCGATGCGGCCGAGCTGCACGTCGAGCTCGCGCGTCAGCACGCGCAGCGCCCGCGGTCCGAGGATGCCCTGGGCATGCAGGTGCCAGTATTGCTCGCGCTCCACGCGCAGCGCCTGGCGCTGGAATCCAGCCGCGCGCTCGGCGTCCCCGAGGCCTTCGAGACCTGTACGGATGGCGGCAACGCGCTGCTCGGCGTCGCTGTGGCGGTGACCCAGATCCCGCATCACCTCCGACCAATCCACGCTCTTGAGCTCCTGCGAGAGCTCGCCCAGCCGCTGGCGGACCCCGTGAAGAGCGCGGGCCCGGGTGCCGGCCTGGGCGAGCTGCTCGCCGGCGGAGGACCGATCAAGGCCCAGTCCCCGCAGCAACAGGCCGACGGTCGAGCCGTTGATCACGATGGTCAAGAAGGCCACACCCGTGGTGAGCAGCAAGAGCTGTCGCCGCAGCTCGGCGGGCAGCTGCGGGTGGGAGCAGGCGATCAGCGCGAGCGCCAGCGAGACCGCGCCGCGCAGGCCGCCCCAGCTCATGACAGCGGCCTGGCCGGCGCTGATCGGCTCTCCCAGGCGGCTCATCAGCGGCAGCAGCCCATAGGTGACGGCGAAGCGGACGCCCATGAGCACGACGTAGACCGCGACCACCAGCAGAAGGTCGAGCCAACTGGCGCGCTCGAGCTGGCTGGCGACAAGCAGGCCCACGAGCACGAAGATCAACGTGTTGGCGACGTAGGCCAGTAGCTCCCAGAACTGGTGCAGGAAGTGGCTCACCTCGGGCGAGATCCGCGGGCGCCCGACGCTCGACATCCACAGCCCTGTCGTGACCAGCGCCATCACACCGGAGACGTGCAGCAGGCCCTCCGCGATCGCCATTGCCGCGTAGGCCATCACCAGCGTGAGCACGATCTCCACCAGCGGATCGTTGAAGGTGCGCGACAGCCACAGGGATCCACCGATCGCGATCAGCAACCCCACGCCGACCCCGCCCACGACCACGCGAGCGAAGTCCAGCGCCGCAACGCCCGGGTCGATCTGGCCCGAGCCCACCACCAGCAGACCGAGCAGGACGTTGAAGAGCACGATGGCGGTGCCGTCGTTCATCAGCGACTCGCCCTCGATCAAGATGCCGAGACGGCGTGGCGCGCCCTGCTCCCGCAGGATCGCCACCACGGCCACCGGATCGGTGGCCGAGATCAGGGCGCCGAAGACCAGGGCTGCCGACAGGGTCATCTCCCAGCTCCCCCCGGTCAGCCAGCGCATCAGGAACGCGGTTGCGACGGTCGAGGTGGCAAGCCCCAGCACCGCCAGCACCAGGATCGGACCCAGGTTCTTGCGGAAGCCGTAGGCATCCAGCGCGAAGGCCGACTCGAAGATCAGCGCCGGGAGGAAGACGTAGAGGATCAGCGCCGGCGAGATCGAAGCGGCGAAGTCGATCAGGGGCGACGCCGGTGTACCGAGGTGCGGGCCATCGAGCAGGAGGCCCGCCACGAGCCCCACCAGCAGCACGGCGATCGTGTAGGGGGTGCCGGTGCTGCGCGCCAGACCCCGGGTCGCCGCGCCCACGGCCAGGGCGACGACCACGACCAGCACGATTGTGAGCTCCAGACCGAGGGACATGGCTCAGCCGACGAGCCTCGTGGCGGCTTGGAAGAGCAGGAAGGCCAGCGTGATCAGGAAGCCCGCGGCTGGCACGACGCTCGGATAGTCTGGACCCGGCGCAGCGCCCCAGCCCGGCCGGCGCTTGAGCTGGAAGAGCGAGAGGTTCACCAGGGCGTAGATGCTGAGCAGTACCGCGCTGGTGATCTTGGCCAGGGTGGCGAGTGGGAAGAAGAGCGCCAGCGCCATCACGAGCACACTCGCCAGGGCCGTCGCCGGCAGCGGTGTGCGTGTGATGGGGTGTACGCGGGCGAGCAGGGCAGGTGCCTGTCCCTTGCGGGCGAGCCCGTAGGCGACGCGGGATGCCATCACCACCTGCACCAGCGCGCCGTTGAGCCCGGCGAGCATGCCCACCAGGGTCAGGCCGCCTGCGATCGCGGGGCTGGTCGCGTGCACGGCCAGCGAAAGTGGGGCGTGGCTCTCGATCAGCTGCCGCTGCGGCACCGCCGCGATCACCACCAGCGTCACGGCAACGTAGATCAGGGTGGAGATCGCCAGCGACAGGACGATCCCGCGGGGCATGGTGTGGGCGGGCCGCTGCACCTCCTCCGCGAGGTTCACCATGTCCTCGAAGCCCACGAAGGAGTAGAACGCGATGAAGGCGCCGAGGAAGACCCCGCCGGCGGACGCGAGCGAGAGATCCAGCGACAGCTCACTCCACATCGCCGGCAGGTTTGGCAGGCGGTCACCCGCGAGCGCGATCACGAGCAGGAGCCCGCAGGTCTCGATCACGGTAACGATGGCGGCGGCGACCACCGACTCGGCGATGCCCCAGGCGGCGAGCACCCCGAGCCCGACCACGACTCCGATCACGAGCGCAGCAGATGGCAGCTCGACCAGGGTGCGGGCGAAGCGGGCGAAGGCATTGGCGAGCGTCGCGGCCGAGACCACGCCCGTCGTGATCACGAGCCAGCCCACCAGGGCCGACAGGCCACGGCGCCCGAAGGCCTCCAGCACGTAGTGAGCCTCGCCGGCGCTGTAGGGCAGCCGGGCGGAGAGCTCCGCGAAGGAGAGCGCGCTGAAGCCCGCGATCAGCGCGGCGACCAGGAATGCGAGCGGCGTCAGCAGGCCCGCCTCGCCCGCCACCTCTCCGATCAGGGCGTAGAACCCGCCCCCGATGATCGTGCCGACGCCCCAGAAGGTCAGCAGGGGCAGCCCGAGCCTGCGGTGCAGGGCAGGGGCCGCGGTGCTCCCGGCCTGGGGTTGCTCCGGCATGGGGATCACGTGCGCACGGACGCACCCGTTTCAATCCAGCTCCAGGCTAGCGCCGCATTCGTGCGGGATTATGTAACAAGGGCTGGATGGAGTCGCCCCTGCCCATCAACGAGGTCGCCGCACGGCTCGGCGTCCCAGCCGAGGCCCTTGAGCCCTACGGCCGGGATCGCGCGAAGATCCGCACAGAAGCGCTCTCGCCCGACGCCACACCAGGCAAGTTGATCCTGGTGACGGCGATGACGCCGACCCCGAAGGGCGCCGGCAAGACCGTGATCTCGATCGGGCTGGGCCAGGCCTTTGGCCAGCTCGACGTATCCCACTGCGTGTGCCTGCGCGAACCCTCCCTGGGCCCCACGTTGGGTATGAAGGGCGGGGCGGCCGGCGGCGGCAAGGCGCAGCTGATCCCGATGGAGGACATCAACCTCCATTTCACCGGGGACCTGCACGCGGTCACCAGCGCCCACAACCTGCTCGCCGCCCTGATCGACAACCACATCCACTTCGACAACCGCCTGGACCTGGATCCGGCGCGCATCGCCTGGCCGCGCGTCATGGATCTGTGCGATCGGCAGCTGCGCGACTGTGAGATCGGACGCGGAAGAAAGAGCGACGGCTTCGCCCACAGCACGCGCTTCGACATCACGGCCGCCTCCGAGGTGATGGCCGTGCTGGCCCTCGCGCGGGACCGGGCCGAGCTGGAGGCGCGCCTGGGCCGGATGGTGGTGGCGTGGGATCGGGCCGGGCGGCCGCGCACGGCCTCGGAGGTCGGTGGGGTCGGCGCGATGGTGGCGCTGTTGCAGCGCGCCCTGTGGCCCAACCTGGTGCAGACGGTCGAGGGCACGCCCGTGCTCGTTCACGCGGGCCCCTTCGCGAACATCGCCCACGGCTGCAGCAGCCTGTCGGCGACCCGCGCCGCGCTGGGGCTGAGCGACTACGTGATCACCGAGGCGGGTTTCGGTGCCGACCTGGGCGCCGAGAAGTTCCTCCACATCAAGTGCAGGCAAGGTGGGCTGGCTCCCGATGCCGCGGTGGTCGTCGCCAACTGCGCGATGCTGCGCTACCACGGCGGCGCGGCCGACGACGCGCTCGACAGCCCGGACACGTCCGCCGTCGAGCGCGGCTTGCCCAACCTGAAGGCGCATCTGGACAACCTGGCGACGCTCGGCATCCCGGCGCTGGTCGCCCTCAACCGCCATCCTGGCGACTCGAACGAGGAGCACCGCGTGGTTGGCGAGGCCTGTGAGCGCTGGGGCTCCTCGATGGTGGTGGCGGAGAGCTACGCGCGCGGTGGCGACGGCACGCGGGTCCTGGCGACCCAGGTCAAGGCGCTGGCCGACTCGGGTCGCGCCAATCCGCGGCCCCTGTACGCCGCCGACGCGCCGCTGCGCGACAAGGTCGAGGCGCTCGCAACCACCCTCTACCGGGCCGACGGCGTCGACTACGACGAGACCGCCGCGGCCGAGCTCGATCGGCTGCAGGACATGGGCTTCGGCGAGCTTGGCGTGTGCATGGCCAAGACCCAGTACTCCCTGTCGGACCGCCAGAGGGTCCGCAACCTCCCCGGAGCCTACCGCATGCGCGTACGCGAGGTGGAAGTACGCGCGGGTGCCGGCTTCGTCGTCGTGAAGACCGGCCGGATCATGACCATGCCGGGCATGCCGCGCGATCCCAACGCGCTGCACATTCACCTGGGGCAGGACGGCGTCGTGCGCGGGCTCTTCTAGTAGGCGCGTGCGAGAGCGTCACTCGTGCGCCGGACTGCGCGGACACGGGGGCCGGCCACCCAGTGAGTCCCTCCAGTCGGAGAGGGCACGGCTGAACGCGACGCAACTCTGGAAGCGGTCATTCGGATCTTTGGCCAGCGCCGTCAGCAGGATGCCGTCCAGCCCCTCCGGGAGCTCGGGGTCGACCGACGACGGCGCACGGGGCGATTCCTGCAGCTGCCTCTGGATCAGCACGCGCGGATCCTCATGATCGAAAGGAACCTCGCCGGTGAGCAACTCGTAGGCGACCACGCCCAGAGCATAGACGTCCGTGCGCAGGTCGACTGCCGTGGCATCCTGGATCTGCTCGGGCGACATGTAGTGGAGGGTGCCGGCGATCAGGCCAGGTGGGGTGAGCCGGCGCATCGACGGTTTGCGAGCGAGGCCAAAGTCCATCAGTCGCAGCGTCCCGTCATCGCCGAGGAAGAGGTTTTCCGGCTTCACATCGCGGTGGACGATACCCAGTGCGTGTGCGTACTGCAGACCGCGGCTGGCCTGGGCGATCCAGTCGAGCGCGGTGGCGATCATGTGGTCCTCGCAAGAAATGGTATCCGCCAGGTCCTTGCCGCGCAGCAGCTCCATCGTGATGAACGGGCAGTCCCCATGCACACCGATATCGTAGGCGCGCAGAATGTTCGGATGCTGCAACTCGCGCGAAAGGACCAGCTCTTGACGAATGCGCTCCTCCGCGACGCCGTCCGTGGGCACCCGGTAGAGCTTGAGCGCCACCTCGCACTGCAGCACGCGGTCCCGGCACGCGAAGACCACAGCTGTCCCTCCGACGCCCAGCACTCGGTCGAGTCGATAGCGCCCGGCGACCACCATCCCCAGCCAGACCTCGGCATGGCGCGCATCCCGTTGGGCCGGGGTCACGTCGACCAGGTTGAGCTTACGGGTCAAGCCATCTCGTTCCCGCTCGCGATCGCAGTGGTCGACGGACGCTCGCAGCGCGTCGAGCAACCGCTCTCGTGGGCAAGGCTTGGTCAGATAGCGGAAGGCCTGCGCCTCGTTGACAGCCCTCATGGCCGAGTCCAGATCCGCGTCGCCCGTCATCAGCAGGCGCGCGACGTTTGGGTCGCGCTCGCGCACCCGCCTCAACAGCTCGGTCCCGTCGAGGCGCGGCATGCGCATGTCCGACACCACAGCCGCAAACGGACCCTGCTGTTCGAGCAAGTCGAGCGCTTCTTGACCGGAGCCGGCCAGCACGACATCGAACTCGTGGCGAGTCTGGAATCCGAAGAGCTCGAGGTGGTCGGCGTCGTCGTCGACGTAGAGGATGCGGGGCAGCTCGGGGCGGCTCGCGAGCGCGGGCACATCAGACGGGCGCGTCGGACCGAGACCGGGAAAGGTGTTGATGCTGGGACTTGGCGTGCTCGGAATCATGGCGACCCCCACGACGCTCGACCAAGGAGGGAGGTTGGAGCCGTCCTGCGGCTGGTTCGTACCGCACGGCGGCCCCAACCTCCTTGCCCGCTCTCGGTTGCAAGCAGCGTGCCGCCGCTCCGCTGCCCCGGTTTCTTGCGGTTTACAGCAGCGGTTCACACAGAGCAGTGGTCGGATCGACCACAACCTGTGGAATCTGTGACACTTGTAGTGTACTTTTGCAGTTGCAATAAAAGCCCCGTTCCACCAGGCTATCTTTGGTCATGCCTGGTCGACCGAGCGACGCGGACCCGGAGACGCTCCGCACTGTCCGGCTGCTCTGTGCGATCACGATGGTCGCCTACCCGGCGTTCTGGGTCACCGATGCCATGGCCGGGGCCACGGTGCAGGATCCGCTGGCGCTGCGAATCCTGATGTCGGCACTCTGCGCGTGGGTCTGGGTCGGCACGTACCGGTCACCGTGGGTCCGCGCCCATGTCCAGATCATGATGCTCGCAGTCGCCTGCTTCATCACGGCCAACGCACATTTCCTCGTCACGGCAAACGACCTGCACCAGACGATGGTCGTCGGCTGCTTCGTGGTGTTGACAGGATTCATCGCGACCGCACCGATCACGATTGGACGGCCCTCCGACATCGCGGCGTACGTCGTGTTCACCAACACGTGCGCGGTCGTCTCCGTGCTCCTCACGGAGCGCCCGCAAACCAACCCGGCGTACTACCTACTCTCGATCGCCACCGTATCGAGCCTCGCGCTCGTGGCAATGCGAGGGCAATTCCTGACGTCGCGCCGGCTTGCGGAGAGTGAGACTCTGCTCCTCGAAGACGTGGGACAGCGCAAGCGTACGGAGGCGGCTCTGAGGGCGAGCGAGGCGCAGGCGAGTGCGCTGCTGCGTGCGGTCCCGGACATCATGATCCGGCTCGACGCCCGGAATTGCATCGAGGCGGTCGTCAGTGGCGCCGACTGCGAGCTCAAGGCGCTCCTTTCCGGAGCTGCGGGTCGCCCCTTCGCCGAGGTGCTGACGGACGGCAACGGGCATGACACCTTGCAGGACGCGCTCGCCGCAACGCGATCGCAACCCGCCGGGCGCACCGTGATGGCAGCTGCAACGCTGCCCAGCGGCACCCGCCAACTCCACGTCTCCATCGTTCCAATTGACGCGGACCACGTGCTCGTCCTCGTGCGCGACATCACCGATGTACAGGAACTGGAAGCGCAGCTACAGCTTCGCGATCGCCTGGTATCGCTTGGAACGCTGGCTGGTGGCGTGGCACACGAGATCAACAACCCCCTGACGTACGTGTGCGCAAACCTCGCATGGGTCGAGGAGCAGCTCCGGGCCGGGCGAGGTGACCTGCCCACACCTGAGTTGGTTGAAGCCCTAGCGGAGGCTCGCACCGGGAGTTACCGCATCCGCGACATCGTCGCGGACCTGCAGCGACACGGCCACGCCGAGGAGCACGCCCTGGGACCGGTCGACATCAGCGACTGCATCCAGTCGGCCCTTCGCGTCATGGACAACCAGATCAAGCACTCCGCCGTCCTCGATGTGTCGCTCGCCGACCTCCCGCCGGTGCACGCCAACCACTCTCGCCTTCACCAGGTCATGCTCAACCTGATCGGCAACGCCCTGCAGGCATTCCCGGAGCGTCCGCCCACGCAGAACCTGCTCAAGATACACTCGTTGGAGCTCCCGAACGGACGGGTGAGGATCGAAGTGGTCGACAACGGTGACGGCATTCCGCCGCAGATCCAAGCGCGGATATTCGATCCGTTCTTCACCACGAAGATGCCAGGCGTCGGCACCGGGCTCGGACTCTATCTTTGCCACAAGTTCGTCACCGCCAGCGGCGGTGACCTCCGCGTGGAGAGCTCACCTGGCCGCGGAACGAAGTTCATCGTTACACTGACGACGGCGCAGCACGCGCAGGCATTCTCCGAGGACCGCCGCCCGGCATCCTTCGCCGCGCTGCGCGTGCTCGTTATCGACGATGAGCCGCTCGTTGCGAGATCCGTCGTTCGTATGCTCCGCGGGCATGAAGTGGACGTCGCCCACAGCTGCGAGGAGGCGCTCAGGCTCCTGGCTCGTGCACCCTACTCGGTCATCCTCTGCGATCTGATGATGCCCGTCTGTGATGGCAGCGAATTCTACACCAAGCTCTCTGAGAGGCATCCAGAGCTGGCTTCACGGGTGCTCTTCATGAGCGGCGGCGCGTTCAAGGCGCACCTGGAGCGCTTCATCCGCGATCTGCCCAACCCGCTGCTGGAGAAGCCAATCGACCCGGAGGAACTGGCCGACAACCTCCGGCACGTCGCCCCCAGGGGGCCCATCCACACCGTCCACCGCGCAAGCCGTCCGGCGGGTGTCTCGGCCACATCATCGACTCCAGCGACGTCCTTCCCGCCGCCAAGCGCCTGAGGTCCGGCCCCCCGCCTAGCCCGGATATGGAGCGGTTGTGCGAGGGCGTGCGGATCGGTGAAACATCCGGGCTAGAGGCCGCCGTCGTCGGCGCCACCGTCGACGTCGAGGTCCACGGTACAAGTGGCCGCGCAGTCGTTGACACACAGCCCGAGCGCCATGGCAGCGCCCGCGCCGCCCAGGTCCTGGCTGCAGCGCTGACCGATGCAGCTGGCGTCGGTTGCGTCTCCGGCGCAACGCTCCAGGATGCAGCGAACGGTGCGGAAGCAGGCCTCATCGCAGGCGACCGCCGCTTCGGCGCAGCCGTCGCAGAGACAGCCGAGGCAGGCGTCGCTGGCCTCCGCTACGATGTCCTCGCGGCACTCACCAGGGGTGACGGCCATGCCGGAGCCGGAGTCGAGGACCGGGTCCGGGCTCCCGTCGCGCCGCCCCGGCGCCGGCCGATCGCCATCGCCGTCGCCACCAGCGTCCATCGCGTCCGGGCCCGCGTCGCCGGCGTCGTCGGCGTCATCGCCACAACCCACCGAAAGGCACAGGAGGGCCACGCACAGCAAGGCTCGGAACGTTCGCTCGATCATGGCTCACTCCCTCCGCAGGCGGCCTATGGCCGCGTGAAGCTCGCGACCTCGCCGCCCAGATCCTCGATCGAGTCGATCAACAGCTGGGCCATGTAGTCGAAGTTGTGGGCCCAGGCGCCCGGATCCTTCTGACTGATCTGGTAGTTGTGGGCGGCCGACAGCAGCGCGGGCGTCCACGCATCGTAGCGATTCGGGTAGATGCCCTCACCCGGCCCGCAGGCGCCATCCGCGTCGTCGTCCACGAAGAAGTAGGGATAGGCGTCGGTGTCGTAGCAGATGTCCTTGCCCTCAAGCGTCGCGACCTCTTGCATGCGCGACAGCAGGGCCCCGGCGAGGGTGTCGATTTCGGCCCGGAGCGGCTCGCCCGTGTCACCGTCACCGTCGTAGTCCATCAGCCGCTTGATGCGGATCTGCTCCACGCTGCCCTGGTCGCGGTGGCAGGTCGCACACACGCCTTCGTAGGCATCCTCCGTGCGGAAGCTGTGGTCGGTCTCGACCGGATCGTGGCAGCTGGTGCAGTCGTTGATGTCCTCGTGCTGCGAGGCGGCCGCGTAGACCTTGCCGGGATACTCGAAGCCCAGGGCCACCTCGCTGCCCAGCTGCACGCTGGCCGCCGGCAAGTAGTGCACGTTCATGAAAGAGAGCTCGCCCCCCGAGTCGATCGCGCGCTCGATGTCGCTGCCCGCGACGCGGCCCTGGTGACAGGTGCGACACAGGTTGCTGGCCTCCGGCTCCCCTTCCACCTCGTGCCCACCGGGATAGCTCACCGTGGCGATCTCCAGGGTCGTATAGCTGCCATCCTCCCCCGGGAGCCCAAAGTCCTCGTGGCAGGTGGCGCAGTCCAGCCCGTTGTCGGGCTCCTCGACCGGAACGCTGATGCCGAGCTCCACGAAGGCGCGCAAACCGTCGGACCCCGCGTGGCAGCGCGAGCAGGATGCCGAGACCTCCTCGTCCTCGTCCCAGTGCCGGGCGGCCTCGCCCGCGCCATTGAAGTGCCCCTCGTCGCCGCGCACGGCCCCGCTCACGTCGATCGCATCCAGGCGCTCGCCCCCGGCGGCCTTGAGCGAGACCACCGAGTCGTGCAGCAGCTGGATGACGTACTTGGCATTGTGTGCGAAGGCACCCGGGTCCTTGGTCGCCATCTGATAGTTGAAGGCCGCGCGCACGAGCCGCGGCGTCCAGTTCGCGTAGCGGTTGGGAAAGCTGGCCTCCCCCTCCTCGCACTCGCCGCTGCCATCGCCGTCCTGGAAGAAATAGGGATAGGCCTGGGCGTCGTAGCAGAGGTCCTCGATGCCCTGGTCACCCGCGTAGGCCTGGATCGCGGCGAGCAGCACCTGCCGCAGGCCGTCGATCTCCGCGGCCACGCCCTCGCTCACGTCGCCGTCTCCATCGTAGTCGTGGCCCGCGCTGGCGCTCAGCCGGATGTCGCGCAGGTCGTCGGCGGTCTCCACGCCCTCGTGGCAACTCGCGCAGGCATCGATCCGGATTTGCAGGGAATGGGCGTCGTGACAGTCGATGCAAGTGTCGTAGCCGGGCGCATGGCGAAAGCGCCAGTCGTAGGTCTCACCGTCGTATTGGTAGCCACCCTCGACGCGACCGGCGTAGATGGTTGCAGCGGCCGGATAGTAGTGAATGTTGAGGAAGCCAAGGTCCTCGCTCTGGGCGTCCAGATCGACCGCCCCCTCGTCGTCGGCAAGACCGGCCATGGCGATGGCCTCGTCCACATCGGCTCGCGAGGCGCGGCCCTGGTGGCAGACCATGCAGCGCGCCTCGGGGCCGAGGCCGTCCACCTCGGTGCCCGACGGGAATGACACGGTGTCGAGAGCCTCAGCCGCGGGGTCGTGGCAGGTCTGGCAGTCGATGGTGGTACCCAGAGCGGCCGCGTGATCGACCGCCCCAGGTGCACTGCCGTCGGCGCCCAGGTAGTCCAGGTAGCCGCCCTTGCTGTGACAGCGGGCGCACTGTGCCTCCACCTCGCCGTCCTCGTCCCAGTGCGTGAAGGCATCGTCATCGGCGCGGTTGTGGGCCGAGCCCAGCCAGTTGGCGTAATGCGGGATCTGGGTCTCGGAGTCGACCACGACCGTGATCACCCGCTCACCCTCCTCGCCCGTGCTGCGACCGGTCGCGGTGATGGTGACCTCGCCGGCGGTCAGCGCGGTGACCATACCCTCCTCGTCGACGCTGGCGATGCCGCTGTCGTCGCTGGCCCAGACGTAGCCTCGATCCTCACCGTTGTCGGTGGCGGCGGTCAGCTCCGCACGCTCTCCCACCGCCATCGAATGGGGCCCGTCGATCACCACGCGCACGGGCTGGGCCTTCTCGAGCTCCGCGCACCCGCCCGAGGCGAGCAGACCCAGGAGCAGGGTTGGACTCAGGAATGCTTTCCGGACTCGCATCACGGTACACCTCGCTTCCATCACGGCTGCTCTCCACCCGCCATCCAGGCGGCGATGACCAGGTAGTCGGGCGAGCCAGCGGCGATCACCCGACGGTGGCCGTTGCCGCTGGCGAGACGCAGCAGTCGGCTGCCCTCCGGATCGTCCGCATCGCTGAGCCGCACGATCGCATCGTAGTCGGCATCGGGGTCCTCACCGAGGGCGAGCGCGTCGCGCTCGTCACCCCCCGGCCCGTGGCAATCGCCGCAGCTCGCCAGCAGGATCGGGTGTACGTCCGCGCCGAACGATGGCGCGTCCGCAGGCGCGGCGGCATCCGGGCCGGCCCCGCCGGCATCGCGCCCGGAGTGCCCGCTCGGCTCGCCCCGCTCCAGGCTCGCGCAGCCCGAGAGCGCGGCGCCACCGAGCAGGACCGCCAGTAGCAACGCGAGCGCGGGGATGGGGTGCTCAGAAGTCATAGGCCACCGACAGTCGCGTAAAGTCATCGTCCACTTCGTCGGCTTCCTCGAGCAGCCAGAAGTAGTAGAGGCCGGCGCTGAAGCCGCGATAGCGTGCGACGATGCCGACGTTGTGGGTCGAGCCGTCGTCCGCGGTGAGGCGCGTCTCGTCCAGGTAGTCGCCTCGGCGATTGCCGAAGCTCTGCAACCCCTGCCGGTACTGCAAGAAGAGCCACGGCCGGGGGTGGACGCGGACCGTGTAGTAGCTGCCGAAGTGGTAGTAGTCCTGCCCGGCACCGGCGCCCGAGACGTCGGCCCGCATCGCTCCGACGGCGAAGGTGAAGTACTCGAGAAGTGGCACGTCGCGGAGCCGCCACAGCTCCAGATCGAGCGCCTGCAGGTAGAGGCGCCGACCAAAGCCGATACGGTTGTAGTAGCCCGAGTAGCGGCCGGAGAAGGGCCCGAGCGACAGCCCCAGTCGCCCGCCGACTGCGATCGAGGGGTCGCTGGCGGGCGCGGCGTCCGCCTGGAGGTTCAGCTCCTGATCGGCCCGGGCCAGGCGATAGCCGCGCACGCTGTAGAGATCGAGCCGCAGGCGCAGTCCGGTGCCGGCGACCGCATACTGACCCTGCACCGCCGCGCCCAGCTCTGCGAAGACAGGCGGCAGGAGGTCATTGTCGAAGCCAGCCTTGCCGCCATAGCTGTTGTGCCAGCGCGGCTCCGCCCCGAAGGGCACCATGATCTTCCCCGCCTTGGCGGCCAGCCGCCAGCTCTCCCCCTCGGGCTGCTCGAGGAAGCCGATCTCGAAGAACTCGAGACCGAGCAGGTCCACGTCGAGGGTGAAGGGGACGCCCGGCGCCTCACGCGTGAGGCAGAGGAAGGGGTGTTCGCTGCG
>JAPPOT010000704.1 GCA_028817855.1 Myxococcales bacterium
CCCGCTACCCAACCTCACACCGGCCGAACTCGGCAGGGCGCCGATTCCCGTTCCGAGAGCTAGCTCTCCAAGTCGTCGGCCAGGGCGTTGCGCATTCCGGGCGACAGGTCCAGGGAGACCTGGTAGTCGCGGTGGGTGACCTCGATGGCGGCGGGGATGTCCGCGTCGCGCAGGGTGGAGGCGTGTTCCTTGCCCACGGCGAAGGTCAGGTAGTTGACGGCCGGGATGCGGTCCAGCTCCTCGCCGTGGTGGACGTAGAAGTCGGCGGTGATGCGCTTGTCGCCGAGGCGCAGGTGGATCTTGTCGCGCAGGTCGTGGAAGCGCTCGAGCATGCGGCGGCGCTCGTCGCCATCGTCGTACTCGACGAAGTGGGTGGCGCTGAGCTTGCCCGGCTCGGGGATCAGCTCGTTGTAGGTCTCGAGCTCGTGGGCGATGGACTTCTCGTCGCTGATGCGCTCGGTGCGCAGCATCTCCTGGATCTGCAGGAGCATGGTGTCGTGGTTCTCGAACACCAGCGACATGTGGTCGCCGAGCTTGGCGCGGCGGTCCTTCTTGAGCGCGATTACGCGGTTGCGGAAGCGATCGCGGACCTGCTCGTAGGCCCCGAGGTCGAGGATTTCTGAGCGTTCGACTTTGCGCATGGTGGACTCCGACTACTTCTTCACTTCGGGGGAGGCGGGGCCCGCCTCCGGCAGGCCGTAGGCCCGGTTGAGCAACTCGATGGGGTGGAAGGCGTCGGTGCCCAGCTCGGCTGCGATGCGCTGGCCGGAGAGCGGGCAGTCTGTGGCCACCGCGTCGTAGGGCACATCCTGCAGCCCGGCGATGAGCTTGCGCGCGTACTTGCGACCGAGCTCATAGTACTGGGACTTCATGCCCCAGGTCCCGTCGACGGCCGAGCACTCCTCGACGTCGTCCACCTCGGTGTCGGGCACCTTGGACAGCAGGATGCGTCCCGGTGTGCCGACCTTCTGGGCGCGCAGGTGGCAGGCCGTGTGGTAGGCGATGCGGCCCAGGGGCTTTTCGAACTCGCGGCTGAGCACCTTCTCGCGCAGCTTCAGCCGCAGGAACTCCATCAGGTCGTGCGTGTTGTCGGCGACCTTGCTGGCGTCCGCGGTCCCGAGCAGCTCGGGGTAGTCCTTCTTGAGCACGTAGCCGCAGGTCGGTCCCGGCACGACGATCTTGGCGCCCTGCTCCACGAAGGGCAGCAACGTGGCCACGTTCTGCTTGGCCTTGGCGACGGCGGCGTCCACGTCGCCGCCGTCCAGGTTCGGCATGCCGCAGCAGGTCTGCGCCGCGGGATAGTGCACGCGGAAGCCGTTGTGCTCGAGCACCTGCACGGCCGCGATGCCGGTGCTGGGCATGTTGTAGTTGGTGGTGCACGTGGAGAAGAGCACGACCTCGCCGTTGTCGCCCGCCTTCTCGCCCGGCGTGCGCCGGTCGAACCAGGTGCGCAGCGACTGGCTGGCGAAGGGCGGCAGGTTGAACTCGGCGCTGATGCCGGTCGTCGCTTCCTGCATCTTGCGCAGCAGTCGGCTCTTGGTGAGCAGGTTGCCCAGTCCCGCCATCGCACCGCTTCCCATGGCGCCCAGCTTCTGGGGCTCGCCCAGCATGCGGTCCTGGAAGGTGACGCCGTCCTCGCGCGCGCGCTGGGCCTTGTGGCGCAGCATCAGGCGCGGGAAGTCGAGCTTGAAGTCGTGCTCGTCGTCCGGCGTGTACGGGCACTTGATGTAGCAGAGCTTGCACTGGAAGCAGAGGTCGTTGACCTCGTCGTAGTCGAGCTTGACCAGCGCCTCGACCTCGCCCTTGCCGGCTTCCTCGGCGGTGTCGATCGCCTTGAACATCCGCGGGAAGGAGGGGCAGTAGCCCACACACATGCGGCATCCGTGGCAGATCTCGAAGACGCGCCTCAGCTCCTGTTGGAGGTCGTCAGCGTCCCAGTAGCGCGCGTCGTTGGGGTCGAAGCAGGGGTCCTTGTCGGGTCGCATGGCTCTGGCTCCCAGTTGTGCACGGAGCGGGCTTGGTCAAGTGATCGACCGGGCGGCGAGCCTGCCCGCGCATGTGCCGCGGGACAGGCTCACCGCTCCATCGCGCGGCTCAGTCGAGCTCGTCCAGGGCCTTCTGGAAGCGGCCGGCGTGGGACTTCTCGGCCTTGGCCAGCGTCTCGAACCACTCGGCGATGTCGTCGAAGCCCTCCTCGCGGGCGGACTTGGCCATCGACGGGTACATGTCCGTGTACTCGTGGGTCTCGCCCGCGACGGCCGCGGCGAGGTTCTTGTCGGTCGAGCCGATCGGCTTGCCGGTGGCCGGGTCGCCCACCTTCTTGAGGTAGTCGAGGTGGCCGTGGGCGTGGCCGGTCTCGCCGTCGGCGGTGTCGCGGAACAGGCCCGCCACGTCCGGGTAGCCCTCCACGTCCGCGATCTTGGAGAAGTAGAGGTAGCGACGGTTTGCCTGGGATTCACCCGCAAACGCGTCCTTCAGGTTCTGCTCGGTCTTGGACCCCTTGAGGTCTGCCATGGCTGTTTCTCTCTTTCGTGTTGGGGAATGACTGCTTCGTTATTCGACTTCAGGCGGCTTCGGCGCACTGGGCGCAGACGCCGCGATAGACTCGTTCGATGCGCTCGACCTGGAAGCCGGGTAGGGGGCAGGGCTCGCTGTCGGGTGCTTCGCCGCTCTCGAGCTCCACGTCGCGGATCGCGCCGCAGCGCTCGCAGACCGCGTGGTCGTGGGGGGTGACATTGGGATCGAAGCGCGTGGCGCCGCCCATCTCCAGCTCGCGACAGCCGCGGATCTTCGTGAGCGCCCCCAGGGTGTTGTAGATGGTCGCCATCGACATGCTGCTGAAGCGCGGCTTGAGCCGCGCGTAGAGCTCCTGAGCCGTGGGGTGGGTCTCGTCACCCGTAAGCGCCTCCGCGATCGCCAGGCGTTGGGGGGTGAGCTTGAGACCTGCGCGCTTGAGGGCGTCGACCAGGCGGTGTTCTTCGCTTAGAACCATTCTTATTTAGGAATAGTTCTAATCTGGGCCTCCGGCGCTGTCAACGGAGAAAAGGCGCGTCCGTTCAGCGTCACGGGGCCGCCCAAGATATGCGAGCCGGCGCGCGCGGGGCAATGGCGAATGTGGGGCGTCTGGGGGACGAGGTTGCGGCCGATCGCAAGGGGCAGAGCGGCCACCGGGCGGCTCCCGCCCGGCAACGGGAGTCGGGCGCCCGGGGCGCTATGCTTTGAGGGTGGGGAGCTCAGACACCAGGGACCGTGTGCCACGACACCTGCGCCGCTGCGTGGTGGAGCAGGACTGGGACGCCTACACGCCGGTGGACCACGCCGTCTGGCGTTTTGTGCTGATGCAGCTCTATGGGCGGTTGGTCGAGAGCGCCCACCCGGCCTACGCACGCGGCCTGTCGGCGACCGGAATGGCGATCGAGCGCATCCCACGCATCGCCGAGATGGACGCGTGTCTGCGGGACTTTGGCTGGGGGGCGGTGTGCGTGGACGGCTTCATCCCACCGCGTGCCTTTCAGGAGTTCCAGGCCCTCGGCATCCTGCCGATCGCCGCCGACATCCGCCGCGTCGAGCATCTGGCCTCCACGCCGGCG
>JAPPOT010000197.1 GCA_028817855.1 Myxococcales bacterium
ATCTAAACCTCCGAAACCACCTGCACCTATCCCCAAACCTATCGCCACGCACCCATGCGCGGCACTGACTCTCCCAGCCAAAGCGATGACCCCAGGAGCCCCGAAGCCCCGAGGTGGCCCAACCGGGGTCCCGAGCCCGGGTCCGTGGCCACGCGTCCGATTCCGAGGCTGCGTCCGATCCCGAGGCCCGCGCCCGATCCCGACGCCCGCGTCCGAAGCTCCAGGGCCCAGGGCCCGCTCTCGCCCGACCACCGGGACACTATTGTCCCGATGCCGGCCCCAGGGCGGCGGGCTACGGTAAGCCGCATGGACGCACGCGTGCTCATCGACGGAGTGGTCCGGCAGACGACGATCCTCATCGCGCAGCTCGCGACCTCGGGCGGCGTCAGGGCGCCGCTCGCCCACCTCGCCAACCAGGTCTTCCTCGAGCTGTCGCGCGAGATCGAGGCGCAGGGAGTCAGCAAGCAGGTGAGCGCGGACATGTTCGGGCTCGCCCTGCGCAGCTACCGCCGCCGCATTCAGCGCGTGAGTGCGAGCATGACGGACCGCGACCGCTCGTTGTGGGAGGCTCTGCTCGACTACCTCGGGAAGTCCGGTGTCGTGACGCGTAGCCAGGTGCTGCAGCGCTTTCATCGCGACGATCCCGAGCTCGTCAAGAGCGTGCTGCATGACGTGTGCGAGTCGGGGCTGGTGTTTCGGCTCGGCGGCGGCCGCGACGTGGCCTATCGCGCGGCCACCTCGGAGGAGCTCTCGCAGCTCGGCCAACGCACGGACGGGCTCGACGAGCTCCTTTGGTTGCTCACCTACCGAGAAGGGCCGCTCACACTGGAGGAGCTGGCGGAGCTCTTGCCGGTCACCCGCGAGGACGTGACGCGCTGTCTGGAACGACTCGCTGTCGAGCGACGCGTGCGCATCGACGACCGCGGCCGCTACCACGCGAGCTCGGTCGTGATGAGCCCGAGTGCCAGCGCGGGCTGGGAAGCCGGGATGCTCGACCACTTCCAGGCGGTGGTGAAGACCCTATGTGCGCGACTGCGCGCGGCTGGCGACAGCGACTCGGGCGCCGACGTGGGCGGCAGCACCTACACGATGCGCGTATGGCCAGGGCATCCGTGCGAGGACGAGGTCCGCGGAGCGCTCACCGCGTTTCGCCGCGAGTACAGCGCGCTGCGCCAGCGCGTCCAGGAATACAACGAGCGGCACCCACTGCCCGCCGACTATGACGAGGTCGTCATCTACGGGGGCCAGGTCATCGTTGAGAAGGAACGTAGTGATGACGAGGAGTCCGATGAAGAACGCGAACGATAGATCTCTCGTCTTGCTGGCATGTGTCGCGGTGCTCGTCGCTGCGTGTGATGAGAGCGCGAAGGTGGAGACGGAGACCCACTTCCTTCGCGCGTGCGACGACACATGCGATGACGGCTACTCTTGCATCTGCGGTGTTTGCACCGAGGCTTGTGCCTCGGACGCCGAGTGCACGCGGATCGAAGCGACGGCAACCTGCGCCGAGACTTCCGCGAGTTGCGGCAGCGACATCCCGCGCACGTGCGAGGTGGAGTGCACCACCGCGGACGACTGCGATGCGCTCGGTGAGGGGTACGGCTGCATGGCAGGCCGCTGCCGCGCTGCGCCCGCAGCCGCGGGCGGCGGGACATCGGGCGCCACGGGCGGTGCCCCAGACCGCGGGGGCGTGGGCGCCGACGCGGGCGAGTTGCCCGGCGCAGATGGGATGCCCGGTGCGGGCGGCACGTCCGGCGCTGGCGGCGCCCCGGGCGATGCTGGCGTCGACACCGACGCCGGAGCTGGAGATGGCGGCTCGGCCTGCGACGGCGGCGACCCCTCCTGCATGCCGGACGGCGGCGCCCCGTGCAGCCAGGCGGGCGATATGTGCTGCGACCCGTTCCCGGGCGACGGCTCCAACTATTGCATCAACGGGCTGCTGTGCGATGGCGCAAACGTCTGCGTGAGTCCGTCGAGCATGGACGAGCTGAGCTGCGACGCCCGTTGCCAGGTCGACATCGGTTGCGGTGGCGAGCACTCGAGCGTGAACGAGTGCGTGATCGCATGCATCAACCGCCCGGAGCTCAACACGGACGTCTGCAAGGGTGCCTACCGCGTGCTCAACGAGTGCATGGCGCAACTCGACTGTGAGGACTATCTCTGTCACCTCGGGGCCGACTGTCCGCAGCCGAACCCGTGCACGCAGATGGCGAACATCGTCGACGCGTGCGCGAGCTGATGCGCCGTCGCGTCCCCGCTCCTCACGGGCAGGCGAGGTTGCGGCGGGGCTGGATACGCGGATGCCGCGGGACTGCGCGACGCCGGCTTCGAGTCAGCGCGAAGTCGTTTGACTGAAAACCTCGCGGAGACGTGCAGTGAGCACGGGCGTTCGCAGTACCTACTCGCATTGGGGATCCGAATGCGGCCGCTTGTTGACAGTGCCGCGTGTGGGTGCAGCCTACCGCCCATGGCCCACCGGATGGAGCGCACGAGGCGGCGCGGTCACCGCCGCCATGCGGCTTCGCTTCTCGCGCTCGCTGTCGTCAGCGCGTGGCTCGTGCCGGCCTGCGCAGCGGACGGCGGAGACGGCGCACCACGGTCGCGCGACCACTCCGATGCCCAGGGCGCATCCTGCGCCGCGACCGATCCGGCGTGCGCGGCCCCGTCGGACGCGACCAGCACCTCGGATCCGTCCGCCGCCGACGCCTTCGGCAACGCCGACGACACCGTCGTGGCGCCAGCACCTGCGCCGGCGGACGGTGCGACGGGCCGCGAAGCTGGGCTGGAACACTGCGGTCCCGGGTTCTACCTCGGCACCTACGAGTGCGAAGTCGACCTGGCCGGCCTCCTGTTCCCGCTGACAGGCGACGTCTCCTTCAATCTCGAGATCAACGAGGAAGTGGTCGAGGGCGAGTGCGGCCCTTCGGATGAGTTCTGCGCCGACCTCGTGATCGCGGAAGGCAGCGGGACGCTCTTTGGACTCGCCGGCCTGACCGGCTTCGAGGCTCCCCTGAACGGCGGTCTGGACTGCAGCACGGGCGAGTTCCGAACCGACGGCCTCGATGGCGTCTACGGACCGGCGATCTCGAGTGACCCCGCCGACCCCGACGCGCTGTGGACCGTCGCGCAGCCGCCGTTCGGGATGTTCGGAGGCACGCTCTCCGGCTCGCACCTCGGCGCCGATCCCCAGGTCATCGATGGCACCTGGGATCTCGCCGACAGCGCCGGCGGCGCAAGCTGCGCGGGCACCTTCACCGTCCAGCTCCAGCCCTGACGCGCACCGGCCTCGGTCAGTCGTGCCGCAGCACCGGGAGGTGGGCGAACGGGATCGGCGCGACCAGGAAGTGCTCTCCATCCTGGCCCGGTGCCGGTGACTCCGGGCCGCAGCTGGACAATGGGGTCGTCGAGGGGTTCGCCCATCGCGTAGAAGGTGACGCCGTCGGGCGCGCCCTCGTGCTCTTCGCAATCGTAGTCGCACTCCTCGTACGCGACCCGCTCGTACAGGGGGGCGCTGACCTCGCGCCGTCCTCCGACCGCCCAGAAGCCCGTGCGGATTTCGCACTCGAATCCGGTCGCCAGCACCGGGT
>JAPPOT010000911.1 GCA_028817855.1 Myxococcales bacterium
ATCCTGAGCGACATCCGCACCCAGCCCGAATCGGCCGCCAGCCCGTAAGGCGCCACCCCGCCCCCTTCCAAAGGCCTTCCCCCACGCTTGGGGGGCATTGAGGTGCGCACCAGGTCACCCAAATTCGGTGACCCGATAGACCCCCCGCCAGGGAACTAACATCCAGAACAGGGTGGGAGGTGCCATGAGCGCGATCATCGAGCGGGCCAACGGACAGACGCACGGGAAGGTACCCAAGGTGGGGAGACCGCGGGCCAATCCCCGGCAGCTGGAGCGACCGCCCGAGGAGGAGATCCTGGTCGAGGCGGCGCGCCTCTTCACCAGCAAGGGCTTCTCGGCCACCTCGACGCGCGAGATCGCGGAGGCCGCCGGCCTGCGGCAGCCGTCCCTCTTCCACTACTACCCGAAGAAGGAGCGGATCCTGGAGACGCTGCTGCGGCGCGTCGCCGAGTGGACGCTCGACTTCGCAGAGCAGCTCGATCGGGTGGATGCGCCGGCCAGCGCCAAGCTCTACCGGCTGCTCTACTTCGATGTGCACTCGGCCTGCGCGTCGCCGCACCCGGTGCACGCCATCCTGCTGCTGCCCGAGGCGCGGCCGCCGGCCTTCCCGGCCTACTGGGTGTCGGACCGCCGACTGACCGAGCTGCTGCGCGACCTGGTCGCGCGCGCCATCTCCGAGGGCGACCTGCGCGCGACCGACGTGGCCCTGACGGCCCGCAGCCTGCGCAGCCTGGCCGCGAGCACCGCGACCTGGGCGACCGACTGCGAGGGGCGCAGCCCGGAGGCCATCGCCGGCCACGTGGTGGGCAAGGAGCTGCGCGCGTTGCTCGAGGATCCGGACCGCCTCGACAGCCTGCGGCAGCAGGCGCTGGCGCTGAAGATCTAGGCCGGCGTCCTTCATCCAGGCGCCCCGATGCTCGCCGTCCGGGCGCCATTTTGAATTGTGTTAGAACCGGCCGCATGGAAGGCACGGTTCAGGAGTTGATGGCGCTGCTCGACCTGCAGGACGCGGGTGAGGGCGTGTTCATCGGGCCGCCGTCGAACGACGGCTGGATTCGGGTATTCGGCGGCCAGGTGCTCGCCCAGGCGCTGGCTGCGGCCTCCTTCACGGTGGGTGAGACGCCCGCCCATTCCCTGCACGCCTACTTTCTGCGCGCGGGCAAGCCGGGCCGGCCGATCGAGTACGAGGTCTCGGCCATGCGCGACGGCGCCAGCTTCGCCACGCGCAACGTGATCGGCGTGCAGCGCGACGAGGTGAACTTCCACATGGTCGCCTCCTTCGATGGCACAAGCGGGGGCGACGACTACCAGAGCGAGATGCCGGACGTGAAGCCACCGGAGAGCTTCCCCGATGAGGAGACGCGCACGGCCAAGCTGCTGGAAGGCGCCAGCGACGAGATGAAGGAGCGCATCAAGCGCAAGCGGCCGATCGAGATGATCCGCGCGACCGACGCCTCCGCCGGCGCGACCGGCCCCAGCCACACCTGGATGCGCGCGCGGGGCGAGCTGATGGACGACCCGAACCTGCACCGCTGCGTGCTGGCCTACGCCTCGGACATGGGCCCTATCGAGCCATGCATGCGCGCGACCGGCGCGCGCTTCGGCGACATGGGGACCCAGGTAGCCAGCCTGGACCACGCCATCTGGTTTCACCGCCCCTTCCGCTTCGACGACTGGCTGCTCTTCAGCTTCGAGGCGGCATCGGTGTCGAGCGGGCGCGGCCTGAGCCGGGGGACCGTCTTCGACCGCGAGGGGACGCTGGTCGCCACGATTGTGCAAGAAGCGGTCATCCGGGCGCGTGACTGACGGCCCCCAGGAGCGCGACATCCGGAGGGGGACCCAGTGACAACGGGCCCGGGGTGCGTGCACCCCTTCGAGATCACCGCGGATCATGCGGGCACATGTCTTGCATTGTGGGACCTGTGCGTGGGGACTTCGGAGGTCAGGTCGTGTCGCAAAGTCGTACTTTTCTGTCTCTCGCGTGGGTGATCGCGGGAGTGTTGGTGCTGGTGTCAGCCTGCGCCGAGGGTGTGGCGTCCAATCTGGACGCCGAGAGCTCGGCGCTGCAGTCGCCGGTGATGGAGCAGCCCGACGCGGGCCCGCCGCCGGCGAGCGCCGCCGGGATGGGCGCGCTGCCGATGGAGCAGATGCCGGTGATGGACGACCGGGTCCCGTGCACGCAGGGCGACGTCGGCGCCTGCATCTGCGAGGACAAGGGTACCGAGGGGCAGCAGACCTGCGTGTTCGACACCACCTCGCCGCTCGGGGGCTACTTCTCGGAGTGCACCGGCTGCCCCGATCCGGTGGAGCCGTGCTCCGATGGCGAGATGAACGGCAACGAGAGCGACATCGACTGCGGCGGCGGCAGCTGCCAGCCCTGCGCCGAGGGCTCCACCTGCAACATGAACATCGACTGCGCCCAGGGCATCTGCACCGACGGCGTCTGCGGCCCTCCCCCGGACGAGCCGGACCCCCCCATGGACACCGGCAGCAACGACGGTGGCGGGAGCAGCAGCGGCGGTTGCGATCCCTCCATGTGCACCGGAGCGCTGGCCTGTTGCACGCTGGCGGGCAGCTGCGGCACGGGCGTCGGCCCGCTCTGCTTTTAGAGCCCCTCTCCGATGGGCTCTAGTGGAGGCGCGCTTGCGCGGGGCCTCCGGGGATCCCATGCTCGGGGCTGGGGCCTTTCGGGAGCCCGCTGCGCGGGGGGAGACGCGATGACATCGTTCGAGTGGACACCGGCGGCGGGCGCCGCGCTGCTTTCGCTGCTCGTGATGGCGGGCCAGGCCTGCATCGACTCCTCGGACGGGGATCCGACGGTGGGCGTGCCAGGCACCGGGGGGCCGGGATCGCCCACCACGATGGGCATGCCGGGCGTCGCGGACGACGTGGTCGACGACGGCACCCCGAACGACTCCGGCAACCGCGTCGACGTCGGCCCCGGTACGCCTGCCAGCGGCAGCGCGGAAGGCACCGATCCGGAGCCCGGCGAAGACGAGCAGCGCGAGGTGCGCACCCAGAGCTTCGCCCTGGTCTCCGATGTGGAAGGCCCGATCGCGAACACCAACAGTTGCGAGGGCGACGCCTGGTTCGACCACGACTGCGACCTGCGGCTGGAGGAGGAGATCTTCAGCTGCGATCCCGAGGACGGCAACCACATCAGCCACGTCGAGCACGACCCCTGCCCGGTGTGCGCAGACGACGAGCCCGGGCGCGACACCTCCGACTGCAGCGCGTGGTCCGCCGAGTACCGCGCCTTCATGCTCCACAACGTGACCCAGAGCTGCGCCAACTGGTGCGAGAGCGACGACGACTGCTTCGCCTGGGAACTACGCAACGCCTGCGGGACGGTCCTGATCCCCCTCTTCGGCGGCATCGACGAGGAGCCGATCCTCTTCGCCGAGACCTTCGCGACCCACAACTGCGGCGCCTGCGATCCCGTGATACCCACCGCAGTCGGCAAGGCATCCGACGGCCGCATCCTCGGCGACGGCCCGGGCGAGCTGCTCGAGCGCTACGTGCCGGCGTGTGACACCGATGCGAGGGTCTGCGTGCTGCGACCGGAGGGCGTCGAGGATCC
>JAPPOT010000173.1 GCA_028817855.1 Myxococcales bacterium
GACGTCGGGCGCGCGCGCATGACCGACAGCGGCGGCGAGTGGTTGCCGGAGCTGCGGCCGGGGACCGCGGTCTTCCTCCGCCGCGCCGACCTCGACGCGCGCACGCCCGACAGCGATCGGCTGCAGGTCGCGATCGGGCTGATCCAGCAGAGCGCCGACAGCTACGACGGCGGCGTCGATCACCTCGTCTTCGACGACAAGGGCACCGTGGTCACCGTGCTCTTTGGCCTGCCGCCGCGCGCCCACGAGGACGATCCGGTGCGCGGCATGCTGTGCGCGGTGGAGGTCCACGCGCAGCTCGCCGACCGCGACATCGGGGCGAGCGTCGGGGTGGCGACCGGCCGCGCGTTCAGCGGACCGATCGGACGCACCGAGCGGCGACAGTACTGCGTGATCGGGCACGTGATGAACCTGGCCGCGCGGCTGATGCAGAGCGGGCGCGGGGACGTGCTCGTCTGCCCCGCCACGAAGGCCGCGACCGAGGGGCGCCTGGTCTCGCGCTCGCTCGGCAGCCTCGAGCTCAAGGGCATCTCCGAGCGCGTCGAGGTCTACCGGCCGACCTCGAGCCGCGCGCCGGCAGCCCGCGACCTGCGCACCTTCAATCGCGACGTCGAGCGCCGCCTGATCCGCAAGCTCCTCGCCGAGGCGCCGCGCGGCCCGGCCGGAGCGCTCTGGATCGAGGGCGACGCGGGTCAGGGAAAGTCCACGCTGGTGTCGACCGCGCTGGCCGAGCACGAGTGGGGCGACCAGCCGAGCGTGCTCCTGGCCGGCGACCCGATCGAGCACCGCAGGCCGTATCACCCGTTCGGCCAGGCGCTGCTGCCATTGCTGTGCGGCGAGCAGCCCCTTTCCGCCGACACCCTGGCGGCGCGCCTCGCGGAGGCCGGGGAGCCGCCGGAGCTGGTCCCGCTGCTCGCGCCGCTGCTGTCGCTCGAGCTTCCAGAGACGGCCGAGAGCGGGCAGCTCAGCGGCCAGCTCCGCGCCGAGCGCGCCCACGGGCTGCTGGCGAGCCTGCTGCGGCCGCTCTCCGAGCGTGGCCTGGTGATGGTGGTCGAGGACCTCCAGCTGCTGGACTCGGCCTCCGTCGAGCTGCTGGTCGACCTTCGCCGCGCCCTGCCGGCGCTCGCCATGGTGATCACCACCCGGCCGCTGGGCGCGCGGATGACCGCCGAGCATGTGTGGCTGCGCGAGAGCTGCGAGCTGCTCGAGCTGGGCGGCCTCGAGCCGACGTTCGTGGTGTCCCTGATCGCCGATCGCCTGGCGGCCCGCCAGGTCTCGCAGGACGCCATCGAGCTGATCATGGGCCGCTCCGCGGGCAACCCCCTCTTCGTGGAGTCCCTGTGCATGACGCTGCAGCGCGAGCAGGTGCTGACCCTGCAGGGCGACCGCGCGGTCGTGGGCGAGCGCCGCGCGGGGCCGCAGGCAATCCCGGACTCCCTGCACGCGGTAGTGCGGGCGCGCATCGCCCAGCTCCCGACCGGCCCCGAGCTGACGCTGAAGGCGGCCAGCGCGATCGGACAGCAGTTCGACGTGGAGGTGCTGCGCGCCATCCACCCCGCGGATGTCAGCGCCGAGCAGCTCGAGCGCGACCTGCAGGTGCTCATCCAGCATCGACTGCTGAGCGCGGTCGCTCAGCCTGCCGAGGCGCCTGGACAGCTGCGCTTCGATCACCAGCTCACGCGCGAGGTCGCCTACGATCTGATGCTCTTCGAGAAGCGCCGGGAGCTGCACCGACGCATCGCGCGCCACCACGAACGCTCGAGCACGGCGCCGGAGCAGCAGGCCGCGGTCCTGGCGCTGCACTACGAGCGCGCCGGCGAGCACGGCCGCGCCCTGTCGATGTTGCAACAGGCCGCGGAGCAGGCCATGCGCTCGGGCGCGTTCCGCGAGGCGGAGGACTTCCTGCAGCGCTGCCTGCGCGTCGCCGACGAGATCGAGGCGCCCGGCGCAAAGCCCGGCCGCGCGCCGGCCACAGACCTCGAGCGGGCGCGCTGGCACCGCATGCTCGCCGAGTGCCACGAGACGCTCGGGAATGTGGAGCTGATGGGACGCCACAGCGAGCGCACCCTGGCCCTGCTGGGGGAGCGCACGGCGGGGCGCTTCGCGAGCTTCGCGCTCGGCACCGTGGCGGGCATGCTGGGCCAGGGCAGCGATCGCCTGCTCGGCCGCGTGCCGTGGGAGCGAGGGATGGCGCCCGAGGTCGCCTTCGAGGTGGCGCGCGCCCACCACGTATGGGGCGCCTACCTCTACTACTGGCTGCGCGCGCCCGAGATGATCTACTCCGGCATCCGTGGCTGCCGCGCGGCGGAGCTGTCGGGGGACCCGGGGCTGATGTGCAACGGCTACGGCGGCATGGCGCTGTGGCTCGCGATGGCGGGCCAGGAGCGCATTCGCGACCACTACGCGGAGCGCACGATCGCGGCGCGCAGGCAGACCACCGATCTGGTCCGCACGGTGCGCCCGTGCGTGCAGCTGGGCCTCAGCTACCTCGGCACGGGGCACTGGGAGCGGTCGATGGAGCACCTGCGGATCGCGCAGCGCGTGAGCGATCAGATCGGCTACCACACGGGCTGGGGCTGGGCGCAGGCGGTGCGCGTGTGGCACGGCGTGTACCGCGAGCAGCTCGGCCAGGTGCGGCAGGACGTGGAGGCGCTGGCCGAGCGCGGCAGGCAGGCAAACAACGAGCAGCTGGTGGGGTGGGCGAAGCGCTTCGAGGCGCACCTGACACTCGACGCAGGCGGCTACGCCGAGGCGGCCGAGTCCTTCGCGGAGGCGCTGCCGATCCTGCGCGGGAAGTACGACCGCGCCGAGGAGCTGCTGATCTCGTCGTCGCTGTCGCTGGCACTGGCGCGCGCCGGGCGCATCGGCGAGGCGCACGAGACGGCACGTGCGGCCACGACCATGATCGGACGGCCCACGAGTCACATCCTGCTGCTGGGGCTGTGCGATCTGCTGTCGGCGATCGACGAGCTCGACGGCCCCGACGCGCCGCGCGCGCGCGCCGACGAGCTGCAGGGCCTGCGGCGCAGCGCGATGGAGGGGCTGCGGGAGTACGCCTCGGCCTTCCCGATCGGCCGCCCCGCCCAGCAGCGCCACCGCGGCATGGCGGCGGAGCGCAGCGGCAACCGGCAGGCCGCGCGCGCGGCCTACCGCAAGGGCCTGCGCCTGGCCACGAGCCTCGGCCTGCCGCGCGAGCGACGCCTGCTGCAGGAGCGGCTCGCGCGACTGTGAGCGTCAGACGCCGCTGAGCTGCTCGTTCTCGAAGACGCAGGTGGGGCTGGCCGCCGATGAAGCGATCGACGAAGGCGCCATCGCCCACGTCGGCGATCAGACCGGCCTCGTCGCGATCACCTTAGGACCACGACACCGCGAAGCCATCGCGATCGACGACGCGGGCATCGACCGCGATCGTGTAGCGGCCGGTCGCCAGCTGTTCGCTCACCCGCACCGCCATCCACCACGCCTCCTCCTGACCGACAGAGACTCGTCAGTCTCCGGCAGAACGCTGCGCCTGGCCAGCCGGGGATGCTTGCCATCGTGGACTGGCGCATGGCCAATCAGGACGGAGGGCTGTATGG
>JAPPOT010000189.1 GCA_028817855.1 Myxococcales bacterium
GCCGCTTCCGCGGCCCGCTGCGCTACCGCGCAAGGGACGCGCTGCGCGCGGGTGACATGCGAGACGACCGAGGCGCCGTGCTCGTGGTCACGGCCTCGGTCTCGGCCTCGGCCTCGGTCTCGGCCCCCGTCTCGGACTCGGACTCGGATTAACTCGGATTCGGATTCGGATTCGGGCTCGGTCTCGGGCGCGGTCGCGGTCGCGGTCGCGGTCCCGGGCGCGGGCGCGGGCGCGGGCCTGGCCACGGGCTCGGCACGCGGGGCCCGCAGCTCGCGAGCCGCGCTCGGGCCGCCTCGCCGCGCGCCGCCACCGCCTCCACCCGCCCGTGCGCCGCCGCCTGCGCCGCCGAGCCGGGCCTCCAGCGCTTCCAGCCGGGCCAGCAGCTCGGTCAGGGGCTCGAGGGGAGGGCGATCGGCAAGGCGCGTCAGGCCCATCTCCAGAGTCAGGCGCGGGTTGCCGGACTGGGCGATCTCGTCGACCAGCTTGGACACCCCGGCGAAGGCGCGCTCCAGCTGGGGCGCAGGCTGGCCCGAGGCGATGCGCATCGCCTCCTTGCGCTCGTCCTCGACCAGGTCCACCAGATCCGGGTCGTCGCCGACCACGCGTAGGACGACCAGGTCGCGCAGCAGGGCGAGCAGCTGGCGGGCGAAGTGGAGGATGTCGAGGCCCTGGGCGCTGAGGGCGTGGACCGCCTGCAGGCACGCGGCCGCGTCGCCGCCGAGCAGGGCCTCGGACACCGACAGCACGTGCTTGCGCCCGGCGATGCCGAGGCCGCGGGCCACCGCTTCGCCCTCCAGGCCGTCGCCGCCGAAGGCCAGCAGTTGGTCGAGCACGGTCAGGGCGTCGCGCAGGGAGCCGGCCGCCTCGCGCGCGACGATGGCGATCGCCTCGTCGTCGGCCTGGATCTGCTCCTGGGCCAGGATGGTGCGCACGCGCTCGGCCACCACCGCGTGCGGGATCAGCCGGAAGTCGTGGCGCTGGCAGCGCGAGCGGATCGTGATCGGGACCTTGTGGATCTCGGTCGTCGCGAAGACGAACTTCACGTGGGGCGGCGGTTCCTCGAGGGTCTTGAGGAAGGCGTTGAAGGCCCCGGTCGAGAGCATGTGGACCTCGTCCACGATCACGATCTTGAAGCGGTCGCGCGCGGGCCGGAAGGGCAGGGTCTCCTGGAGCCGCCGCACGTCGTCGACGCTGTTGTTGGAGGCGCCGTCGATCTCGAGCACGTCCAGATCCGTCCCGACGGTGATTTCCTGGCACGGATCGCACGCATTGCATGGTTTGGGGGTCGGCCCCTGCTCGCAGTTGAGGCACTTGGCGAGCAGGCGCGCGGTCGTGGTCTTGCCCACACCGCGTGCGCCCGTGAAGAGAAAGGCGTGGGCGACGCGGTCGCTCTTGATGGCGTTTTCGAGCGTGCGGCTGACGTGCTCCTGACCGGCCAGATCCTCAAAGGTCTGGGGGCGATACTTGCGAGCGAGAACGGTGTAGGCCATTGGCGAAGGGGGCTGTGCGCGGTCCCGCGGGGGCGCCCGCGACAGGCTGTGGACCTTAACAAAAGGCGGCGCCCGGGTCAGCGACAGGGATGTCGATCGGTGTGGGCTTCAGTCAGGAAAGTCGGGACTTCGTACTCCGCGAGCGTCCGTTGACAGGGCACTCTGAATGCGTACAGTGACCACCGTGCTCGCGGGGAGTTACCAGCCTCGAGCCGTTCCAGCAAACCGACAGTCCAGTTGCCCCCAAAAGCTCGATGAGCGGGGCCGGCTGCCGGTGCATGTTGGGCGGGCCTGGCCGGCGCTTCCGCATCCCAACCCTGCTGAACGCTCCACGAGGCTCCCGCCATGAGAACCAGACGGCCCAAATTTGTCTTCGTCACCGGCGGAGTCGTGAGCTCGATCGGAAAGGGGCTGGCGGCCGCCTCGATCGGTGCGCTGATGGAGGCGCGCGGCCTGCGCGTGACCCACGTCAAGCTGGACCCGTACATCAACGTCGACCCCGGCACGATGTCGCCATACCAGCACGGCGAGGTCTTCGTGACCGACGACGGCGCCGAGACCGATCTGGACCTGGGTCACTACGAGCGCTTCACCTCCGCGCGCATGTCCCAGGCCAACAACTTCACCACCGGCCGCATCTACGACGCCGTGATCAGCAAAGAGCGGCGCGGCGAGTACCTGGGCGCGACGATCCAGGTGATCCCGCACATCACCGACGAGATTAAAGCGCGCGTGATGGAGGTCGCGGCCAAGGTGGACGTGGCGATCGTGGAGATCGGCGGCACCGTCGGTGACATCGAGTCGCTGCCCTTCCTGGAGGCCGTGCGCCAGCTGCGTACCGAGCTCGGCCCGCAGAACGCGGTCTCGATCCACGTGACCCTGGTGCCGTGGATCGGCGCCGCCGGCGAGCTCAAGACCAAGCCGACCCAGCACTCGGTCAAGGAGCTGCTCGGCCTCGGCATCCAGCCCGAGATTCTGATCTGCCGTGTGGACCGCGAGCTGCAGTCCGACCTGAAGCGCAAGATCGCGCACTTCACCAACGTGGCGGTGGAGGCGGTGATCGCGGCCCAGGACGTCTCCTGCATCTACGAGCTGCCGATCAAGCTGCACGAGCAGGGCCTCGACCAGCAGGTCGTCGACCGGCTCAACATCTGGTCGCGCGAGCCGGACCTGGCGGCCTGGGAGAAGACGGCGCAGACCTTCCTGTCGCCGACCCGCGGCAGCGTGAAGGTGGCGCTGGTCGGCAAGTACGTGCACCTGCGCGACTCCTACAAGTCACTGCACGAAGCGCTCACCCACGGCGCCATCGCCCACGACCTGAAGGTCGAGACCTATTATGTCGACAGCGAGGAGCTGCTCGAGCGCGAGGACTGGGAGCAGGAGCTCGCCCAGTACGACGCGATTCTGGTGCCCGGTGGCTTCGGCGACCGCGGGCTCGAGGGCAAGATCCGCGCGATCCGCTACGCCCGCGACCACGGCGTGCCCTTCTTCGGGATCTGCCTGGGCATGCAGATGGCGGTGGTGGAGTTCGCACGCAACGCCTGCGGCCTGGAGGGGGCGAACACGGTCGAGGCCGATCCGAAGGCGAAGCATCCGGTGATCCACCTGATGCCAGGCCAGCGCGGCATTCAGGACAAGGGCGCGACCATGCGTCTGGGCTCCTATCCCTGCGCCCTCAAGGAGGGGTCCCTGTCGGCGCGCATCTACGGCAAGACGCGCATCGACGAGCGCCACCGCCACCGCTTCGAGGTCAACAACGAGTACCGCGAGCAGCTCGAGGGCGCGGGCATGGTGCTGGCCGGCCAGTCGCCTGACGCGCTGCTGGTCGAGATGGTGGAGCTGCCCAACCACCCCTACTTCGTGGGCTGCCAGTTCCACCCCGAGTTCAAGTCGCGCCCCCACGACCCGCACCCGCTCTTCGCGCACTTCGTGGAGGCCGCGAGCGAGTACGCGGCAAGGCGGCCGGCCACGGCGAAAGACAAAGAGCTGAGTGTGAATTGAGCGTAGAGGGAATCGTCGAGGTTCGCCCAGCAGCGGCTTCGCCTGCGTTCTTGTCCGCTCGATCGCGGCCAAGGCGATTGCTCGG
>JAPPOT010000514.1 GCA_028817855.1 Myxococcales bacterium
ATCGAGGTACGGGCTTCCAGCGAGCGTCTTCGCACGCCCGAGCAGGTGGGGGCCTACTGGGACTCCCAGGACGAATCGGTTGCCGCCGACGCGGAGCTCGCGGAGCTCGGCACGGTCACCGGCCAGCGTGCGGTGGGCGCCTATCGAGACGCGCTCGAGCGCGCGCATCTGGCGCGCGTGCTGCGGATCGGGCCCGACAGTCGCGTGCTGGACCTGGGCGGCGGTGCGGGACGGATCGCCCTGTGGCTGGCGCCGCAGGTCGCAGAGGTGACGCTGGTCGACGTCAGCGAGGGCATGCTGGAGGCGGCGCGCGGTGCCGCGGCGCGCGCCGGGGTCGACAACCTGGATACCGCATGCGCCGACGTGGCGAGCTTCGAGCCCGAGGGCAGCTACGACGCCGTGCTGCTGATGGGGGTCGCGATGTACATGGACGAGGATGCGGTGGCGCGGCTGGCACAGCGCGTCACGGCCGCGCTCGCGCCCGGCGGACGGCTCTACGCGAAGGAGGCTGTCACGACCGACGGCGAGACCCGCTACGACGACGCGAGCACGACCGGTGTGCCCTATCGTGCGATCTTTCGCCCGCGCGAGCGCTACGCGGAGATCTTCGGCGCGTACCTGCGGCCAGTCTACCAGCAGGCGACTTGCGCCCACTTCCTGCCCTGGTTTCTGGGAGGCACGGCGGGCGCGGCCGAGGCCACAGGCGAGGGTCTCGCGGGGCAGGTCCTGCGACGGCTGATCCCGCCACTGGTGGCGATCGACCCCGTCCTGCAACAGCTCGAGGACGCCTTCCGCGCCACGCCCGGGCTCGACCGGATGCTGGCGGATGTGCCGGTGCTGCAGGATCTCTACGTCTTCGAGAAGAGCGCGGCGGCGGAGACGCTGGAGCGCGAGCCTGGGCTGTCGGTGGTCGTGATCGCATACAACGAGGAGGCGTGCCTGCTGCCGGTGGTGCGCGAGCTGACCGCGGCGCTCGACGCGTCCGAGGTGGGTAGCTTCGAGCTCGTGCTGGTCGACGACGGCAGCAGCGATGGCACGCTCGCGCAGATGCGTACGCTGCAGGGTCAGGACAGCCGCGTTCAGGTCGTGCCGCTGCAGCCCAACCGCGGCATCGGCGGCGCCCTGCGTGCGGGTTTCGATGCGGCGCGCGGACACCACGTGACCTGGATCCCGGCCGATGGGCAGATCGGCCCCGAGGTCGTGCTGGAGCTGCACCGGCTGCGCGAGCGCGCGCCGATGATCACGACCGTCTACCGCAGCCGCGACGACGCCTGGTACCGCCACGTGATCAGCGGCACCCTCAACCGCCTGATCAAAGCCCAGACCGGGCAGCGCGCCAAGAGCGGCGGGACCTATATCTTCGAGCGCGAGGCCTGGGAGCGCTTCGGCCCGCGCGATGACGACTCGATGATGATCAGCACCCAGTTCCGACACAAGCTGCGCGCGGCCGGTCAGACGATCGAGGAGATCGAGATCGACGCGCGCGCCCGCGTGGCCGGGCACTCCAAGGTGCTCAACCCACGCACGATCGCGCGCACGCTTCGTAGCCTGCTGCGTTCGTGAGAGGGTTCATCGGCAAGGCGCACCAGGTGCTCGACGAGCACGAGGCCGACTTGCACGAGCCTCGCACGCCTTGGTGAAATCCAGGCTAGTTGCCGAGCTCGCCGCGGATCTGCCGGACCGCGGCGTCGACCTTCATCTGCAGGAGTGCGCGACCGCGCTCGGCGTTGGCGCGGGTGGGATCTCCGTCGACGCCGGCGTTCGCCATCTCGGGCAGCGCGCCCGGGCGGGCGCGCTCGGCGCGAACGCCCTCGGGGTGGATGGCGAGCAGCTCGGAGGTGTCGCGAATGCCGGCGTGCATGCCGATCGTCTCCTTGGACTCCCCCTGGCTCTCGAGCCAGGCCTGCTGGCCGTTGCCGTCGTAGTAGGTGCCGACGTGCAGCGCGCGCGTCCGGCTGCCGGCCCAGCGTGCGTTGAGGCGCTTGGCGACCCGTGCCTGGGCCGCCTGGTTGCCGCCGCTGTCGCCGAGGAAGCAGATGTGCTCGAAGCCGTGCGCGGCGAGGCTGCGGGCCGTGGCCTCGAGCACCCCGGCGAAGGTATCCTCCGGGATGCTGATCGTCCCCGCGAAGGCCATGTGGCTGGTTCGCCGGTCGATGTCGCCCTCGGGCACGTAGGCGACGACCGGGGCCACCAGCGTCTGGCCGAGCTCGCGTGCGATGCGCCCGGCGGTGTGTCGCACGACGTGGTTGTGCTTGCCGAGCACCATGTGCGGGCCGTTCTGCTCGGTGCCGCCCGTCGGAATGATCACGGTGCGGTGCCCCGCTGCGATCAGCGCGCGCACCTCGGTCCAGGTCAGCTCCTCCAGCTGGACGGGCAGGTCTGCCACCGCGATCGGCGCCGCGTCCTGGTAGACGCTCGCGCCCGGCGCGGTGGCCGCCCGCTGTACGCCGAAGGCGATCGCCGCGATCGCGACCACGCCGACCAGCGCCCAGATCCGCTTCATGCCGGGCGCCCCTTCGCGGGTGACAGGCGCGCGGCCAGGGTGCGGAACGGCCGCGCGTAGAGCTGCCAGACGCTGTTCATCTCCAGGTGCTCGTCGTCGGCCAGGCCGTACTCCAGGGCTTCGCGCTCGCGCGGTACGTAGAGCGTGCGGAAGATCCGGTCCCAAACGGCGAAGATGAAGCCCAGGTTGCGGTCGTGGTGGCGCTCGGCTTTGCTGTGGTGGATCTGGTGTTGGGCCGGGCTGATCAGCACGCGGCTGAGCCAGCCCGGATAGCTCAGCCAGACGTGGGAGTGGCGCAGGTTGTAGCCGGCCAGGAAGAAGAGGAAGACGAAGACGTTGAGGTTGAGCAGCAGCAGGGTCGTGGGTGTGGTCGCGTAGAGAGAGCGGAAGACCCCGTCGGTGAGGCCCATCGCCAGCGCGACGACGCAGCCACCAACGATGTCGTCCACCGGGTGCATGCGGTAGACCGTGATCGGCGTGAGCACCTGGGCCGAGTGGTGGGCCTTGTGGAACTCCCACAGGAATGGCACCCGGTGCTGGAGGTAGTGCCCGAAGAAGGTGGCGAAGTCGCCGGCCAGCAGCATGGCCGTCGTGTACGCGAGCTGGTCGACCACCGCGGGTTGCCGCAGGGAGGGCTCACCCAGCAGGGGCCCGAGCAGGCGTGCCGTATGAAAGGAGACCGCATCGAGGCTCAGCAGCAGTGGCGCGATCAGCGCGGCAAAGGTGAAGCGGTTGATCAGGAAGAACTTGTAGTCGACCACGGCCGACGGATGGCCGAGCACCTCCCGCGGCCATAGCAGGCCGAGCAGCTTGCGCGGCGCGCCCTTGCCCGGGTGCTGCAACGCGAAGACACCCGTCGCGATCAGCATCGCCGACAGCAAATAGACCCAGTAGATACGCTGGTCAGATGCGAGCGGATACAGCACGGTATCGGCCGCCTTGCCGCCGAGATAGCCCAGCGCCTCGAGCACGCGCTCCTGGAGGCCACCTTCGCCTGCACCGTCCGGATTCATCGGTGTGCGCACCTGTGGGCGCAGCACCCATGCGGTCGCCGGGTGCTCTGGAAAT
>JAPPOT010000606.1 GCA_028817855.1 Myxococcales bacterium
GAGGTATCCGGCGGCAGGCACCGGACTCGGACTCGGACTCGGACACGGGTCGCGGATACGGACACGGATTCGGTCTCGGATACGGACACGGCCTCGATCACGGCCAGGGACTCGGGTCACGGCCACGGACTCGGACTCGGGCTCGGTCACAGTCGCGGATTCGGTCCCGGACTCGGTCCCGGCCTCGGCCCCTACCGCCCTGTCTCCTCCCGATCCGGCGCGAACGCCACCGTCACGGTGAGCTCCCCCTTCTCGCGCTGCAGCAGCACACACGGATGCGCATCCGTCTCCCCACGCCACCAGCGCGGCAGGTCGATCGGGCACCGCTCGGGCGCCCACACGCGCAGCGGACCCAGCTCCGCCGTCCGCAGCGACACCCACGGCGTCGGCTCGGGCACCACCACCGCGTCGGGCAGCGTATAGGTGCGCCCGCGCGATCCCCCGCGCGTCACCCATGCCGCCAGCACCCGTCGGTCGTTGCGCACCGGCGCGAAGATCGTCTCGCCGATCGCCTCACCCTCGGGTAGCACCTGGTTGCCGCTGCTGGCCCTGCGGGCCCAGCCATCGAAGCGGCCGAAGCGCTCCAGGTGCGGCTCCGCATCGGCAGCGGCCTGCGCCAACGCGTCGCTGCCGCGCTCGCAGGCGAACAGCAGCCCGAATGCCGACAGCACCCCCCACGCGAGTCGCGAGCGCCCCATCCCACGGAGGCTACGACCGTTGGCCGAGGAATGCGAAACACCAGCCTTGACCGCGACGCTCCCCTGACCTGCCCATGGCCTCGCCCGCCGTCACAACGGAACCCACTGACCGCGTCCTTGGCCGGTGCTGCGCCGGGCAGCGGCATGGGCAAGGGCAGGTTCCGGTCCGGCTGCCAGAATCGGGGTCAGCGCGAAGTGATCAGCGCCCGCAGCACCTCGTGGGCCATGCGCGCCTGGTTGTCGTCTGCGAAAGGTGCCGGCGCGGACCGACCCGCCGCGCGATCGGCCCCACGCGTGCCCCGATCGGCGGGGCGCGGCGCGTCGTCGTCGGCGCCCAGGTGGCCCTCAAGGCTCGCCTCGCCCGCCCGACCCGCCAAGACACCGCTGGGAATCTCACGCTCGACGCGCACGTCGGGTGCGATCCCCTCCGCCTGAATCGAGACGCCGCGCGGTGTGTAGTAGAGCGCGGTCGTTAGCTTCATCGCACTCTGGTCGGGCAGCTCGATGACGTTCTGCACGCTCCCCTTACCGAACGTGCGCGTCCCCACCAGGACCGCCCGGCGGTGGTCGCGCAAGGCACCGGCCACGATCTCGGAGGCACTGGCAGAGTAGCCATTGACGATCACGACCATCGGCCAATCGGGCCGCGTACCACCAGAGCTGGCGCGGAACTCGCGAAGCAGGCGCTCCGAGCGGCCGCGGGTCGAGACGATCACGCCCTCGTCGAGGAACTCGTCGGCGACCAACACGGCCGCGCTCAACAGTCCGCCGGGGTTGTCGCGCAGGTCGAGCATCAACCCCGCGACGCCGCCCTTGCCCGCGGTCTGCTCCACCGCATGATCAAGCGCCTGCCGCAGCTCCTTGCCCGTGGTCTCCTGAAAGGCACGCAGGCGCACGTACAACACCCGGTCGCGCAGCAGGCGCGCCTCGACCGCATCGATCTCGATGATCTCGCGCGTCAGCGTCGCCTCGACGGCGGCCTCGACTTCAGGCCGGCGCAGCGTGACCTGCACGCGCGTACCCGGCTCACCTCGCATGCGCTCGATGGCCTCCGCGATCGGGAGGTCGCGTGCACCCTGGCCATCGATGGTCAGGAAGCGATCACCGGGTCGCAGGTCCGCGCGCGCAGCGGGTCCCCCGTCGAAGACCTTGAGGACCGTGAGCCAACCGTCGCGCACATCGATCTCGACACCGATGCCTCCATAGCGCCCTTCGGTGTCCGAGGTCAGGATGCGGAACTCGTCCGGGTCCATGAAGGCCGAGTGTGGGTCCAGCACCTGCAACATCCCACGTATCGCACCATAGACGAGGGCGTCCTCATCCACGTCTTCGACGTGACTGTGCTCGATGTGTGCGAGCGCGCGCGCGAAGATCTCGAGCTTGCGGTATGGACTCTGCGCGTTCGGTTCTGCCAGCGCGGGCATTGTGATGGACATCGTTGCGCATGCGATCAACGCAGCGAGTACGAAGCGCTCACGCATGTGGACCTTCCTGCGGCAGCGGTGATGTTTCGTTGACAGAGTCGTGCATGTCGTACTGTAATGTACTGAAGCGCCTGTGTTAGGATAGGAGCGATATCGGGGCACAACCGATGCCCGGATGTGATGGAGGAAAAGAGGAGCATGTCAGCGACAGATAAGCGGAAGCAGAGCCTCTACTTTCCCGAGACGATGCTGCAGGAGATTCAGAAGGAAGCAGCGCGGCTGGATCGCTCTCTCTCCTGGATCGTTCAGCGCTGCGTGAAGATCGGTCTATCCGACATCCGCAAGCTGCCCTCGGTGAACGATATCCCCGATTCCGGCGAGGACGAAGCGGCAGCCTCCTGAGAGGCCGAGGCGGCAGCCTCCTGAGCTGCACGGGTCGCCGCGCGACTCGCTCAGCCCTCAGGTCGGCCTAGATCGAATCGGGTCTTTCATGGAGTACGACGCGCGGGGGCTGGCCTCCGCGGCCGACGGTACGAAGCTGTTCTACGGAGCGCGTGGCGACGGTGAGCCGCTCGTTCTGCTCGACGGCATCGGGTGTGACGGCTGGGCCTGGAACCACATCCAGCCCCACCTGAGTCAGCGCTGGCGCGTCCTCCACCTTCACTACCGGGGCCACGGACGCAGCGGTACACCGATAGACTCGGCCGCACGTGACATCGCCACGGTGGCCGACGACGTACTGCGCGTGCTCGAGGCGGCATCGGCCGAGCGCAACGTGCTGATGGCCCACTCGATGGGTACGCAGGTCGCGCTGGAGGTATATCGCAAGGCGCCCGAGCGTGTGCGCGCGATGGTCCTGGTCTGCGGAAGCTACGGGCGCATCACCCACACCTTCCACGGCAACGATCTGCTCCACCGCGCCCTGCCCCGGCTGATCGAGCAGGTGCAGCGCAACCGTGGCATCGCGCGCGCGCTCTGGGGCCGCCTGCCCCCCGCGCTCTCATATCGGGTGGCCGGATGGCTCGGTGAGATCGACGGCCCGTCGATGGATCCCGACGACTTCCGCCAGTACGTCGAGCACCTCTCCGACATCGATCTCGACCTCTACCTCGGCATGCTCCAACACGCCGGCGCGCACAGCGCCGAGGACATGCTCCCCACGGTCCAGGTCCCGGTCCTGGTCATCGCCGCAGAGCGCGACACCTTCACCCCCGTCGACGTCGTCCGCGAGCTCGCCGAGCACATCCCCGGCGCCGAGTACGAAGAGCTCGCCGGCGCCAGCCACGCCGCCCCCGTGGAACGCGCGACCGAGATCAACGCGCGGGTGGACGCGTTCTTGGCGCAGCTCGAAGGCTGACGCGGGCCAGGCACCCACACGAGTACTCGGACTCGGAGGTGGTGCTGGATGACGCGTGGGCTGTGCCGGGCATGGCGTCAGAGGTAGATGGG
>JAPPOT010000456.1 GCA_028817855.1 Myxococcales bacterium
GGTCAGCAAGGCCAGGGTCAGCAAGGCCAGGGTCAGCAGGGCCAAGGCCAGCAAGGGCAGGGGCAGCAGGGCCCCCAGGCTGCTGCCGATCCCAATGCGCCGAGCCTCGACATCCCGGACCACCGCCTGCGCCTGCGTCAGGGCTTCCCCGACATTCCGACGATCGGCGCCTGGCTCGAGGTGCGCGACCTCGATGGCGTGGCGATCGCGGGCCTGACCGCGAATCAGTTCCGCGCCAGCGTCGACGACACGCCGATCGAGGTGCGCGCGGCCGCGCCGATGTCGAGCGCGAAGGCCGACACGGCCTACATCCTGCTCGTCGATCGCTCCAAGTCGATGCAGACCAACAAGGTCTTCGACACCGCGATCCAGCTTGGCAAGACCCTGATCGACCGCCTCGGCAAGGGCGACACGATGGCCGTCGCCAGCTTCGGCGACGACTACGCCCTCGAGCACACCCAGTTCACCGGCGACGCGGCCGCCCTCGGCGCGGCCCTCGACGGCATCGTCGCCGACGACAGCGAGACCCACCTCTACGACGCCCTCGCCAAGCTGCTCGTGCTGCTCGAGGGCACCGGCAAGGACCCGGAGTTCCCGCGCAAGAAGGTCGTGCTCGTGGTCTCGGACGGCGTCGACGACGGCAGCAGCAAGACCCTCGCCGACGTCACGCAGCTCTTCGAGCGCATCCAGGTGCCGCTCTTCACCGTCGGCTTCCCCACGCGCAAGCAGCCGGCCTTCCCGGAGATGGCCAAGCTCTCCGAGGAGTCCGGCGGGCGGCACCTGGCCAGCAGCGACCCCGACGAGATCGGCACCGCCTTCACCGACTTCGTCAAAGAGCTCGATGGCGGCTACCTGCTCGAGCTCCACTGCGAGCACTGCCAGCCCACCGGCAAGCGCAAGGAGCTGGCCGTCACCCTCGGCGTGAAGGGCGCCTTCGAGGGCAACGTGCTCCAGGTAGAGATGTTCCAGACCCCGGAGACGCGCGACCGGCTCGCGCAGCAAGCCAAGGCCCCCGCGGAGCCCGCGCCCGAGCCCGCCGGCCTGCTCGAGCGCTTCGGGCTGCCGATCGCGGGCGCAGCGCTGCTGCTCCTGTTGCTCCTCGTCTTCGCCCTGCGCGGACGCCGCAAGCCCGCCGACGCGCAGCCCGCTGCCCCCGCGCCTTCCCCATCGCCGCAGACGGCCGCCACGCCGCCCGCGGCAGGGCCGGGCCTGACGGCGGCCACGCGCAAGGTCGACGACCCGGCGCCCGCACCCGCCGCCGCGCCCGGCCCGCATAAGACCCTGCGCCTCGAGACCGTCGCCGGAGGCGGCAGGCTGCAGCCCTCCGGGCCCTACAAGGTGTCGGCCAAGGGCCTGACCCTCGGTCGCGATGGCGACATCCAGCAGCTCGCGGACGACAGCGTCTCCGGTCGCCACTGTCGCTTCCGCCTCGAGGGCTCGATCCTCGTCGTGGAGGATCTGCAGTCGACCAACGGCACGGTGCGCAACGAGTACCGCATCGACGCCCCCGAGCGGCTCGAGAGTGGCGACGAGCTCACCGTGGGCGCCACCACCTTCCGCGTGATGCTCGAGGACTGACGTGCGCTTCGGGGAGCACGAGCTGGTCCTGTCGAACGGGCAGGACATCGGACAGCGCAGCCGCCAGGAGGACTACTTCGGTTTCTGGACCGACTCGGACGACGCGCCCACCTGCGCGCTGGTGGTGGTGGCGGACGGCATGGGCGGCCTCGAGGGGGGCGACGCCGCCAGCGTGTTGGCCGTCGACGCCTTCGTCGCCTCGATGCGCGACTCCGATCCCGCCGACCCGGTCTCCGAGCGCTTTCAGCGCGCGGCCAGCATCGCCAACACGGGCGTGCACGAGGTGGCCCGGGCGAGCGGCGCCAGCGTCGGCAGCACGCTCGTGGCCCTCTACCTCACGCACGACGACTACCAGTGGATCTCGATTGGAGACAGCCCGCTCTACCTCGTGCGCGAGGGCCAGCTCAGGCGCCTCAACCGCGACCACAACCTGGCCGAGCGCCTGGCCGATCAGCTGGCGCGCGGCGAGATCACCGAGCAGGAGGCGGCCGCGCGCGAGGAGGAGCACCAGTACCTGACCAGCAACCTCGGGCTCGAGGTGATCCCGGAGATGGACGTGGCCGCGCCGGAGCCGCTGCGCCCCGGCGACCGCTTCGTGCTCGCCAGCGATGGGCTGTCCGACACGCTGTCGCTGGAGCGCATCGAGGGGCTGGTGGCGGGCGACCCGGAGGACACCGCCGAGCGCCTGGTGCGCGCGGCCCTCGAGCAGGCGCGCGACAACCAGGACAACATCACGGTCGCCTCGGTCGCGATCGACAGCCCCGCGCCGATCGGGGACACTGCGCCGGACGGTGGTGGCGGCGGGGCGCGCCTGTGGCCGCTCTCGCTCTTGCTGCTGGCCCTCGTGACCGTGCTGCTCTTCGTCACCGACCTCTTCGGCCCCTCGGGCGGGCAGCCCGCCTCCGAAGCCGCCGCACCCGCGTCGCCGGAACCACCGGTTGCTGCCGCGGGGCCCGACGACGATGCTGGCGCCCTGCAGCTCGACGCCGGCGTGCGGGAAGGTGAGCGCTAGCGTGGCCCCGGGGCAGTCCGAGTATTGCCTGCACTGCGGCCTGTCGCGCGGCCGCGCGGGCGGCTGTGGCGATTGCGGGCCCGATGCGCCCGGGCTCGAGGTGGCGCCGGAGTCGCGCTGCCTGCCCCCCGGGACGCACCTCTACCACGGCCAGTACATCGTCGGCCGGGTGCTCGGCAGCGGCGGCTTCGGCGTGACCTACCTGGGCATCGACACGCGCCTGGGCATGCGGCTGGCGATCAAGGAGCTGGTCCCACACGCCAGCGTGGTGCGTGCCGGCGACGGCAAGACGGTCTCCCCGCTGACCAACAAGGAAGGCGAGTTCCAGGCCAACCTCAAGCGCTTCCTGCACGAGGCCCGGATGCTGGTGCCCTTCAGCGAGCACCCGAACATCGTCTCGGTGAAGGCCTTCTTCGAGGACAACGGCACGGCCTACCTGGTGATGCCGTACCTGGACGGAGTCACCCTCGAGCAGCTGCTGTCCGACCGTGGCGGTAAGCTGGAGCAGGGCGAGGCGCTGCCGATCGCGATCGCGGTGATGGACGCCCTGCGCGCCACCCACGCGCGCGATCTGCTGCACCGCGACATCAAGCCCCAGAACGTCTTCATCACGCGTGAGGGCATGGTGAAGCTGATCGACTTCGGCTCGGCGCGCCAGGTGGCGGGCGACGGCAACAAGCTCACCGCCTTCGTCTCGGAGGGCTACACGCCCTACGAGCAGTACCAGAGCGAGCTCGAGCAGGGGCCGCCCTCGGACGTTTACTCGCTCGGGGCGACGCTCTACCGGATGCTGACCGGGGTGGAGCCGGCGCCCGCGATCGGCCGCATGATGGAGGACCCGGTGGTGCCTCCGCGCGCCGCGGTCGGCGCCGCGGTGAGCGCCCACGTGTCGGCGGCGGTGATGAAGGCGCTGGCCGTGAAGGCGGCGGATCGCTTTCAGACGGTGGAGGCGTTCGAGGCGGCGATCAGCGGCGCCGAGGC
>JAPPOT010000539.1 GCA_028817855.1 Myxococcales bacterium
TCGGGCCGAACGGAGTGCGAGCAGCACAGGCGTACTCGATGTACGTCGCGCAGCGCCGCGCGAGTACGGGTCGAATTCGCCGAGAATTGCGGGCGCAGTAGGCGCAGAATCTAGGGACACCCCCTAGCTGTCGCGTGCGCCCGTGATGCCCTGCAGCAGCACGGCGGCGAGCATCACGCCGCCGCCGATTACCGTGGTGGTGGGTACGGTTTCGCCAAGAAAGAGCCACACCCAGACGGGTGCGAGCACGAACTCGGTCATCGCCACCAGCGGCAGCTCGGCAGCGGTGAGGTAGCGCGCGCCGGCCGTGAAGAGCAGCAGGCCCGCCGTGAGCGCGATGCCGCCTAGGTAGAAGCACAGCACCAGATCGCGCGCGCTTACCGCGAAGCCATCGATCGCGACGCAGCTGATCAGCGCCGACAGCAGGCCCGACAGGGCGATGGTCGGCATCATGTCGTGGTCGCGCGCCTTGCGCAGCGCCACCGTGAAGACCGCGTAGCCGCACACGGCGGCGACGGCAGCCACCGTGCCGAGCAGCCGGCCGCCGCTGCCACCTCCCAGGTGCATGAGCGCGATCCCGCCCAGGGCCAGGGCGATCGCCACGAAGGTCACTAGGCGCATGCGCTCGCCCAGCACGACGAAGGCGAGCAGCCCTGCGAGCAGCGGCGCGGTGCTGAGGATGAAGACGACGCGTGCGACCGATGACAGCGTCAGCGCCACGACCATGCCGTTGTAGGCGACGGCGAGCGCGAACGCCGCGACCAGCCCGGGCCAGCCCATGCGGGCGAAGGGCACGCGCAGCTGTCCGCCGCTGCGGTGCAGCACGAGCGCGGCGACGACCGCGGCCTGGAACAGCCCACGGTAGAAGACGATCTGGTAGGCGCTGGCGTGCTCCATCAGGCGCACGCCGATGCCGAGCGTGCTGAAGAGCACGCCCGAGCAGGCGACCAGGAGCACGCCGCGGGTGCGGCCGGCGGCGCTCGGCTGGGCGATCGTGGTCACGGCGCCGCCCGGAACCTAGCACGACCTTCGCGCCGCGCTCAGGGTGACAGGCCGAGCCGCTGCCGGATCGAGGCCCGGTCGTTGGTGCGCGGGAAGGGAAGATCCGGGACCGGCGTCCCGAGGTGCGCGCACAGGGGGGCCCAGCCGTCGCCCATGCGATAGACCAGCAGGCGGTCCGCCGGCACGCCCTCCTGGACGGCGCGGTTGTGAGCCTCGTAGCGCGCGATGGCGTCGCCAGCGTCGTCGAAGCGGCCGCCGAAGACGCCGTCCAGCACCAGCTCACGGGCCATCTGCAGGGCGGCCAGGTCCGAGTCGCTGCGGGCGATGCGCTCCGGATCCACTAGCGTGTGAAGGACGGTGCTGCGGAAGCTCTCGTACCAGTCCGCTCCGTCCCGGAGGGTCAGCACGACCTTGGCCTGGGGGTAGTGCTCGACCAGCTCGCGCCAGAACAGGCACGCAGGCCCATCGCCGGCAATCGAGCGGTAGCCGGCGAAGAGCGACTCCCAGTTGTCGAGCTCGCGCGCGGCGGCCGCGCGCCACAGCGCTGGATGCTCGGCGTTCAGAAAGACCTCTTGCATGTGGTAGCTGGGGGCAAGGCCGAGCGCGCCGAGCGCCTTGCGCATGGAGAAAGTTCCGGTGCGCGGAAAGCCCGCGCCGATCACCTCGAGCGTCATCGTCCCCTCCGTCTAGACCCTTGTTTTGTAGCACGAAACCGATCCTACCGCCGCTTCCAGGGGTGGTTTGGGGGGAGGGATTCGAACCCCCATTTCCGGATCCAAAGTCCAGCGTCCTACCGTTAGACGACCCCCAAGGCCGCGCACGCCGGTGGCGTGCGAGAGCTGGTTGAGGGGGAAGGATTCGAACCTCCGTTCACCGGTCCAGAGCCGGTTGTCCTACCGCTAGACGACCCCTCAGCAAGGCACAAAAAAACCGCCCGTGGCTCGGCCAGGGCGGTTCGCTCGCAAAGCGCGCGCGCACCGGCCTAGCCGACAGCCTCCTGCTGCTGCTGCCGTTGCTGCTGCTGGCGTGCGAACGCGATGTGCGTGTGGTTACGCATGATGCCTCCGGTCTGGATCGACGCGAAGAACCTGTCAAGGCGAAGCTCGCGCGACCCTACAATTTCTTCTGGAGCCACTCCACGCTCCAGTAGCGGTCGAACTTGCGCCCCACCTCGCGCATGACGCCACAGCTCTCGAACCCGAAGCGTCTGTGCAGCGCGATGGAGGCGTCGTTCGGGAGCGTGATGCCCGCCATCACCAGGTGGATGTCCTCGTCGCGCACGAGATCGAAGAGCGCCGTGTAGAGCGCGCTGCCCAACCCGGCCCCGGCCGCCGCCGGTGCCAGGTAGACGGAGCTCTCGACCGAGGTGTCGTAGGCGGCCTTGACGCGGAAGCGGTGGGTGCAGCTGTAGCCGACCACGGCGCCGTCGCGCTCCGCGACGAGCAGGCGATAGCGCCCGGTGCCGGCGAAGCTCTCGAGCCATGGCCGACGCTGCGCGACGGTGTACGGCTCCACGTCGAAGGTGGTCGGTGTGTGTCGGACGTAGTGGTTGTAGATCTCGACCAGCGCGGGCAAGTCCTGCGCGCGGCCGGGGCGGATCGTGGTCTCGCTCATCGCGCACCCCCGTAGGCGGCGGGAAAGGAGCCTCGCGAGACCTCTGCGACACGCCGCTGAAGGGATGCGCGTGCAAGCTCTGCCGTGCCCTCCGTGATCCACCGCTCCTCTACGGCGGCCTCCAGCTCGTCGCGCTCGAGCACGGTCGTGCCGCCATCGGGTGTGACGACGATCGCACAGCGACCATCCGGAGTCCCCGTCCGTACTACGGCGGTGCAGAGGCCGCCCTTGCATCGAAGGGTGAGCGGCGTGCCTGCCTTCCGGGTGGGACTCCCGGTTCGCCGCCGGGGGAGATTCGCGGTTTCATTGAACGCCGGCATCGGCTGCGCTCCCTACGGCCCACTCGATGCAAGGATAGTGCTGCGCGTACCCGCGACCTTCTCGCCAACTCCCTTTGACGTTCCTGCCCTTTGACGACCGCTTGAGGCACTTCGTGTCCGGGTGACATCCCTCATAGGTCGTGAAGACTTGGCCAACCGGGCAGTTGGGAATGAGCAGTTGGGGTTCCTCAGGCGGTTGGCCTGGCGGTAGCTCGATCATGGGTTTCTCGTGCATCACGTCTGGGTGGGTGATTCGGCTGGCCACAACCCCACGAACCCACACTCGGTATCCGGCGATTGCCGCGATCCCTATGACTGAGGCGATCACAAGTCTCCCAGTTCTGGTCATGGTGGACGCGTCAGTTGAAAGGATAGCACCTCTACGGCAGCTGCTGGTGTCGATCGCGGCCTACGAGCGGCGCATTCTCTGGCGAAGAACGTGCACGTCAGCGATGTCTTGCGGTCGGCCGGTCGCTGATCTGTTCTTCGCACCTGCCTTCGGCGTGCGCCAATGACTAGCGGGCCACGCATCCTCACGAATCTGGGTTCGGTGTCCCAGCAGCCATAGCCTCGAGCCTGCGCTGCGCATCGTGGATGGCTTCCTGAGTGAGGGCGTCATGATGTTGGACCTCGT
>JAPPOT010000767.1 GCA_028817855.1 Myxococcales bacterium
CGGTTGATGAGGGCCGTTCGCGGGCCCCCCGCAAATCCGGTTGCGCCACCGGCCGGCGCGGGCTTGGCTATCGGCATGGGGGAACCTGCTGAGAGCTTTCGTGCGCTGACGCGAGTGGCGCTGTGCCTGCTCGCGGTGGGCGTGCTGCTGCCCGGCGCCGCGCAGGCCGATGGGCGGGGCAAGCGCGAGCCTCATCCGCTGGCCTTCGGCGTGGCCGGGGGGCTGCTCTTTCCGAGTGGGGATGCGTGCTCGGTCGATGTCGACGTGGTGGCTTGCAGCAGTGCGCCGCCCTTTGCGGGCGTGGACCTGAGCCTGCGCTATGGATTGATCGACATCCTCGGCGTGGGGGTGCGTGCGGGCGTGGCCAAGGACCTGGACGCGTCCGAGACCTCCGGCAACGACGGCCCGCGTCTCGATCCGAGCGACCAGCTGCTGTGGCGCGTGGGGGGGGAGGGGCGCCTGCGGCTGCCGCTGCTGCCCGCGCTCTGGGTCTCGGGCGAGGTCGGGCTCGCGTTGCTGCACGAGAGCGCCGAGCGCCTCGATGACGGCGGCCGTCCCGTGGAGGACTCGGCGGAGCGCGCCGCTCTGTTGCTCGCGCTCGGTGCCGGGCTGGACGTGCATCTCGGGACGGCCGTGCTGCTCACACCCGAGCTGCGTGCGAGCTTCATCTCCCTCGACGATGCATCCGAGCTCCACCCGGGTGCAGAGACCCACGACTACGAAGCGACGCCGTGGATCGAGCTGGGGCTGCGTCTGTCCGTGCTGCCGTAGCGCGGCGGAAGCCTCGCAGCTGGTGGCGCTGGTGTGCGTCGATCTGCGCTTTGCGGCACCCTTGACTCGGCTGGCCTACACAGCGGGGCACCCGCGTCGCGTGCTATTGTTTTTTGCACATGGGAGGTGTCCGCACCCACCGGGGGATGCGGGCTTTTCACCGATGCATCACCTGCGTGTTCATTGGAGAGCCTAGTTGGCCTCGCCCGCCACCTTGAGCGGTGCGGCCGCACTCTCGCCGGGGCACCGGCTCGGTCGCTACGAGATCCTCGCCAAGCTGGCGGCGGGTGGCATGGCGATCGTCTACGTGGCGCGCGCGCACGGCGCGGGCGGCTTCGAGCGCCTGGTGGCGTTGAAGGTGCTGCACGCGAACCTCGCCTACGAGGACGAGTTCATCAAGATGTTCCTCGACGAGGCGCGGCTGGCGGCGCGCATTCGCCACCCCAACGTGGTGCCGACGATCGACATCAGCGACACCGTCCAGACGGGCTTCTTCCTGGTCATGGACTACATCGAGGGAGACCATCTCGGCGCGCTGCTGTCGGGCGCGCACAAGGCCGGCGCGCGCCTGCCCGTGGGCGTCGCGCTGCGCATCCTGGTCGACGGACTCTCCGGCCTCGGCGCGGCCCACGATCTGCAGGACGAGTCCGGACGCCCGCTCAACCTGGTACACCGCGACGTCTCGCCCCACAACATCATGGTCGGGCTCGATGGCGTCGCGCGGCTGACCGACTTCGGAGTCGCCAAGGCGGAGGACCGCCTGACCCACACGCGCGACGGGCAGGTGAAGGGCAAGCTCGCGTACATGGCGCCCGAGCAGGCCTCGACCGGGCGTAGCGATGCGCGCTCGGATCTCTTCTCGGCCGGCATCATCCTCTGGGAGTGCCTCACCGGGCGGCGTCTCTTCCGCGCCGAGAGCACCGCCGCCACGTTGCACAAGCTCATGCACGGCGAGATCGCGCCGCCCTCGATGGTCGATCCCGCGTTGGCACCGCTCGACGGCGTACTCGCGCGCGCCCTGGCGCGCGACCCGGCCATGCGCTTCGCGACCTCGGCCGAGTTCGCCGATGCGATCGAGGAGGCGGCGCCTGCCGTGGGCGGCCTCGCATCGTCGCGCACGGTGAGCAAGGCGGTTGCCGAGTTCGCCCAGACGCGTATCACCCGCGACCGCAAGCTGATCGAGGACGCGAAGGGCAAGCTCGGCAAGCGCAAGGACCCGTTCGAGGCGGACTCGATCAGCGAGCCGTCCTCCGCGGATCTGTCCTTCTCGTCGAGCTCGCTCAGCTTTTCCAAGCTCAGCGGGGTCTACTCGAGCGGATCGGCCACGGCGGTGAACTCCCTGGGCCCCGCCACCCCACCTCCGGCGCTCGGCAGCTTCGATCCCACGGCCTTGCCGCCCATGCCCAGCGCGCGTCCGCCGACCGGTTCGCCGATGCCGCGCTTGCTGCTCATCGTGGCGCTGCTCGCGAGCGCGCTGCTCGCGTACTTCTGGTGGCAGCAGCAGCCGGCAGGCACCGTCGTGGAGGGCACCCCCGAGTCGGGTCAGCCCCCGTCCGCAGCGACCCAGCGCGCGCCGCCACCCGCGCCCGCGGAGGCCGCCGCACAGGTCGCAGCCTCGCCGGCACCGGTCGAGGCCACGGCCGCACCGGTCGCGCCTCCCGCAGATCCTGCTGCTGCCACGCCGAGCCCCCAGGAAAAGCCCGTAGCGGCGCAGAAGGCTCGCTCCAAGCGCCCGCGTGCGGCGAAGCGTCCGCCCAAACGCCCCACCATCGAGCTGATCGACAATCCCTACCGCCAGTGAGGGCTTGCGGCGCCCGACCTGCTTTGTACTTCACCACGCCGCCAGCTCCCATTATCATTAGGGATCGAGCATGTCGGACGACTGGGACGAGAAGACCGTCGTAGCCACGAGCGTGACGCCGGCGGCGCTGGTCGGCAACAAGCGCGCCCAGCTCGTCGTGCTCTCCGGCTCGAACGTGGGTGAGATGTACAACATCTCCGGGGACCTGATCATCGGTCGTGGGCGCGACGCCGACATCCGCGTACAGGGTGACGGTATCTCGAGGCAGCACGCCAAGCTCAAGATCGTCGCCGACGCGGTGGCGCTCGAGGACCTGGGCTCCACCAACGGCTCCTTCGTCAACGGGGAGCGCGTCGCCACGCGTACGCTTGAGGACGGGGACAAGATCCAGCTCGGCAGCGCGACCATCCTGAAGTTCACCTACCAGGACGAGATCGATCAGGACTTCCAGCGCCAGATGTTCGAGTCGGCGTCACGCGACGCGCTGACGCAGATCTACAACAAGCGCTTCTTCGTCGAGCGACTCCAGAGCGAGTTCGCCTTTGCCCAGCGCCACAGCGCGCCCCTGTCGCTGATCATCTTCGACATCGACCACTTCAAGAAGGTCAACGACACCTACGGCCACCTCGCCGGCGACTACGTGCTGGCGGAGCTCGCCAAGGTGATCACGCCCTCCATTCGTAGCGAAGACGTCTTCGCGCGCTACGGTGGTGAGGAGTTCGTGATCATGTCGCGCAGCACCGACCCGCCCTCCGCCGCGGTGGTCTCCGATCGCATCCGGGCCGCGATCGACGCCTACGACTTCGTCTACGAGGGCCAGAAGCTGCCCGTCACGATCAGCGTCGGCCTCGCCTCCATGCCCCACGGCTCCATCAAGGAGCCCGCCGACCTGGTCGCCCAGGCCGACCGCGCGCTCTACGAGGCCAAGGACGCCGGCCGCAACCGCGTCGTGATCGCGAAATAGAGGCCGTCCCCGAGCCCCGCCCTCACCCCCCACC
>JAPPOT010000729.1 GCA_028817855.1 Myxococcales bacterium
CCACCCGACCGCCCGCTAAGCGTACGGCTCGGGTCGCGAGTAACCGGCGGCGCTACTCGAGGGGGATCGTGGCGCAGCCCAGCAGGATCTCGATGTTCGCTTGCGATGTCGCCTGGATCAGCGTGCAGGTGTCCTCGCAGGCGATGATGCGAGTGGGGTCTTCCTCGTCGTCGTAGTGCCAGCCCCGCTCGGCGCAGTCGTCCGGGTCGTCGATGCGACCCAGCGTGGTGGCGTCCAGGCTCGGCGCGCTGAGCTGCACGTTGACCTGGTCCCGGTCGAAGACCTCGCCCTCTGGCGGCGGCGGGATCTCCCACTCGCACTCCAGCGGCGTGTCGATCACCTCGGTGGTGATCTCGACGGTCTCGACCACGGTGGTCGACACGTCGCGGATCTTCGCCAGCGCCGCTGACAGTTGGTCAGGTCCGCCTGCCGCGGCCGAGACGTCGCAGGCGAAGCGGGCATCGTTGGCGTCGTCGCAATCGACGGCACCCCCGGCCATCGCCAGCGCGTCGAGCAGCGCGAAGTCCGCGCCCTCGAGCCCCACCGCGAACGTGCGTACGCTGTTGCCCGCGCCACCATTGTAGGCGGTCGAGACGATGCCGGTGAGCGAAGGCGTGTCACCCGGGCATTCGCCGATGGGGGCACCGTCGGTGACCAACACGCCCACGCACTTTTCGTCGGGGTTGTCGAGCTGGAACTGGGTGCAGAACTGGGTGAGCCCCTCGAGCGCACCGCCGGTGGGCGTGCCGATCCCGTTGGCCATGTGCGTGGCCAGGTTGCCCGTGATGTTGCCAGCGTGTCCCGGGAGCCGCCCCATCGGCACCTGCGGCACCGCGTAGCCGACGCCCTGGCAGTGCTCGATCGGCGGAAAGAGGGGCGGGTTCGGGAAGTAGCCGATCGCCACGTCGATCCCCTCGGAGCCTGGGTCGTTGACGAATGCGGTGATGGCCGAGACGGCGCCATCCCAGAGCGGGCCCAACATGCTCGAGCTCTGGTCGAGCATGATGTAGATGGCGACCGGCTGGATCTCCTCGATCACCTCCTCGGTGATGATCTCATCCATCAGCACGACCTGCTCGGCCACCATCGAGCTGGCGGCGCAGGCCATGCCGCCGTCGGTGCCGGGGATCTCGACCATCGTCGGCATCTCGGCGGCGGGGTTGGCGCCGCTGTTGCCGAAGCCCGGCCCCATGCCCGCGTCGCCCGGCGGCTCAGTTCGATCGCCGGTGTTGTCGTCGGAACCCGCTAGCGGATTGCTGCCTCCGCCCTCGTTGCGCGGGTCGCCGCCGCTCTCGTCCTTCGCACACCCGAGCCCCAAGCACACCAGAACACAGAGGAATTGCACCGTCCCGCGCACATTCCACCTCCCACACTTCTGTCGTCGCGACCCCCTGCGATTTCCGGGCCCCGCGATGCTTTCCCAAGCACACCCAGTGGTCACTCTCCGGTTCTCCGGCCCGAGCGTCAAGGCCACGCGCGGAGAGCCGTCCGGGGTAGGTTAGGGGGTGATGGAGCTCGAGGTGTACGTCATCCACTGCCGGCGTTTGCGCGAACGGCGGGTTGCGATGGCCCGCGCGCTGGCGGCGGTGGGGCGCAGCGCGGTGTGGGTCGAGCAGCACGACCCCCCGCTCGACCGGTCCGTGCTCGACCGGGTCCGTGAGCCGCGCCTGACGCCAGCCGAGGTCAGCCTCTACGCCAAGCATCTCGCGGCACTGCGCCAGGCCCACGACCGCGGCGCGCGCTGGGCGCTGGTGCTCGAGGACGACGCCCTGCTGACACCCGAGGCCGAGCGGCAGCTGCAGCGCGCCCTGCGCGGAATTCCCGAGGACGCCCAGCTCGTCTGCATCGGCGCCTCCGCGCGGGGTGAGGTGGCGGATGGACGCACCGCGGTGCGCATCGAGCGGGCGAACCGGATGCGCACGAACGTGGCCTATCTCGTCAGCGCCGGCGGCTGCCAGACGCTGCTCGGGGCACTCGAGCATGCCCCGATCGCGCTGCCGATCGATCACGCGATGGACCGGCTGATCGAGGCCGGCACCCTGCGAGCCTACTGGTCGCGGCCGGCCCTGATGGCCCACGGCACCGTCGAGGGAACCTACGCGCACAGCCTGGGAGTGGGCTGGCGCGAGCGGTCGCTGCGCAGGCGTCTCGCCGCCAAGGCCGCACAGCTGCTGCGTCGCGGTCGGCATGCGCTGGCCCGCCGTTGAGGCGCTCAGCCGGGGACGGGCAGCCGGACGCGCAGCTGGGTGCCCTTGTCGGCCGGAGGGCGATTGCGTATCCCAGTAGGGCGATGCGCGTCTTGTTCGCACTGCTGGTCCTGTCGCCGCTGCTGGGCGGCTGCGTGCGGGCGGCGCCGGCTCCCACCATGGAGCGCATCCGACAATCCGCGCCCCATGGATACGCCTACGTGGGCGGAGGGCTCGGCACGCCTGTGGGGCTGTTGGGCGCTGGCCTCGGCGTGATGCCGCTGTCGTGGGGAAGTGTCGACGTGGGGGCTGGGCTGTCGGTGGACGGGCTGCAGACCGCCGCGATGGCGAGCGCCCACGTCCCCATCAACGACCAGGCCGCCCTCGGCGTCTCGACGGGCGTGTCTGCCGGCCGCTACGAGAAGGACCTCGATGGCTTCTTCGACGAGGGTACCGACGAGCGCAAGGTGTGGGAGTGGGCCGTCTGGTACAACAACGGCGTCCAGCTGCGCCACGCCATCAATGAGACGCGGATGTTGCGCTTCGAGGCCGGCGTGGGGGTGCCGGTGGGATCGGACTCGCCCGAATGCAACGCGGGCGAGAGCGAGTGTCGGCGCGCGCAGGTTCCGATCGTGCCCTATGCGGGTCTGACCTCCGAGTGGCTCTTCTGAGGCCGGGTCCAGTGTCCCCGCCGTGAAAGGCGCTGTCGCTGGCTCCCCGATCGCCGGCACGCCCATCGCGACGCGCGTGTTGCGGACGGTTGCGCGCAGCCGCACGCGACCGAAACGTGACCAGCCAGAGTGGTCGGTAGTGCGCTGGTTCACAGCCACCAGCCGGCTACACTGTGCGCATGCAGCTCACGGCCTTGCAGTTGGGATCGAGGTGGGGAACGCTGCCGTTGACGCCCGTTTGGCCGATGTGCAGCAAACTGCGACCGCGGACGACTTTGAGGGCGTGGTGGAGGCGATCAGCTTGCTGCCGAGGCACCCGGACGCGAACTTCTGGTTTCATGCCGGCACATTCCGGTGCGAACCCTGTGGATTGCGCGAACTTCTCACGAGGCTCGTCGATTGGACGGGGCGCCGCGAGCGGGAGCTGCCGGAATGGGAGCTGCGCATCAGAGGCGCGGGGGAACGTGCGCGGCTAGGGGCGGGGTAGGCAGACGGTGCGGGTAGACCGTTGGCTCCTGTTGGTCGCCTACTGTGCCGGATGCGGGACGGGCGGCGGTGCTGCACCCACGCCGCCGGATACGCCGGAGGTCGGCCCGGGACCCGAGCTGGCCAAGCCGTCGTTGTCGCCCGTCGCGGTGTTGCAGCGGGTCGTGGACGACGGTCGGTTGCAGCCCTACTTCCACGCGGAGCTGGAAGGGCGCGTCCCGGTGGCGGTGTTTTCCGCCAGTGGGCACGAGCTCGGTGCCGTGCAGGTCGCGGGCGAGCCGGTCCGACTCGTGCGTACGCGCCCGGACGACGGCAGCCCGTACTTGCACGTGGTCCACCTCTGGCTGCGCGACGACCACGCCTTCGTCGAGCTCGAGTACGACGTGGAGGGAGTGCACGCAGCCTACGAGCTGGTGCAGGTCGAGCGCCGCTGGCGCGTCGACGTCGCGCGCGTGGTCGAGCACGCGCGCCCCTCCGAGCCCCTCGACGACACCACGGAGGAAGGCCTCAGACAGGGCGACTTCTGGCACGGCCAAGAGTTCGAAGGCCTTCCCCCCGAACGAGTCCCCCGCTGGATTCGAAAGGCGGAGCCCTAGCCGTCGGCGACCAACCTGCGAGCTGGCCAGGCTCGGGCCATCGGCAAGGCCGCCTCCTTGGTTGCCTCGCGAACCGACTCGGCGTCGAGGGCGTAGAAGGAGCAGAACTTCTTCTTCCCCGTCGGTGGAGAGCTAGCTCACCACCGGGCTGCCCCTGCGGCGGGCCATGCACTCGAAGCCGGCCGCGGACAGCTCCTGGACCATCTCGGGGGTGGCCGTCGGTGCCGCAGCCGCCGCGACTCGCCGTGGCCTGAGCCGGGCTGGCGGCAGGTGGCCGCGCGCTTACGTCCTGCACGTGGAGCGAGGCGAGCTGCGCGAGAGGTTGCGTCAGCACGGCGGTCCGATCGAGGACGCCGTGGCCGATCGCGTGATCGCGGCCGCCCTGGGAGCGCTCGCGGGGGCGCTGCCGGTCGCCGATCGGGCCGCCATCGCGGACCTGTTGCCGGCCACGCTGCAGGCCGCCTTCGCCGGTGCCTACAGCGGGCCGGAGCTGTTGGAGTCGCAGCTGGCGGCGCGCCTGTCGGCCGAGAGCGAGCTCGGCGAGGGACGCGCCCTCGAGCTCTCGAGCGCGCTCTATCGCGTGCTCGCGGATGCGCTCGCCCCCGAGGCCGCCGCCCGGCTCGCGCGGCACCTGCCCGAGGTGTTGGCCGAGCACTTCCGTCCCCAACCCCACAGCGCGCGCCACGCCGCGGGTTCGAGCCCAGAGCGCGCCGCCCAGGAGGGCTCGGTGGCGGTCTGGGATGGCGGCCGCGACGAGCAGACCCTGGGCGGCTACAGCGGCGACCGGCGTGAGCGCGAAGGCGACACCCTCGCCACTGGTCAGCCCGGCAGCAAGCGCAAGCTCAGCGGTTGAGGGGCTCGCCCGCGCAGCCTGCCCGTACGGAGGCCGCGTGCTCGGAGTCGGGGAAGCGTGTCAGGAAGCGCTCGCGGGCCGCGGCGGCCTCGCCGGAGCGGCCGAGTGTGCAGAGGGTCTCGACGCGCACGACCTCGCGCGCCTCCGCCAGCGCACCGTCGGGGTAGCGCCGCTCGTGCTCGGACAGGGCGCGCAGGGCGGCCGCGTGGTCGCCGGCCTCCCGCGCCTTCTGGGCGGCGGTCAGGAGCATCGTCTCGGCGACCACGCTGGGCGGTGGCTTGGGTGGCGGCTTGTGGATGCGCCCGGGCGCCAGCCAGAGCGCCACGACCGCCGCCAGCACCAGCGCTGCCACCATCAGCACGGCCTTGCCGGACACCGTCGTGGACTCGCCGACTGCGCTCTGCTCGGGCGTGCCCTCGGTGCCCTGGTCGCGCTGCTCGATCTCCATCGGCGCCTGATCCTAGGGCTTGCGCGGCGCTGCTGCGAGCTTAATTGGCACCGGGAGGCCAGCATGGGCAGCGCAAGAGTGGCAGCGGACATCATGACTGCGGCGCCGATCACCCTCAACGAGGAGGACGACCTGTGGTCGGCCCAGGAAGAGATGCGCAACCTGGGGATGCACCACATCCCCGTGGTGGACGGGGGCAAGCTGGTCGGGATGGTGACGCAGGCGGACCTGCTGCAGGCTGCGGCCAGCAGCCTGCGTCGCGACAGCATTCCGGCGAGCATGGCCAACCGCGATCTGCACGAGACCTTCATCGCCACGATCATGCACCGCGAGGTGCCCGCCGTGCGTCCCGAGACCCCGCTCCGGGAAGCGGCCCGGCTGCTGGCCAACGAGGAGCTCGGCTGCGTCGCCGTGACGGACGCGGACGGAACCCTGCGCGGCGTGATCACCGGTCACGACTTCATGGAGCTGGTGGTCGAGCTCCTCGGCGGCTGACGGCGCCGTTGGCCCCTCGAGGGGGCAGCGGCCTGCTAGAGCTTCGGCAGCGCCTCGGCGGCCGCCTCGTCGTCCAGCTCCCCGAGCTCGACGCCCTGGGCCTGGTGGCAGCCCGCGCACGTGCTGATCAGATCGCCGTACAGCGCTGCCCGCTCGTCGGTGTGCTGCAGGGTGACCGCCTGCTTGCCCAGGCTGCGCACGGTCTCGAGCCCGGCGCGGAGCTTGGCGGCGTCCTTCACGTCCTTCTCGAGCTCCAGCTTGCCCTCGGCCAGGACCTGGGCGCCGACGCGATAGCTCTCGTCCCAGGGCATCATCAGGCCCTCCCACATGCGCTCCATGGCCCAGCCGTGGCGATGCATGCGCGCCACCAGGTCCTCCTCGCCGAGCTCGCTGAAGCCGGCCGGCTCGCGCGCCGGCCCGCGTCCCATGGCGGCGTGGCACTCGCCGCAGGCCGCCCCCAGGGCGCCGATCGCGCGCGCGGCCGTCTCCCCGTCGGTCCCCTCGCCCGCGCGCTTCGCCGCGCGCCGCACATGCACCGCGTGGGGCCGCCAGGCATCGGGCAGGCTCTCGGCGTAGGCCTGGTCGGCCAGCCAGGAGAGGGGCTCGCGCGCGCGCTCGGGGTGCCCACCGATGATCGCGTCGCGCGCGCGCAGGGCCGCCAAGTAGTGGCTCCACATGTGGCGGCTCACCGGCTGCTTCGCCTCGGGCCCCGCGGTCGCCTCGGGCTCGGGCGCTGCCTTCGCCGCCGGCGCTTCCGCCACAGCCGGCTCGGCCGGTGGCTCCGGCGCGTCCGCGGGTCGGGAGCACGCGATGGCAGACAGGCAGACCATGGTGGCGATGGGATGCAGTCGGCTGGCGTCACGCATGACCCAACCCACATACGCCCGCGCGAGGCGCGCGCTAGACCCGCACCACGCTAGTCCCAGGCGGGATCGCTCGGCAGCGGACAGAAACACTCGGGGTTGCCCGGTTCGTCGTAGACATGCCCGGTGCCCGAGCCCCCGTAGGCCCAGCAGACGCAGTCGGCGGTTGGGCTGGCATCCCCGCACACCACGGCGGTGTTGCCGCTGTTGCAGGTGGCGCCCAGGTTGCTGCAGAGCCCCGCGTCACCCGTGAAGGCGGCGCAGGCTCGCATCGCCTGCGCTACGTTGTAGGTTCCGGGCGACTCGCAATCGTAGTAGCTCTGACCCACGCCGTTGTCGTGCTCGGTCTCGCAGCTCGTGCCGCAGCAGCCTTCGCTGCCGCACTCGCAGCCGCCGCTTCCGCTGCTCCAGTCCAGGTCGCAGTTTGCGCGGCCCCCCTCGCAGGTGCAGCCGTTGTCCAGGCTGCCGTCGCAGTCCTCGTCGGTCTCGTTGCCGCAGACCTCGTCGCTCGAGCTCACGAGCTGCACGCACTCGAGCTTGCCAGCCTGGCAGTCCAGCATGCCGGCCGCGCACACGCCGTCCTTGCCGGTGTCGCAGTCGCCGCCGCCGCCCGGATTGCCCTCGTCGGCGCTGCCGTTGCAGTTGTCGTCCAGGCCGTTGCAGCTCTCGGCGTCCGCCTCGACCTGTTGCTTGCAGACCAGCTCGCCCTCGCTGCAGGTCTCGGTGCCGGCCGCGCATACGCCGTCCTCGCCGGTGTCGCAGTCCTCGCCGCCCTCCGGGTCGTCCTCGTCGGCCTCGTCGTCGCAGTCGTCGTCGAGCTCGTTGCAGAGCTCGTCCACCGGCGTGACCTCGCCCGCGCAGTCGCCCCAGGCGCCGTCCTCGCAGGTCTGCTCGCCCTTCTTGCACTCGCCGACGCCGTCGGTGCCGTCGGTGCCGGAGTAGCAGTCCTGGGTCTCGCCTTCGACACAGTCGCAGCCCTCGTCTACGTCCTCGTCGCAGTCGTTGTCGACCCCGTCGCAGGACTCCTGGTCCTCGGGCACGCACGCATCGCCGTCCCCGGTGGCATCGCCGTCTCCGGTGGCATCGCCGTCCCCGGTGGCATCGCCGTCTCCGGTGGCATCGCCGTCTCCGCCAGCCGCGACCGCCAGCCTGCGGTCATCGGTCGCGGCATCGCCGCGGTTCTGGCCGTCGCTGCTCGAGTCGCCGTCGCCATCGCCGCCGCGGGGCCCGGCGATCGGCTCGGTCTCCACAGTGCAGGCCGCGACCCAGAGCGCCAGGGCGCACGTGAATAGATGAAGAATCCTGCCCATTCGAAGCTCAGCCCACCCCCGGCCCCTCAGCGGAGCATAGCAAACGCGGGGACGCCCGCACCGACTTGCTCGCATCTTCGTGGTCAATACACGAAGCCGAGCTGCACTGCGACTAGCCCCTGGGGACGGGATGTGGCGCCGACGCCGCTGTCGAGAATACGCTGATAGTGCGCGAGGATCCGAAAGTCTGCGCGCTCCCCGTGCATCACGACGCCGGCCGCCGCGGTTGGCAGCGGCTCGAACTTCAACCCCCGCCAGGCGTCCGCTATCGTGACCGTCCAGTCCTCCCAGCGGCTCACGATCGCCGCGCCGAAGCCGACCCCGAGCACCCAGGATGCCCACCCCGCCCGCAACCGCAGCTCGCCGGCACCTCCGAAGAGCGCGCGGGGCAACGCCGACAGGTCGTCGTTCTGGGAGATCACGCTGCCCATCGCGAACCCGTGTGCCCGCAGCAGCCAGGCACCCATGGGGCGCTCGAAGCGGTATCCCAGCTCCGGTCCGGAGCGGATCAGAACGCGTCCGCCCACCGCGCTGTCGGCGCCGTGACTGCAGCGGTGACGGTAGCCCGCGTAGCCCACGCCCGGACCGAGCCGCCGCTCGTAGCCGGTGAAGGCGTCGTAGTAGAGACGCACCAGCCGAAAGGAGATCTCGTTCCGATCGTCGGCCACGGTCTGCACCGACAGACCCAGCCGCACGAGCGAGTCGCGCGTCGGCTGCGCGATCGCCATGTCCCCGCGCACGCGCCCGTGCCAGCGGTGGTACTCGTCGCCGCGCACCGGGTAGATCCCCACGTCGGCCTGCCCGTCGGTCTCGGTCAGCCAACCCTCGACCTCGCCGAAGAGCGCGTCGGGCGCCCCGATGGGCACCTGCACGTCGTCCTGGGACGCGCTCGCCGCACGCGGCGCGGCGAGCAGCGCGAGCAGCGCGACGAGGCCTCGCGCGGCGACCCTCAAGCTTCGCCCATCGCCGCGGAGTAGGCGCGCTGGTCGTCGTACATGCGGTGGAAGATGCGGTGCTTGCGCGCGTGGTACTCCGCCACCGCGCCGCCCGCGGGCTGCACCTCGCCACCGACGGCGTTCATCGCGCCCATGGCGGCCAGCACGGTCGGTTGATCGCCCGATGCGACCGCGCCGAGCACCGCGCTGCCGAGTAGCACCGCCTCGCTCTCCGCTGGCAGCACGATGCGGCAGCCGGTGGCGTCCGCGTGTTCGCGCACGAAGACCGGGTTCTTGGTGTCGCCGCCGCACGCGATCAGCGTGTCGATCGCGAAGCCTGCGCCGTTCATGGTGTCGATGATGTGGCGCGTGCCGTGGGCGATGGCCTGGATCGCCGACAGGTAGAGCAGCGCCAGCGAGTCGACGCTGTCGGTCAGCTTCAGCCCGCTGACCATGCCGCGCAGGTTCGGGTTCGCACGCGGGCTGCGGTTGCCGTGGAAGTAGGGCAGCACGTGCAGCTCACGCGTCAGCTGGGCCTGATAGTCAGCTCCCGCGGCCAGCGCGTCCAGGCGCGCGTTGAGCAGCGCGTAGGCCGTGGTGCCCTCGCGCTTCGCCCGGGCGCGCAGCTCGGTGCCGCGGGCGTGGCTGTCGATCACGTGATCGATCAGCGCGCCGGTCGCGCTCTGGCCGCCCTCGGTCAGCCACAGTCCCGGGATCATGGCCGAGTAGTAGGGCCCCCAGATCCCCGACGGGTAACAGGCCTCTCGCGAGCAGGCCATGTGGCAGCTCGACGTCCCGCCGATCAGCGCCAGGCGCCGCTCCATCGCGGCCTCGTCCGGCGCCTCGCCATCGATCACGGCGCCGAGCATGCCGAGCCCGCCGGCGTGGGCGTCGATGATCGACACGCCCACCGGCGTGCCCGGCGCGAGGCCGAGCTCGCTCGCGGCCGCCTCCGTGAGCCCGCCCACGCGCTCCCCCATCGGCCGCACCTTCGTGCCGATTCGCCGGAAGCCCTCGTCACACAGCTCGCCCAGCCCGGCCTCGCGGAAGTAGCTCTCGTCCCAGCCGCCGCCCGCCTGCTGTTCGTGGGCCATGTACGTCCACTTGCAGGTCGTCGAGCACAGCGAGCGCGTGTCCTGCCCGGTCGCGCGGTAGGTGAGGAAGTCGGGCAGGTCGAAGAAGCGTGCGCTGCGCCGCCAGCTCCCGGGCAGCTGCTCCTTGAGCCACAGCAGCTTCGGCGTCTCCATCTCCGGCGAGATGGTGCCGCCCACGTAGCGCAGCACGCGGTGGCCGCTGCGGTTGATGCGCGCGGTCTGATCGAGCGCGCGGTGGTCCATCCAGACGATCACGTTCTGGGCGTCCTCGCCCGTCGTGCTCGCGGTCACCGGCCGATCGTCTTCGTCGAGCAGCACCAGTGAGCAGGTGGCGTCGAAGCCGATGCCGGCGATGGCGCTGCCGTCGAGCCCGGCCTCGGCCAGCGCCGCCCGCACCGCCACGCCGCAGGCGCGCCAGATGTCGTCGCTGCTCTGCTCGACATGGTCCTCGGCGGGCCGCCAGATGCGGATCTCCTCCACGCCCACGCCGACGCCCTTGCCCGCGCCGTCGTAGATCCCCGCCCGGGCACTGCCGGTGCCCACGTCGATGCCCAGGTAGAAGCGCTCTGTCATCATTTCGGTTCGGGGCCCGCGTCCTTAACAGGTGGTCGGGTGGGGGGTGCCCGCCCGAGCCTCGGCTCGGGCCGATCGAGCGGGGCCCGGGGTTAGGAAGAACCCAAGATTCGTACCTTGAAGCCGAGCTCCTGCGAGAGCGCGACCATGTCCTCGAAGACGTCGCCGTAGGCGACCGCCACGTGGTTGCTCAGGTAGTGCGCCATCAGGGTGTCGCGCCCGATGCCAAGGTCGGTCGCCATGAACGGCCACTCGCGCGTGGTGCCCTGCCACCACTGCTCGCGCGTCTCCTCGGGCAGCTGCACCACCTCGCCGCGCCCGACGTCCATCCACAGCGCGTCGTCCTTGATGTAGGCCCGCGCCCAGGTCACGTCGCCTGGCAGGCTCTCGCCCGCGAAGGTGCCACCCGGCACCGGGAAGTACTCGCGCGACTGCCGGAAGCTGTGCACGCCTTGCAGCGTGTCCGGGTCGTGGTTGAAGGCGTAGGCGCCGGCCGAGCCCGAGTTGAGCAGCACCCACAGGAAGCGGCCCTGGTGCTCGGCGCCCCAGCGCACGTCGTGGAACATCACCGCCTGGTGAAGCCCCTTCTGCTTGAGCAGCCGCTTGAGCATCTCCATCGGCAGCACGTTGCCCTGGTCGGCCTCGGTCGCGCACGCGATCGTGTCGCCGTCGCTCTCAGGCCGGCAGGTCGAGTTGAGCAGACCCTCGGAGAAGTCCGACGGCGGCCGCAGGGGCAGCAGGCCCAGCTGGTACTGCCAGCCGATGCAGTCCGCCTTGAACTCGGCGGCCAGGTCGATCACCGAGAGGTAGTCGCGCAGCTGCTCGCGGGTGGCGCTCTCGTCGAAGTCCTCGGCGCCGGGCTCCCCCCAGTGGAAGGTCACGCCCTTGTCCTTGACGAAGGCCAACGCCGCGTCGAGTCGCTTGTCGTCGATGCCCTTGCCGCGGTCGATGATCCAGGCCTGGTCCACCTTGTGCTCGGTGAAGCCGTGTTTGTTGAGCAGGCGCGGGCCGAAGTAGCCGTTGATCATGCCCATCGAGGTGTCGCCGAGCATCATGATCAGAGCGCGGCGATCGCGGAACTGCCGGGCCACCTCCGAGGCGCGCGCCGCCGCCTCCGCCGAGATCGGCGCGTGATAGGAGATGTCGTCCTCGCCGTAGTGGATCTGCCCGGAGGAGCACCAGGCATCCAGCCGCTCCATGAAGGTGTCGTCGCCGGTCCAGTCCTCGGCGTCGGTCCAGATACGCGAGTGCTTGCGCCCCACCGTCTCCAGGCACGCGCCCGTGTTGAGCAGACCCACCAGTCCCGGCCACTCCCCCGAGAAGTTGCTGGCCAGCAGCAAAGGGTTGTCCTTGCCGACGACGCCGTCGGTGGTGTGCGGTCCGTAGAACCAGTGCACGCACACGCCGATCAGGGGATCGTCGATCGGCCCGAGCTTCTCGATCGCGTGGTGGGGCTTGGCCAGGAAGCCCTCCACCCGGTAGCTGTTGCGGCCGAGCTTCTTGAGTGCCTTCTCCATTTGCACCGTCGCGGCCTCGATGCTCGGCAGCGCCAGCTCGTTGGGCTTCGGGCGGCCATCACCCGGCCAGAAGAGCGCGATTTTCTGCGTCATGTGCCTGACCCCCATGCTCCGTTTTGCGTTACCGTCTCGCCGTCCAGAACGAGGCTTTCCACTCTACACAAACTCGAGGCCGGAGCGAATGAGCAGAGCCATCCTGATGACCGCGATGTGGTGCCTTGCCGGCTGTAGCTCCGGCGGAGGTGGCGGCGGCGAGCCCGCGGCGCCCCAGCCCGGGGATGCTCCGGCCGCCGCTGCCGAGCCGGCCGCTCCCGCAGCCAAGCGCAAGATCGCCGTGATCCCGAAGGGCACCACCCACGAGTTCTGGAAGTCGGTCCACGCCGGCGCCAACAAGGCGGGCCAGGAGCTGGGCGTGGAGATCATCTGGAAGGGGCCGGTGCGCGAGGACGATCGCGACGAGCAGGTCAAGGTGGTGGAGAGCTTCATCGCCGCCGGTGTCGACGCCATCGTGCTCGCCCCGCTCGACGACACCGCCCTGGTGCCCCCCGCCAAGGACGCCACGCGCGAGAAGATCCCCGTCGTGATCATCGACTCCGACCTGCAGTGGGACGGCCGCACCAGCTTCGTCGCCACCGACAACCACCAGGGCGGTGCCAAGGCGGCCGAGCGCCTGGGCGAGCTGCTCGGCGGCAAGGGCAAGGTGGTCGTGCTGCGCTACCAGGAGGGCTCGGCCAGCACGATGAAGCGCGAGGCCGGCTTCCTCGAGACCGTGGCCGCGAAGTTCCCGGACATCGAGATTGTCTCGAGCAACCAGTACGGCGGCGCCACCACCGAGTCGGCCTACAAGACGTCGGAGAACCTGCTGGTGAGCCACGAGGACGTGGACGGCATCTTCTGCCCCAACGAGTCCACCACCTTCGGCATGTTGCGCGCACTGCAGGACGCCAAGCGCGCCGGCGAGGTGAAGCTCGTCGGCTTCGACAGCAGTGCCAAGCTGGTCGAGGCCCTGGGCAAGGGCGAGCTGCACGGCCTGGTGCTGCAGAACCCCTTCCGCATGGGCGAGCTGGGTGTGAAGACGGCGCTGGCCAAGCTCGACGGCAAGGCGGTGGAGGCGCGCATCGACACGGGCGTGGGCGTGGCGACGAAGGAGAACATGGCGGAGCCCGCCATGCGCGAGCTGCTCTCGCCTGACCTCTCCAAGTGGCTGAAGTGAGCGCCGCCGCCACGCCGCTGCTGATGATGCGGGGCGTGGAGAAGCGCTTCGGGGCGGTGGTGGCGCTCGCGGGCGTGGATCTCACGGTGGAGGCCGGCGAGGTGCACGCCCTGGTGGGTGAGAACGGCGCCGGCAAGAGCACGCTGATGAAGGTGCTGTCGGGTGCGCTCACGCCGGACGGCGGGTGCATCGAGCTGGCCGGCAGCGCCTACGCGCCGCGCGGGCCGCTCGAGGGGCGCGAGCGCGGGGTGGCGATGATCTACCAGGAGCTGAGCCTGGCGCCGGACCTGAGCGTGGCCGACAACGTGATGCTCGGCCGCGAGCAGCACCGCCTGGGCTGGCTCGCGCGCCGCGTGATGCGCGAGCGCGTGGCGGAGGTGCTTTCGCTGCTCGAGCATCCCGAAATCACGCCCGAGCGCCGCGTCGCCGAGCTCGGCCCGGGCGCGCGTCAGTTGGTGGAGCTGGCCCGCGCGCTGTGCAGCGAGGGCCGCGTGGTGGTGATGGACGAGCCAACCAGCTCGCTCTCCCGCGAGGACACCGAGCGCCTCTTCGCGGTGATCGGCCGGCTGCGCGAGCGCGGTGTCAGCGTGATCTACATCAGCCACTTCCTCGAGGAGGTGGAGCGCATCGCCGACCGTTACACCGTCCTGCGCGATGGCCGCACGGTCGCGACGGGCACCGTCCGGGACGCGACCCGCACCCGGATCGTGGAGGCGATGGTCGGGCGCGAGTTGACGGAGGTCTTCCCCAAGGTGCCGCACGAGGCCGGCGAGCTGGCGCTGCGCGTGGAGGGCCTGAGCGGCGCCGACCTGCCCGTGGACGCCAGCTTCGAGCTGCGGCGGGGCGAGATCCTCGGCATCAGCGGGCTCGTGGGCGCGGGTCGCACCGAGCTGCTGCGCGCCATCTTCGGCCTCGCCCCGGTGCGTCGCGGCGAGGTGCGCGTGGCAGCCGTGCGCGATGCCGGTCCGCGCCCGTGGGAGCGGCTCGCGGCGGGCGTGGGCCTGCTGTCCGAGAAGCGCAAGGAGGAGGGCCTGGCGGTGGAGCTGTCGATCGCGGGCAACCTGACGCTCTCGGAGCTGGGCAGCTCGGTGCGCTTCGGGCTGATCGACCGCGGGCGCCAGCGCGCCCACGCCGGGCGCTGGGTGGAGCGCCTGTCGGTGCGCTGCCGCGACGTGGACGACCCGGTTGCGAGCCTCTCCGGTGGCAACCAGCAGAAGGTGGCCCTCGGGCGCCTCCTGCACCACGACGTGGACGTACTGCTGCTCGACGAGCCCACGCGCGGCGTCGACGTGGGCAGCAAGGCGGAGATCTACCGGCTGATCGGCGAGCTCGCGGCGCAGGGCAAAGCGGTGCTCTTCGTCAGCAGCTACCTGCCGGAGCTGATGGGCGTGTGCGATCGGCTGGCGGTGATGCACCGCGGCCAGCTCGGGGCAGCGCGCCCGACCGCCGACTGGAGCGAGACCGAGGTGATGGCCGCAGCCACCACGGGGCAGGCCCATGGCTGAGACCCAACAGGCCCGACTCGGCCGCGTGCTGGAGTTGCTCGGCCCCTTCCTGGCGCTCGCCTTGGTGGTGGCGCTCTTCGCCGTGCTCGCGCCCGACCGCTTCCTGTCGGCGTACAACCTCAAGACCGTCGCCACCCAGACCGTGATCGTCGGCCTCGGCGCGATCGGCATGACCTTCGTGATCGTCAGCGGCGGCATCGATCTCTCGGTCGGCTCCCTGATCGCGCTGTCATCGGTGGTCACGGCCGTGCTGCTGCGCGAGGGCTGGTCGGCGCCCGGCGCGGTGGGCGCCGGGATTCTGATCGGCGGTGCCATGGGCGCGCTCAACGGGCTGCTGATCACCCGTCTGAAGATCGTGCCCTTCGTGGTCACGCTGGGCACGATGGGCATCGCCCGCGGCCTGGCCAAGTACCTGGCCGAGGAACAGAAGGTCGACGCCCCGGCGGCGGGCCTCAGCGAGCTGATGGCGAAGTCGCCCGACCCCGCCTGGCTCGTGCTCTCACCGGGCGTGTGGCTCTTGTTGTTGCTTGCCGCTGCTGCGGCCCTGCTGCTCGGCCGCACGGTCTTCGGCGTCCACACCTTCGCCATCGGCAGTAACGAGGCCACCGCGCGGCTGTGCGGCATCCGCGTCGAGCGCAGCAAGCTGACGATCTACGCGCTCTGCGGCCTGTTCGCGGGCCTGGCCGGCACCCTCCAGTTCGCGCGTCTCACGGTCGGCGACCCCACCACCGCCCTGGGCAAGGAGCTCGACATCATCGCCGCCGTCGTGATCGGCGGAGGCAGCCTTAACGGCGGCAGCGGTAGCATCCTGGGCTCGATCATCGGCGCCTTCCTGATGGCCTTCCTGGCGAACGGCTGCACGCTCACGGGGGTGCCCAACTACGTGCAGGAGATCCTGGTGGGCGGGATCATCATCGTGGCGGTGGCGGTGGATCGGTTGCGGCATCGGGCGACGGAGTAGGGGGCGCTCGCGGTCTCGGCCTCGGACTCCGTCTCGGTCTCGGTCTCGGACTCGGCCTCGGTCTCGGCCCCGGTCTCGGATCCGGGCTCGGCCTCGGGCTCGGGGGGGGGCGCGGGTGCGGAGGAGGGGCGGGGTGGGTGA
>JAPPOT010000841.1:0-1582 GCA_028817855.1 Myxococcales bacterium
CGTCCCCACATCTGGGGCGAGTTCGCGGCCGCCCTGCAGCTTGCGGAGCCACCGATGGCCGGTCTGGACGGGGTGGGATCACCCGCCGAGCTTCGTGAGCGGTTCGCGGAGTACGAAGAGGTCGGGATGGACCAGCTCATCTTGCTCCAACAAGCGGGCAAGGGTGGCATGGACGAGGTCTGCGAATCCCTCGACACATTTGGCCGCGAGGTCATCCCCGAGTTCATCGAACGGGACCAGATCCGGGTGCGGGAGAAGGCAGAGGAGCTCGAGCCACACATCGCGAAGGCAGAAGCCGCGATCGAGCCGGAGCCGGAATTCGAGCCTCCAGTGGTGGAGTCGTACGAGAAGATCTGGAAGCCCCAGGAGAGCAATACCTCGAAGAGCTTCGCCAAGCGGTCGCTCGAGGAGGTTCCCCTCTGGAACATGCACGTCAGGCCGTCGAATGGAGCGTCGCAATGATCGACACGCTGGTATCCAGAGTGCAGTCAAATGCGCGGGGCGACCGCCGCAACGCCGCGTTCGTGTACCTTGGCGACGGTGAACAGGAAACCGAGCGGTGGACGCTAGAGCAAATTGACCTACGGGCAAGGTCAATCGCACAGCGTTTGACCGAGCTCGACGCCCCGGGCCACAGGGCGATTCTGCTCTACGCGCCAGGGTTGGAGTTCATCGGTGCTTTCCTGGGTTGTCTGTATGCGTCTGTGATCGCAGTTCCGGTCTTCCCGCCGAGCTTTCGTCGCCGCAGCGACGGAGTGGACACCCTGGAAAAACTCGCGGCCGATTGCGGCGCCTCGTTTGTCTTGACCGACAGCGTGCTCGCTGGTGCCAAGGAAGTCATCGACACGCCCCACCTCTCTGGGTGCCACTGGCTCTGCACTCAAGAGGTGGATGGCTCCTTCGGGCTGCGCTGGTCCGGGTCCGAAGTCGGGCCGGATGACGTCGCCTTCATCCAGTACACGTCGGGATCGACATCTGACCCGAAAGGGGTGGTGGTCAGTCACCGAAACCTGTCCTCCAATTTCGCGGCCATCGTGCCAGCGATGCACGTCCGGCCCACCACTCGCGCTGTCAGCTGGTTGCCGATGTATCACGACATGGGACTGATAGGCATGGTCTTGACGTCGCTCTACGTCGGCAACGACATCGCCCTGCTCTCTCCTCTCCACTTCCTTCAGCGCCCGATGCGTTGGCTCGAAGCGGTCTCGAAGTATCGTGCAACGATTTCCGGTGCTCCCAACTTCGCCTGGGAGTTGTGTCTGCGTCGAAGCACGCCCGAGCAACGCGCTGAGCTGAACCTCAGCTCCTGGGAGGTCGCGTTTACGGGCGCGGAAGTCGTTCGGGGAGACACGTTGAAGGCCTTCGCCGAGGCCTTTTCCTGCAGCGGTCTCGGTGAGCGCGCCTTCTATCCCTGCTACGGATTGGCCGAGGCGACGCTCTTCGTGACGGGCTCGCAGCTCCAGGGTGGCGCGCACTCGGCGTTGGTCGATCGGAAGGCGCTGGAACAGGGGCGGATCGAACCCGACCCGCGCGGCAGCTGCGAGATCGTCGGCTGCGGGGACCCGCGGGCACACACGAGTGT